>RDYJ01000050.1 GCA_004293145.1 Nostocales cyanobacterium | reverse complement strand
ATTGATTTGATATTAAATCTGCTTGAGTTGGTGTTAACTCAGAACCTTGAAGAATGGTAGCAGCTTGGGATATTGCTTCAGCTTTACCAGTTAATATCACCGTTGCGGATGTTTCTGGTAAAGGATAAACTCGAAAAGTGATTTGGCTGATAATTCCTAATGTACCGTAAGCACCGGTGAACAATTTCATCAAGTCGTAACCAGCAACATTTTTTACTACCCTTCCCCCAGCTTTGGCAATTTGTCCATCAGCGCGGATAAAAGTTATACCTAAAAGTTGGTCACGCACACCGCCATAACGTTGACGTAGAGAACCTGTATCAGCAGTAGCTACAATACCGCCAATGGTAGCAGAATGGGGAAAACTCGGATCAAGGGCTAATGTTTGCCGAGATTTGGCTAAAATTTCCTGAATTTCACCAAATTTCATTCCTGCTTCGACGGTGACAGTTAGATCACCTACTGCGTGTTCTATGAGTTGGTTAATACGTTCTGTACTGATAATAATATCAATATTTTTACCTAAACCACCCCAGTTGAGTTTACTTCCACTACCGCAGGGGAGAACACGCCATTTATTGCGGTTAGCATTGGCCATGACTGCGGCCAGTTGTTCCTGAGTGTGGGGATAGACGATACAACTGGGATGGCTTTTGGTGTCCATCGCTGCTTGGATGCGTTGTTGCTGACTGAGTTCGAGTTTTTCCCAGGGTAAGACAGCGTTTTCTGTGTTGATAATAGATGCTATGGTAGAGGCGATCGCATTCATTGGTTTTTTATTCCTATCCTCCTTATTAATGTACTGGTTATTGTGAACAAATATGTGAGGCAGAGCCTCTAAATGGCATTCCCAGTCAGAGACTGGGAACGAGGGATAATACACACATTAAAGAGGAAAGTAGGTAAATTAATCTAAGTCAGGTTCAACACCAAGCGCACGGAGTTGGGCAATTAATCTTTCTGTTTTTTGCCTTTCTTGTTCTGCGGGAGTTAACACCCAATTACCATCTTTATCATACCATCGTAACCAAGGCATATTAACATTTTTGTAACTGCCTTGCCACACTCCTAAACCTAATTCTATGCTGGGTATCCAAAAACGGTAATTTGATAAAGTTACTTCAGTATAGCGATCGCCAGTTAACTGAAACATTCTAAATTCAGATTTATATCGGTCAAATATGGCGTAATAGGGTACTCTTAAAATTTGTTCGTAAACTTCCCATTTACCAGGAGGTTTTTCCACATCTCGCAATGTTTGACCTAAGTCTTCTTTTTCTGTTCCCGGTGAGAGTAATTCAACGACAATGTAAGGATTTACGGCTTCTTGCCAAACTACATAACTTAATCTTAAATCTCTATTGTCATATAAATATGGTACACCTAAAACCGCAAACCAATCTGGGCGTTTATACCAAATTGGATGACGACCATCATAATATAAATTCATATCACTAGCTGTAAAGATTTGGTCGCTAGGATAGTTAGGCGGACGAAATGTATCTGCTAGTAATTGTGGTTGTAATAAATGAAATTGGAAATTGATCTGGCAAACCTTTCTCCTCCGGGTCTTCGCTAGGAAGATCATACATTGTTGGTAATGTTTCTTTAGGGGAAAGTGGTGGATCTGTTTGATACATTATTGTTAGTCCTAAAGACACAACTTTTATCTCTATTATGTAGCAAGATAATATGGTATTTGAAGATTACTGGAGATTTTCAGAAATTGTCTTTTGTCAGAATCAGGATAACCAGGATTATAGAATGAACAGGATGATTTTTGAAGATTGATCTAAGTTTTCAGACAAAAAACAAAAAAAATTCAAGTCCGATTCCTAGATTACCAATCAACTTTCACAGAATATTGATTAAAAACAGAATCACAACTAATTAAAATCGCATCTTCAAGATTTGCTTGTGAAATTAATAATCTATCAAATGGATCTTTATGATGTAACGGTAAATTATCTAATCCTAATATATGTTCAGATGTGATTGATAAAATCACAATATTATGATTATGTATTTGTTCATTAATAATATCTCTTAACGGAAGTTGCAAAGATAACTTACCTAATTGATATTTAATTTGCATTTCCCAAATACTAACTATACTAAGAAATTTGATATTAGAACTATTAGATAATAAAGCTAAACTTTTAGCAGATAATTTATGAGGTTGACTATCCCACCAAATAAAAGTATGAGTATCAAACAGTAATTTCATGATTCTCCTAACCAAAATTCATCAGGTAAGGGTTCATCAAAATCATCACTGGTTGATATTGCACCTAAATGTAACCCTGGTTGATCTTGTTTTTGCTGATGATGTATGGGAACAGCAGCTAATTTTAGCAGATTGTGATCATTTCTTTCTAAAGTGGAAATTAAAACTTCTACCTCATCACCTTCTTGAAAAGAGTCTGGTAATTCTTCTAGTAAAATAACTGTCTTTCCTTTGATATAACCTTTCATTCTTTTTTGAGGATTGATGTAATTTAAGTTATACTTATCTATTTTAACATAAAAGTTTCACAGTTGTCATAATTGTGATATGCCATAAGTCCGGTATCTGGGGAGAATATTAAATCACATCCTGTAAGTCCTATCATCCTGAACATCCTGATTCAGACAAAAACATTTACAGTAGAGGCAGAGACTCTAAGATGGCATTCCCAGTCTGAGACTGGGAACGAGTTAACAGAATCCTTCAGAAATTTAAATAAGAATCGAATCACCAATCTAAAATTTCATCTCCTTCATTTCCAACGCGTATTGTTAAACTAATTGTATGCTTTGGTAGAAAACGAAATTTTTTGTCTTCAGGTATGTTTGACAATTTCTGAACTAGCTTATCAATTGCTTCTGTTTTTCCTGAAACTATATCATGTACCCATTTAATACTTTCCCATTTTGTATTTTCCATCTCTTCTTTTCTATAGTCATAATTAGAACATTTGAAATTTTTAACTTCATCAAATTTGCTTCCAAAAAAATGCTGAACTATAAACCAAGAAAAGGGTAAACAAATCTTAAATATAGACTTATGAACATTACCTAAATTTGTTGGTAAATTTTCTATTTCATTGACAAAAATACCCGCAGCTAAACTATCTTCCAAAAGTTCTGATTTTTGATAAAATTCTAACCAGAATATATTGTCAAAAAATTGAGTCCAGTTTTCTAAGGTCTGGTTACGAAGATGAGAAAGCTTTTTTTCTGTAATATTATCCAGCATTGATGGTCTAGGACAATATAGTAAATACTTTATACAATTAACTCCCAATATTTTATTTAAACAATATATTCTAGTCATCTGTTCTGTATCTATGTTGAACCCACTTTTTTCATTATATCTAATAGGATGCTCAGGCTTAAAAGGAGATAAACGTTTTGCTTGAAGCAAGTATGCAGCACTCCATGATTCTTCTTGTAGTAAATGATCTTCAAAATTAAGGATAAACCCAATATCTGATTGAGTAATATAATGCTCTACATTTTGATTATATTCATGAGTATCAATCGCAAAACTTATATCTAATAGTCCATCTATTTCATTTAAATCTTTATTGAGTTTTTCCAGTGAATATTCTAAATTTTGTTCATCTTGGGTTTCTCCGTCTAAAAGGTCGCACAACAAAGAAGTCAATGCAGTTTCAAACCAAGGACGTTTTCGCATTAATCGCTTTGATACTGCTTTATCAATAGCATCAAGGTGACGAATTATAAAATTAGCTGCTTTACGTGAAATCATGGATACTTAGAGAATGTATTTATGCTTTAATTAGTATAGTCTTGAAAAACTAATTATACCAGTAAAAACAATGTCAATCTTAGAATTTCTCATAGCAATTAATGGCATGGCTCAGTTATGGAGTGCTGATAATGTATGTCTCGGATTATTGTCAAGTAACCAACATGATCCAAATTCTATAAATAATCTTCATGGAATATACGGTGGTTATCAAGGAATTTATAGTATCCGTAACTCTGTTGGGATGTATGGTGGTGTATGCGGTATACACAGTCCTTATAACATTTCTTGCCTCAACCCTCCTTTTGTCCTGTATCAAGGTCAACCAGTTTTAGTTGTCACCAGAAATGCTTATTTTCAAACTAATGGAATACCAGTTATTGACCCTGATTTTTTATTGGGTGTTTACGCACAACTGGCAAGTTCACCACAAATGTTGCACAATTCCACCCCAATGGACAGAATAAATGAGTCAGTGCGAAATACAATGGAGTCTATCAACAATGCAGGAGCGATAGTTGCTTCTATGTTCCATTAATAAAATCCAACAACAATACTGTAGCCAAAACCCTGAAACCCTATTGATATCGTCACGATTTTATTGGGTTTCAGACCTATTTTGAAAAATTGGCAATAGTATTGAACAAAAAACCTAATTTTTACTCGTTCCCAGTCTCTGACTGGGAATGCGATCATGAGTCTCCGACTCAACCTTTCAAAAATCAATCAATTCCACCTCTAATAAACTCGGTAATTCCATATAATTACGATAACTAGAATAACGCCAATGAACCGGATCATCAACATACCCACGTCTCACAGGATTATTGTGCATATACTCTAATTTCTGCCTAAAAATTTCCTCATCTAAAATCGCCTGGGGATGAAAACCTTCTTGCCACAGTTGATAATCTTGTTTAATCTTATGTCTTAACTTATAAAATTCCAATTGACCAAGTATATATTCAGCTTTATTTTTATGCAGTAAATCAATAATAGAACGGGCAGTAAATGATTTAAAATTTCCTATTTCTTTGGATAAGTTTGCAGCCGCAGCAATAAGATGAAGATGATTTTCCATGATGACGTAACCATACAATGTCAAACGCTGCTGTCGTTGCAGAAAGTTGAGGGAATCTATGATAATTTGCACAAGTTCAGTTTGTCCAAATAATGGCATCCAATTAACTATTGTGCTGGTGATAAAATGTGGTTGATTCCCTAATACATGATACCTGCTGCGTCCCATTGTTTCATTTAATTTGGTAGATGTGGTGATTTGATTTTAATATGGGAGGCAGAAGTTATACATCGTAGAATTAACGATTATTAGTAAATTTGGGATACATAAGTTTTTGATTTCAAGTTATTATGGGAGGCAGAGTTTTTATTATGGTATTTTGGGAGGCAGAGCCTCCTAAATAGCATTCCCAGTCGGAGACTGGGAACGAGTGAACTATACATTTAGTGGTTGTCTAGTTTTCGCCGGCTGATAATGTTCATTACTTTCCACTGGTACAGGTTTCACAATTTCTTTTCCTGTAATTAATCTCGCGCCACGATTGCGGGTAAAATAACTCCACAACCATTGAATCATGACAACTAATTTGTTATCAAATTCAATTAGGAAGTAGATATGAACAAATAACCAGAAGAACCAAGCAAAGAAACCTCTTAGTTTGATAAACCCTAAGTCAACAACTGCGGCGTGTTGCCCAATCATTGCTAAACTACCTCTATCCACATAATTAAATTGTGGTAATGTTTCACCTTTCAGGCGCTTTTGAATTAGTTTGGCTACATATTCCCCTTCTTGCATCGCTACTGGTGCAACACCAGGTAAGGGTTTATCATTTTGATGGGCAAAATTTGCTAAGTCACCAACTACAAAAATGTTGGGATGTCCTTTAATACTTAGGTCTGGTTCAACGATAACACGACCTGCGCGATCGCTCTCAACTCCAGTTTTTTCTGTCAAAATTTTTCCCATTGCTGAGGCTTTTACACCCGCTGCCCATAATACAGTTTTAGCAGCAATTTCTTTAACATCATCACCTTGTTTGATCGTAACAATATCATTTTCAATATGTGTTACTAAGGTTTTGGTTTGCACATCAACACCCAAAGCTTTTAATGATGCTTCCGCTGTTTGGGATAATTCCGGTGCGAAGGGAGGAAGAACTCGATCTAAACCTTCTAACAGTAAAACTCTGGTTTCTGAGGTGTCAATTTTGCGGAAGTCTTCTTTGAGGGTTTTGGTTGCTAATTCGGCGATCGCACCCGCCAATTCTACCCCAGTTGGACCACCACCGACAATTACAAAAGTTAATAAAGCCTGACGTTTTACCGGATCAGTTTCCTTTTCTGCTGCTTCAAAGGCCATAAAAATCCGCCGACGCATTTCAATTGCATCTTCTACAGTCTTCAAACCAGGTGCAAATTCTTCCCAGTTATCCTTACCAAAATAAGAGTGCTTCGCACCTGTAGCCACAATTAAGGTATCATAAGGTACGGCTTGATCACCAACCATGACCTTTTGTTCTGTGGGGTCAATATCATTCACTTCACCCAACAATACTGATGTATTTTTGCTCTTGCTGAGGACAGAACGCAATGGTGAAGAAATATCCGCTGGAGACAAAGCACCTGTAGCTACTTGGTACAGAAGTGGTTGAAATAGATGGAAGTTGCGTTTATCTATTAGCGTCACATTGACATTAGCCTTGGATAAAGCTTTTGCTGCATATAGTCCACCAAAGCCACCACCAATGATAACTACCTGATGTGGTGGGTTATTGTCATGTAAATCAACCATAAGAAATGTTTCCTTGTATTACAGGTGCTGTAACTATTCTTAACACTTTTGTATCAAAATTGTCACATTTTTTTCTGTTTATCTTGAACTTCTTAAAAAAAAATTAAAGTAGCGAATAAGACAGGTTACAGGTGACAGGGGACAGAAAAGAGAACAGAGGAGCAGAGGAGAATAACTTTCTTTCTTCTATTCCCAGTTCCCAAGTCCCCAGTTCCCAATCCCCAGTCCCCAATTTGCGGTACAATCATAAATCTGCCAATTTTATAACAACCTTTGTGAACAGGAGATGCTTCTATGGCGCGTATGTATTATGATGAAGATGCTAATTTGGATCTTTTAGCGGGAAAAACAGTTGCTATTATTGGTTATGGTTCACAAGGTCATGCCCACGCGCTGAATCTAAAAGACAGTGGTGTAAATGTCATTGTCGGACTGTATCCCGGCAGTAAGTCTACCGCTAAAGCGGAAGCTGCTGGTTTGACTGTAAAAAATGTAGCTGATGCTGCTAAAGCTGCTGACTTCATCATGATTTTGTTACCTGATGAAGTGCAGAAAACTATTTACAAAAACGAGATTGAACCCAATTTAGAAGCGGGAAATGTTTTAGCCTTTGCACATGGTTTTAATATCCACTTTGCACAGGTTGTTCCCCCTGCTGACGTTGATGTGGTGATGGTAGCACCCAAAGGACCTGGCCATTTAGTCCGTCGGACCTATGAACAAGGTCAAGGTGTACCTGCGTTATTTGCAGTATATCAAGATGCTACTGGTAAGGCACGCGATCGCGCAATGGCTTATGCTAGAGGTATCGGTGGTACACGTGCTGGTATTCTGGAAACAACATTCCGCGAAGAAACCGAAACCGATTTGTTTGGTGAACAAGCAGTATTGTGTGGTGGTTTAAGTGCTTTAATTAAAGCCGGTTTTGAAACTTTGGTTGAAGCAGGTTATCAACCAGAATTAGCATACTTTGAATGTCTGCATGAAGTCAAATTAATCGTTGACTTGGTTGTAGAAGGTGGTTTAGCTACCATGCGCGATAGTATTTCTAATACTGCCGAATATGGTGATTATACTCGTGGTCCAAGAGTTGTTACTGCTGAAACTAAAGCAGAAATGAAGAAGATTCTCAGCGAAATTCAATCTGGACAATTTGCACGGGAATTTGTGTTAGAAAACCAAGCTGGTAAACCTGGTTTCACCGCTATGCGTCGTCAGGAAGCTGAACATCCTATTGAGGAAGTTGGTAAAGATTTACGTGCTATGTTTAGCTGGTTGAAAAAAGCGTAAAAATTGTTAATTTTCCAAGAGGTGATTGGTGATTGTTGATTACCAATTACCTCTCTCATTAAGCAAATCCTAATCATTAGTCAGAATACGCTGAAGCCGAATTAATGTGGCAGTCTTGTGATTCAGTGTCTCAAAAAAAATTAAACTTTAAAATTAAATTTCCTTAATCTAAGTCAGCATTCAGTTAATGCCTATTGTTGTATCAATATCCTGCCTAACTCCCCTTAAAAATGGGGGAATAAATTACTTAAATTCCACCTTTTTCAGGAGGATTTGGGAGGATATAATGTTTTGGATACCTCAGCCACAACTTTTAAAACATCCTCTGAGATGAGCTAGTTTTGGCAATTATACAGTTATAACTGAAACGAAGCTGTTAATGCTACCGCTAAAGCATCGGCCGCATCATCTGGCTTAGGAATTTCATCCAAATCTAACTCTCGCATCACAGCATCTTGTACTTCTGCCTTATCAGCCTTACCATAATTCGTTAGAGCTTGCTTAATTTGAGGAGGTGCAAATTCCACATAAGGAAGTTTGCGTTGTCCCAAAACTAACATCAAGACACCTCTAGCCTGTGCAACAACAATAGTATTTGCCATCCGGTAGAAGAATAATTTTTCAATAGCTACTAAATCCGGTTGAAACTCATCCATTAGCGTATGTAAATCATCAAACAAAATACATAGCCGATGTGTCATCTCCATATCAGATGAAGTCCGAATTACCCCACAATCCAGCATCTTTACCGTAGTATCTTGTAGTTTAGCTGAACTTTGCTGCCATGTAATTGCACCAAATCCCACAATTGCTAATCCTGGGTCTAATCCTAAAATTCTCTTTTCCATAAATTTTGGATAAATTTTCTATGAAATTCATTTTTACTTGGTCAAAGTGCATAACTCAGACCATCAAATAGAGGTACATTCGTATCAACACCGTTCCGGGTTTTCAGTCTTCAAGTTGTAACTAGGTTTGGGTAAAGGTTTTTTCTGCTTCATCCTGATCATCCTTTCATCCTTGTACCCTGTTGAAATTTTGAATTGATTTCACCCTTGGTCTTTGGACCAGGTAGTGTACATTTTCTGTTAAACATTGTTTGTACCACAGTTCCCTATTAGGTATGTCAATCGGTTTTCTCAGACAAGCCCTCAATGCTATACAACTCCAGTCACACAGCCGCACTTCCCATCGGGTTAACCAGTGGTTTAAGTGGTTATCCCCTGGAATATCGGTAAAACGCTGGTTCTTTGTCAGCGTTGGGGGTGTTTTATTGGCAAGTTTGGGGTTGGCTATTTGGATTAAGCTAACCCCAATTTTTTGGATATTAGAATTTCTTCGCGGTTTGCTGGGTTTCCTTACCGACATCCTACCCAACTATATCAGCGGACCTTTAGTATTACTTTGCGGTGTGCTGTTGTTACTGTGGGGACAATCCCGTACTGTCGGTTCAATTACTCAAGTTTTAAGACCACAAGGGGATGAAGAAGAACTGATAGATGTTCTCCTCGCACATCGCCGTTTGTACCGAGGTCCAAAAATTGTTGTCATTGGTGGTGGTACTGGACTTTCTACTTTACTCAGAGGCTTAAAAACCTATAGTGCTAATATTACGGCTATTGTTACCGTAGCTGATGATGGCGGTTCTTCGGGCAGATTGCGTCAGGAATTTGGCGTTTTACCTCCTGGGGATATTCGCAATTGCTTGGCTGCATTAGCAGATGAAGAAAAGTTATTAACAGAATTGTTTCAATATCGTTTTCGTGCGGGGGACGGGTTGACAGGTCACAGTTTTGGTAATTTGTTTTTAACTGCCATGACTGATATTACTGGAGATTTGGAAAGGGCTGTGGCAGCTAGTTCCAAAGTTCTGGCTGTGAGAGGACAAGTTTTACCAGCAACCCTTAGTGATGTTCGTCTCTGGGCAGAATTAGAAGATGGCCGCCGTATTGAGGGTGAGTCTAGTATTCCCAAAGCCGGGGGAAAAATTACCAAAATTGGCTGTATTCCTGAAAATCCACCCGCTTTACCCGCAGCGATTAAGGCAATTAACGAAGCTGATTACATTATTATTGGTCCTGGCAGTCTGTATACTAGCTTAATCCCTAATTTGTTAGTACCAGAAATTGCCGATGCGATCGCAGCCACTAAAATACCCCGAATTTATATCTGCAATATTATGACCCAACCGGGAGAAACAGAAGGATATACCGTTGCTGAACACATCCACGCCATTGATAACGCTTGCTGTGAGAGAAAGCTGTTCGATGCCGTATTAGTACATAAAAAAACTCCATCAGCCCAAGCCCTCATCCGCTACGCCCAACAAAATTCTCATCCCGTTTTCTTAGACCGAGAAGCAGTCATCAAGCTAGGACGGCGAATTGTCCCCTCTAATATCTTGTATGAAGATGAAACCGGTTTTGTCCGCCATGACCCACAAAAACTAGCTAAGGTTTTATTGAAATGGTACAGTGGAGCGCAGCATGGGAAGTAAGGGCAGGGTGCAGGGGAAGATTAATAACCCAATGACCAATGACTAATAACTAATGACTAATGACTAAGATTTTCCTTCCTGATACAAAAGCAACACAGCAGTTAGGTATTACTCTTGGAGAAAACCTGACTGCTGGCAGTGTGATTTTACTAGAAGGTGATTTAGGTGCGGGTAAAACTACTTTAGTGCAAGGAATTGGTAAGGGTTTGGGTATTACTGAATCTATAGTCAGTCCTACTTTTACCCTCATTAATGAATACACAGAAGGACGCATCCCCCTTTACCATCTAGATTTGTATCGTCTAGAACCTCAAGAAGTGACAGGCTTGAATTTAGAAAGTTACTGGGAAGGTTGGGAAGTGATACCGGGAATTGTCGCTATTGAATGGGCGGAACGAATGCCTTATTTACCAAATAGTTATTTACAGATATGTTTAAACTATAGTGAAAATGGCACTCGTCAAGCGGAAATTATTCCTGTAAATTGTACGTTAGATTTTCTACAAGAATGTTAATGCTTTACCGCGAATTTGCGGTTTGACCTGCCCTTTGTCATAGACAATTTCACCACCGACAATGGTTGTTACAGGCCAGCCAGTTAAATTCCAACCTTCAAAGGGACTCCATCCACATTTGCTTAAAACTTCTTCTCGCTTAACCTGACGGTAGGTATTTAAGTCTACTAAAACTAAATCCGCATCGTAACCAGGGGTAATTTCTCCCTTGTTGGGAATACCATAAGCGGTAGCCACTGTCTTAGACATCCAGTTAGCAACTTGGGCAATAGTTCATTTTCCGTCCATTGCCGCAGTTAACATTAAAGGTAGGGCAGTTTCTACACCGGGCATTCCTGAAGGGGTGTTAGGGTAAGTTTGCCCTTTTTCTTCTAAAGTGTGTGGTGCGTGGTCGGTGGCGATAAAATCAATGACACCATCCCGTAAAGCTTGCCAAAGCACTTCATTATCATGAGGCGATCGCAAAGGTGGGTTCATCTGCGCTAATGTGCCAATAGTTTGATATGCACTGGTATTTAACAACAAATGTTGTGGTGTCACTTCCGCTGTCACCCAACTTGGTTTATCCTCACGCAGTAACTCAGCTTCTTGGGCCGTTGACATATGCAGAATATGTAACCGACGTTGATATTTTTTAGAAAGCTTTAATGCTAACTGCGTCGCATTCAAAGCAGCTTGATGATCTTGAATTTGGGAATGAACAGCCGGATCATGAATACCAGCAAACTCCTGTCGTCGTTGGTTAATTCTCTCTTGATCTTCGGCATGAACAGCAATTAAGCGGCTTCCTTGAGCAAAAATTCTCTCCAATAAATCTTCTTGGTCAATTAGCAACTGACCGTGCATTGACCCCATAAAAATCTTAATTCCCGGTGTCGGACGCGCTGAAAGTAATTCTGTTAAATTATCGGCCGTTGCCCCAATAAAAAAGCCATAATTAACTAAGCACTTATTGGCAGCCCTTTGTAGTTTGTCATCCAAGGCTAACTGGCTGGTTGTTAAAGGTCTTGTATTCGGCATTTCCAGAAAGGAGGTGACTCCCCCTTTAGCACAAGCACAACTAGCAGTAAACAAGTCTTCCTTGTGTTCTAATCCTGGTTCTCGGAAATGCACCTGGGGATCAATAACTCCAGGCAACAAAGTTAACCCTTGTGCGTCAATTTCTTGAGTTGGTGTAGTAGCAGCTATTTCTGAGGAAACCTCAACTATTTGCCCCCCTTGCGTCAGCACATCCCCAATCATTAACTCCCCATTGGGTAAAATTAGACGTGCTTGGCGAATCAGTAAACTTTTTGGAGATGACATAGATTTATCGGTTATCAGTTATCAGCTATTAGTTATCTGTTTTACAGCATATTGCAGGTACGTGATGTACAAAATTTTATCACAAAGCTATGCCACAAGAGGCTTTTACTCCTGACTCTTGACTCCTGACTCTTGACTCCTGACTTCTGCTGTTGCTGATGCTGTGTGTTAAAAAAATAACTTATGCTGATAAAAGAGGTTCTCCAAACCCCATCTTGAGACGGAAAACTCCCTTCTCTAGTTAAGATAATAAATAAAGTTTCCCCCGATCAGTCCAGTAATTGCCTCTTACCTTAAAATTTAAGTAATTTCATGCAAAATCAAGTGCCTGATAAAAACTCTAGCCAACAACCTGATAATTCCTGGATCGTCGAGCTAGGTAAAACGGTTATCTTGAGCGTCTTTCTTGCCCTGGGAATTCGTACCCTTGTCGCCGAAGCACGCTGGATTCCGACAGGTTCAATGGAACCGACGCTGCATGGTGTACAAGACCAGTGGAAGGCAGACAAAATAATTGTCGATAAGGTGAAGTATAAATTTGCTAACCCAGAACGGGGGGATATTGTTGTATTTTCACCTACGGATGAGCTAAAAAAAGAACAATACAACGATGCCTTTATTAAACGAATTATAGGTTTACCTGGAGAAAAAATAGAAATTAAGGATGGCAAAGTCTATATTAATAACAATCCTCTTCCTGAAGAGAAATATTTATCCCCTACTGTGAGTACAGTTGTTGATGTTTGCCAATCAGGACCACAACCCCCTTTCTTGGCTAAACCAGAAACCATACCCCCTGACGCATATTTAGTCTTAGGTGACAATCGTAATAGCAGTTATGATGGGCGCTGTTGGGGTTTAGTACCACGGAAAAATATTATTGGTCGTGCTGTCATTCGTTTCTGGCCTCTGAATAAAATTGGCGGTCTTGATCAAACTCCTTTGTATCCACCTACAAAACCTTAAAAAATTCTACCGCTATAGTCTGAGGTTATAGCGGTAGCAGGTTATATCATCTCCGGTTGAATAATTGTCAGTGATTAGCGGATTTTTGTGAAATGTCCACCAGCTGATTTTGAATTTTTTTAAATGCCCTATCTAGGAAAGATTTTGTTATATCCGATTAAGTCACTCGATGGTGTGGAAGTAGAAAAGGCCACAATTTTATCGAGTGGCGCACTTCAGTATGACCGCGAGTTTGCCATTTTTGAAGACCAGGATAAATTTGTCAATGCTAAACGCTACAAGAAAATTCATTTCTTGCGTGCCAATTTTTCTCTAACAGAAAGAGTGATACAGCTGCAACTTCCTGGTAGTAACTCATACGCAGTTTTTGATCTCGATCAAGAACAGGAACAACTAGCAGCAAGATTAAGTAATTTTTTTGGCTTTGCTGTCAAATTAAAGCAAAACACTAATATGGGTTTTCCTGATGATACAAACTCACCAGGTGCAACGGTAATTAGTACAGCAACTTTGACAGAAGTAGCTTCTTGGTTTCCTGATATGAGTGTAGAGGAAATGCGCCGCCGGCTGCGTGCCAATATTGAGATTGGTGGTGTACCAGCGTTTTGGGAAGATAGGCTGTTTACAGACAGTGGAGAACCTGTATCATTTCAAGTGGGAGATGTGAAGTTTTTGGGAGTTAACCCCTGTCAACGTTGTGTAGTCCCGACGCGGGATTCTTGCTTGGGTGAAACTTACCCTAACTTTCAAAAAATATTTGTACAACAACGTCAGGCAACTATGCCGTCATGGGTAGCTGCATCGAGGTTTAATCATTTTTATGCTTTGAGTGTAAATACCAGATTACCTACTTCCGAGGCGGGGAAAACCATAAAAGTTGGCGATAATATCGAAATATTGCCACAACACAACAAGATATGAATTACTTCACCCTAGCTTTAAAGCGGATAAAACCATAGGAATTAGCTGGTGTGCCACTACCAGTTGCATAAGGTAAAAAGGGTAAACCAGCATTATTAACTTGAATTACTACAGCCCCATTGGTGTTACTACTGGGACAATAAGTTGGTGTAGTTGCATCACCAGCTAAGTAAAAACTACCGCGATCGCTATCTGGTAAATTACTAAAATATACAGTGGGTGCAGTATTAGCAACAGCTAAAGCAATTCCCTGATCAGCACCATTTACCCCATCATTGGGAGTCAAAGTATTAAAAGCTGTAGGCAGAAAAGTAGTATTTTCTGGGACTAAATCGCACAATTTCACATTTTGGGCGTTAACTGCACCATTAGACAAGAAATAAATAGTGTATTCTATCTCATCTCCTGGTTTAACTACCCCGGCGTTAATCTGTCCTTTCAAATAACCAGCTGGCCATTTAGGATCATTATCATCCACATCATTAGGTGCTGCTACATAATTACTGGCTGTATTGGGTACATCACTCCGACCATCTACAACAGTATTAATAGGTACATTATTAATAGCTGTAATGCGTTTAACTAATACCAGTTTTGGACTAAAGGTAAGAATATTCAAATTACCAGTGGCAGCTACACTAGGAAAGAAAGTCCATTGGTCTAATCCTTTGGTGTCTCCAAATGAACCAGTACAGACAATGTTGGTATTGCCACTACCATCATTGGCACCAAAGGCACGCTGATTAGTTGTAGTATCAAAACCTGTAATTTGATTACTAAACGGAATTGTTGGTGGGTTCGTACCGCACAGAGGGCTATTATTATCAATATCGGTTTGTGTTGCCCCTATATAAACAATTACCCCACCTTTAGTTTTATATACTCGGTCATCGTAAAAACCTGTTGTGACTCCAAAGCCAGGTAAATCACCAGGATAGCCAACAGGAGGGTTAAGCAGGGTGACAGTTGGACCACCAGAAGCATTATTTTCTCCATCTAACACGGGGAAGTGATATTCCCCGGCTCTAACTCTGATGTTATACTCATAATCTGAACCGACCGGAAACAAATTACCCGCATTATCTTTACCATCCCAAGCTACATTTTTTAGACCAGAAGTGTCCATATAGTTGCGTAAAACCCGATTTTTGGGATTGGTCGGGTCAAAATCTGTACTACCACTACCCTTGATCACAATTTCGTAAGTACCTGCGACAGTGCTGTCGAAAGTAAAAGTACCGCCATTGCCGAATTTAGAGGTATTACCAAACAGCGAACCAGTAAAACTAGCATTTTTGACTTCGGGAATAGTAGGTATAGTGGTAATCCCTACACCCGATGAATTACCAGAACGGTCATAACGGTTAACTGAACCTAATGCAATAATGTTAGGTTGATTGAAAAATGTGGGAAATTGAGGACGAGAAAGTTGTGTACCACCTTGAGGGTTAGAAACGTTACCATCAGTACCTACAATATTATGATATAAGGTACTTTGACCATCACTATCAAAAAAACCGACTTCATTACCATAGAGAATAAAACCGTTAGGGTCTAAACCACGGATTTCCGATCTATATATATAACCATCATTAGTCACAGGATAAACAGTTACGTAAATAGGTCTAGCACCATTGCCTGTAAATAAAGTTAAATAATAGGCAAATAATCTACCTGTCAGGTCTGTAGTCGAGTTAGTATCACTACGAACGGTAACATCCCAAGCCGCAACACTGCTTCCTTGTGTGCTGTCAAAGTTAGTAGCACTTGTTAAGTTGATTTCATTTGTTACACTTCCATCACCACTAACATTAAATCCTGCTGGACCAAAAACGACTACATCATAAACTCCTGTGGTTGGTGCTTGATAATAACAAGGTACATATCCTGTGGTGTTACCAGTTCCAGTGATATTTTGTGGTCCGGCTAGTTCTTGGGTTCTACTACTAATCCAGCCTGTTCCTGTTTGCGAAGTACATTGAAAAGTTGGGGTCGCGGGAAAGCTTTCGCTACCCACTTGACCAGTAACTAAACCAGGATTATAAACATAAATATCTCCATTATTAATTCCGACTGCACTAGAACCCATTAAAATGTATTCCCCGGCGTTGGCATATACTTTTAATAAGGTGCGTCGGCGAATTAAGTTACCACTCAACTCATTTCGCCATTCTAAGTTAGCTCTCCGGGCATTAGCTGGGCTACTAGTAGGATATAAATTGCGGCTACCTTCTGCCTGGGCTGATTGTATTCCACCAGTTAAAATAGCCAGACAGATGGCTGTGCTGGTAGCTAAGATTTTAGAATATTGTAATTTGGGAAATGATTTTTTGTTAGTTTGATTTTTATTCATGATCTTGTTAGTAGTTATTCAATGATGTTTAATTATTAATGTAGGCAATAGGGAATGAGCAATCAAGTTTTTTACTCTAACTGCAAATCTGTTTCTTGAACAATTACTTCAAGTCCTCGAAAATCTTTGAAAATGAATTGCACGCGACGGTTGCGAGCATGATCTAGTTTTCTACTACCAGCGGTTAATAGTTGGGTTTCTCCGTAGGAACGAATGGTCATTCTTGCTGGGGAAACACCTTGACGGCTGAGATAATTTCTGGCAGAGTTAGCACGACTTTCTGCTAATTTAATGTTGTATTCATCGCTGGCTCTTTTATCTGTATGACCATGAATTTCGATGATGATTGAGGGATTGTCACGTAAAACTTGAGCAATTGTATTTAAGAGTTTCGCACTAGCTGGGCTAATATTATACTGATCTAAAGCAAAGTGAATATTGCTAGGAACTTTGAGGGTAATTGGTTCTGTTGGTGGTTCTGGGGTAATTTCTGGAATAGGTTTTGTGACACATTGAGGGGAATTATGATGATTAGGAATTTGTGGTTTGGGGGTACTATTTTGGTCTGAATTAATGGCACGAATTAAAGCAGGATAGGCGGGTTCAGAAGTTCCATATTTGGGAAGAGTGGCGATCGCACTAATTCTATCTCCTGGCTGTAAGTTACTTAAATTCATGGCAAATTTGCCTTGATTATCGGCTTTTGTAGTTCCTATCGGTTCACTTAAAAAACCATATCCTTCCTGACCACTAATTCGATAAATATCAACTTGAGAATTTGGTTCTGTAATTCCGTCAATACCAACAGTAGAATTTATGCCAAAGAAAAATTCATTGCTTAAAAATTGCGGGCTATTAATAGCCGCATTAGCTGTATCTAATTTGCGGTTGGGGGAGTTACGCTGAGGGTTGGGACCATCACCATTTTGAAAGTCTTTGACTCCCACATTATGATCAGCATTCAAATCAATACTTAATCCTTCTAATCCAGAAAACAGATTATTTTGGATCATATTTCTGTGACTCTGGGGATAGGATGTAATTACTACTCCTGCCCCGGCTTGATCACTAATTTTGTTATTATTTACTTGATGATCATTACCCATCAAATAAACCGCAGCTTTTCTAAATCTGCGGCCATTAAATTTAATTTGATTGTTAATTATGCGTGTAGAACCTTCTGGTTTAAAGGCATAAATACCACTACCATCGTTAGCGCAAATCAAATTTGAGCGAATTTCCGATTGATTAATCATTCCTTCTAAACGGATAGCATCTGGTATTCCAGCCATACCATTACCAATAATCAAATTTTCTGATATTTGCATTTTTTCAGCTTTTCTACTGGTAATAATGCCGCTACCATCATGAAAGGAAATACGATTGCGGCGAATATTTATATTGACAGCATTAAATACAGATATACCAAAGGCTGAGGTAATATTAGGTACTTTTTCATCTGGGGTAATTCCCAACCAGTTATTTTCAATGACGACATTTTGGGGTGGGTTACTTGGTTGGTCATCATTGGGTAGTTTACCGAAAATGGGGGAAATTTTGGTAGTGTGGGGTAAATAAAAGCGATCGCTAATGAAAATATCTGCGGGTGGTGTGCTGGCTGTATCTCGGTGATAGGATGTAAAACCGTAGAGACTTAAACCACGAATTGTTACTTGATCTGCCAGAATTGTCAAACCGCGAAATACTTCTGTATTCGGTGCAGAGGTAATACTGACAACAGGCCGGGGAATATTGATTTCTGCTGTGGGTGATGTCTTCCCATCATAACCGGGTTGGGTTGTGCCATCAATTACCAAGCCTGGTTTTGTGATTGGTGGTAATAATTCCTGAAGATAAATAGTAGTTTGTTGTGGAGGTAAATTAAATTCTAGACGGGAATAGGGTTCTGAAATATTGAAAACTTGGGCTTTTTCAATATTACTTAATTCTGCTATTTTTAAACTACCATTAACGAGAGCGATCGCTTCCCGCAAAGTTAATTTTTCATCGGCTGTAATTGCCCCATCTTCATTACTATTAACAACTACTTTAATTCCTGATTGTGGAGTTTGGGCAAAAGCAGATGCAGGAGAGTTAAGATAACAGCTAATAGGAATAATAAACAGCAGGATTTTAACAGGAATATAGCCGGTTATTTTTCTATGTTCTGTAGTGTGTGGTTTGTGATGTTTACTCATAATCATAAAATATTGGATAATTTGTTATTAATTTAGTTTTCATTTGTTACTATTCACCAATCACTTTTTGACTAAAGATTCTTGTTGCTGTGGTGGAGCAACTTTTTGTAAGCCAAAGCCATCAAATAGTTCGTTCAGTTTCAGAGTTAAACCCAAATAAGGACCACCTGCGGAACGAGTCCCAGAAAAATCACGGTCATCAACTTGACCAAAAGCGTATCCAGCGGAGAGACGCAAATTAGCAGTGAGATAATAACCAGCTTCAATCAAAAAGCCTGTTTCTGTGTAGTTACCTTGAGTAATTACCCGACCTTCACCGACTAAATCCATGTTATAACCAAGACGATAAGTAGCCCGTAATTGTCCTAAGTTTACTGTACTTGTGCCAACCAAATCCTTAGCTAGATAAGAAGTGCTGTTACGCAAGGCATATTTACCATAAAATTCCCATTGCCAATTAGGTGCATAAATGGCTTCTGTGGCAAAGGTATGGTCTTGAGAACTTGTCCCACTTCCTAAGAGCAAAGTATCAGGAATAGTTGCGGGATTTTGGCGATATTCATAACGCAATAAAGCATTGAACTTATCATTTCTGGGGTCACGATAAGCTAAACCGACTTTCAGGTTGACTGTATCTCCTAGTCCCACCAAAGTTTGATTAGCTGAATTAGCTTGTTGATAGCGGACCAAAGCCGTCAAAGCTGTAGAAATTTTCCCAGTTGCTGCTGCCGATATCACCGTATTACTACCACTGGAAGAGTCCCGAAACTCATACCGCGCACTGGCTTTAAAATTGGGGTTATCAGTATATTCCAAACCTGCACTGTAGCTATCACCGCCATCAAAGCTCATCGAAGATGCCGCTTGACCAAAGGCATAAGGTTGGGCATATTGTTGACCTGTGGCATTGCGGCCAAAGAAGTTACCAAAAACGTGTTCATAAGCTAAATTCAAGCGTAAACCGGGGAGAATTGCCCAACGGTTATTTAAACCAATAGCCCCTTGGCTAGTCATTTCATTTGCACCACCGACGATGGAATAACGACCTGTGATGGTGGTATCTGAGCCTATTTTGTGTTCACCATTGACATTTAAGCTGGTGATGGAATTACCGCTATACTGACCTCCACTCAAAAACTGTTGGGTAAGACTGACATTTACACCTTGGATAGCTTGCCAGTTGAGACCTACCACAGTCCGGTCTGGATAGACACCATCTTTTTGATTAGATAGGGAGAGTTCATTTTGGGCTAAAAATGTGAGGTTATTAGCCAGAGGATAGGTGAAACGCGATCTTAATTGTTGGGAAGTTCCATTTAAGTTACTGCCACTAATTCTATCTGTGCGATCGCGGTGAATCCAATCAACATCAAAATTCGCCTTACCTAAACGTTGCTGAATCCCTGCCATCATCGTCGTCAGGGAGTTATCAACTTGGCTACCAGGGATGGGGTCATTCAGAGGTGCAAACCTTTCTGGGTCTGTTAATCTTGGTTGGGGAGCAATGCCAAAATTATCTTCGTGGTCGTACTGTAATCGCAGACTGGTAGTATCTGTCAATCTCCCATTTACTTGCGCTCCGTAGCGGGTTTGTCCAGGGACAAAACTAATGGTGGCATTATTGGCAAAGCCAGGATCAGCAGTGCGATAATAAGCACGACCTTGGACACCAGTAAAAATCTGCCCATCCAATTCTGCACGATAAGCCTGACCAGTGACATTACCAACTGCATCAGAATTATTGCGAGAATGGGCATATTCAGCAATCAACTTACCCTGACTACCCAAATTAATCTGCGTATCTGCACCGTAGAGTTCAAACTGTCGCAACCCTTGATTTTCTTGAAAATAACTTGCTGCTAACCAACTTTCTGTGATTCCCCGACTAAAGTTGTATTGGAAACGACCTCCGTAAATACTACCGTCGGAATTTTTAGAATCGTATTGATAGGTAGCCACAATGCGCCGCACTAAAATCTGTCCGTATTCATCAATGTCAGTACGGAGAATTGGCTGTCTAAATAATATTGTCCCCCGGTCATAATCAATGTCATAATCTGTCCCTCTATTCAAGGCTTGACGTTTAAGTACAGTCCCAGGACGATTAAGTTCTTCTAACTCAACAAAGATATTTTCAGTACCGGGAATTAAGATCCGTCGGGATAGGAAATAATAACCACTTGTCCCATCAGGAGCAATGGTATCTCTTTGAAATCCTTCTACATTGGCACTATAAAAACCTGTAATTTGCAGATTTCCTAAATTGTAGTTGGCTTTAAACCCATGCAGTTGGCGAGTTATAGCCGTAAATTGTTGGGAAGTACGAGCAAATTCTTCCGTGTTATAGTCACCCCACATTGCATAATCGGGGTTAGCTCCAGAAACTTGGCTGGAACGTTCAAACCGCAAAAATAGGCTATCGGTGGAAGGAGCGACTACGGTAGATGTGGAACTATCACCATAGACTGGATAATTTTGATCATTGAATTGATAAGCTCTGAATAGGCGATTCTCACCGTTAACATCTTCGTTTAAACTGCGAGAACTGTTATACGCACCTGTAAATAACCAGTCGCCAATTTTCCCAGTGGCAAATACAGCAGAATTAAAACTTAACTGGGTGCTGTTGTCTTTGTCTGAGGGCAAAAAATCCCGATATCGACTGTAATAATCTGTCCCTTTTGCGCCTAAACGCAAATCTATTACCCCTGTCACCAAACTGGGACGTAAGGCTGTATCTAATTGTAGTTGGGTAAAGCCTTCTGCGTCGCCTGTAGTGGCTTGAATGGTGACAGTTTGCGCCTTGAGATCAGAACGCAGTGTGGCTTGAAATTGCCCTGCTTTGGCTTCAACCTGAAATCCTGGTTGATCAGGTTTGAAATCTGAACCGATAAATTCCCCAGCGGACGGTCTTAAGGTAATAATTGCATCTTGCTTAGAAAGATTACCTTGTGCGTCAACCAATTGACCTTGAATGGTTGCTGTCGAACTTCCATCAGCAGGAATCCGGCTTTCTCGACTTTTAATAGTAATTTTTTTAGCAGCACCACTAACTAATACCCTGACAGTCACTGGCGGTTCTTGGCTACCAGCAATTTGGGCAGATATGATATTTTCCCCTTCGTTTAAGGTGACACCATACCAGGTTTGTGTGGCTAAATTGGTAGTTATATTAGTTTCTGTCCGTCCCACCAAGTTAGGATCTACTAATTGACCATTTACCCGCAGTTCTAATTTACTACCCAGAGGAAATTGAACAATCACTGAGGTGCTGCGGTTATCGATAATAGCACCAACCTGGGGAGTGAGAATTCTGACTGCGGTTGTTGTCGGTGCAGCAGCTGATGGAACTGATGGAACGGATGGGAAATTGAGAGATGGCGCAGTGGGGATTGGTTGTTTTTCCGCCTCTGTCGTCATCGTCGGTAACTGGGTGACAGGTGGAGATGGTTCTGGTTGGGGTGCTGTTACTGTTGGTGGTAAATTCTCCGTGGTTGTATCTGCTGTGTCAGTTGCTTGCCCCGGTGGGTTGACTTGATCGCCATTATTGGCTAGAGGTTCGGGAGTAGGCTGTGACTCGGTAGTTTGTGCTTTGACGACAGAAGAAGAAAAGACAAAGCTAAATGCTCCGGCGATCGCCCCCATTAATCTGAGGTTTTTTGGCAGATTGAGATTGAGGCCTGGGTTTCCCTTCCCTTGATGATTAGTAGTAGAGTGCAGCCTGGGTTTCATTTTTCGACTTGCTCTTTAAAGCTGGGTGTGACTGCAAAATTCATCCTCACCAAACCGCCTGGTGCTAGACGAACTAGGCGAGATTGGCTATTACGTTCGTTGAATTTTCGATTGGGAGCTAGGATATAGCCAGGAAGACTGGTGAGGTCTAATACACCTGTGTGGTATCCCGGCAAAACGTTAGCTACGGAAAATAAACCGTTGGCATCTGTGGTGATGCGGTTGCCATCTTCTAGATAAATCACTGCATTTGCTACTCCTGGTTCATCAGACTGTTGCTCACCATCAAAGTTTTTATCGACAAATACCCGGCCGATGATCGTACCTGCATCACTGACAATGCCTTGGACGATTTTCAGACGATGACTAACTGGTCCATCTCTGACAATTAAACGAGTCCGATCATCTCTTTGTCCTTCTACTGAGGCGCTATTGCGTCCAGTACCACGTTGAGCATCGTTTGTGAGTTGGGCGGCGTAGGCAATATTCAAGATTTGCCCTACTCCCAGAGTTGTGTTAGCAGCAAAATTGATGGTGTTGCCATTGTTGGTGGTGGTGAGATTCACAGCCTGTCCATTAGTTTCTGCCCGCACAGATTTGGGCAAGAAACGTAAGCCCAAGGGTAAAATGTCGGTGATGACCACATTGTTGATGGCAACATCAGATGAGTTTTTCACTGATAAGCGATAAATGACTGTATCCCCAGGTGCGGCGGTGACGCGATCGCCTGTTTTGATAATCCTCACTTGATTGGTTTGACACAGATTTGTGGATAGTTGCAGGACTGATAAAATCAATCCTTGTCTATCCGCATCGGCAACTATCACTTGTGTACCTTCTATCTGATTATCCCCACTGAGGTTAATTGGCAGTCCATCCAAGGATAGGGCTATGTAACGAACTTGACGATTAACCCCAGTACCTGTAACATCTTCAATTTTCAGTCTGATCCGTCGCTGTTGATAGATGGAATTGTCAGGGGGATCAATGAGTAAAATGTAAGTTCTGCCAGGACTAATTTGACCCTTAACTTCATCAAATAGGAAGTTGTAAGCCCCTGCAAATTCAGGCAGGTTATTAGGTACGGGAAAGGGATTAAGATTATTTACGTTCGGTCTGATACCCCCAGGAATGCCATTATTAGGCAGATCAGGTAATTCTGTCCTGGTCAGATCAACTAATCTTCCTAGTTCTGCGGGGTTGTTAGGGGCTGTTTCATAAAGACCTACGGTAAAACCTGTGTAGTCCGGCAATAACCGCCCATCACATCCTACAATCCGTCCTAAAGGGTCAGTTAATTGATTATTGAGTCTATTTTCGGCAGATAGAGATTCAATAACCGTAGGATTTGAATTACTTGGACGGTCTGGATCTGTAAATGAGTATGTATAAGCAGCTTGGTTAAGAAAATTAAACTGCCGTACCCGAAAGAAATTTTCGGCCTGTTGTCCTTTTGCGGGTATGCTGATAGTGGTTTGTAAGCTACCAGCGATTAACAGAGAAATAGTTAATTTTTTATACCAGCTACTTCCGCCAAAAAATTGTTTTTGTGGCCGGGTATTTTTGATTGCACAAGGTTTGTTTGTAGATGTCACTGGTTTTGTTTTTCAAGGCTTTGGGATGTTTTAACTGTGAATAAATTTGTGATAGGAAACTGGCTATGGGAATACAATTCAAGATTTCCAGTGGGAAGACTTTTAAAAGAGTGAATTGTCTACCGCACCTCGGTTTCATAGGTGGCTTTGATGGTAGTTTTGGCGGCTACAACTGGCACTTTCACCCGAATGTGAGTATAGGCTGTGACTGGAGCAGGTTTATTTTCTACTTTGCCATTGGTAAGTTTGACGGAAATTGTGGGGTTTTCCACAAAACTGCGTCCACCATCAATGCTGTATGTAATTTGAGTATTATTTGGTGCTTTAACAGACTGCAAGACCAATACTGTTCCTTTGGGAACTGGACCATTAAGAGCGAGATTTTTGATTTGGCGATCGCTTTGGTTTTCTGCAATTAAAGTATAACGGACTACATCACCTGGTTTGACTTTACCTGTCAAAGCTTGCCATGTAGTTTTTGGCTTACCTTGTTCATCTTTACTAATGACTTGCTTTTCACCCTGTAACCGTAACTGCACAGCCTGTTTACGAGCATTTTGAGCTACAGCAATATCAGTCTGCTCCATCAGGGTAATTACTGCGATCTGACTTACAAATGTTACTCCAGTAATCAGGGCAACTGCTCCTACATTGGTAAGAAAAACACGCTTCATAAATATCACCTCAACAAAATTTTAGTAAAAAAAACTACTTATTTAGCCCATCAGCAGTACAGGCATTTTAAAAACTTTTCAGGTAAAACTGAAAACGAAATACAGTTGGGTTAAGGGTTTAGTATTACTTCCCCTACCCAAAAATCTGCAACTTAGTTCAACTTCCGTTGGAACTTAAAGATTCTTTGCACACCAGGAGCAATCGGCACGGAGATAGTATTCACATATTGAGTCACATCAGTAGGGGCGGTATTTCCAGTTGTAGCAGCAGTAGCATTAGCATTAGCAGGAACAGGAATACCACTGAAATAAGTAATCGTTGCATTTGCGCCCGAATCACTAGCTGAGTTGGCAACATTACTGGTATCGATAATCGTATTGTTGTCCTGATCTAATGCCCAGTTGCTATTGGTAAGAGTGCCATTTTCAGTAATTTTGAGATTTGAAACTTGCAGAAGCACGTTGTTACTACCATTTGCTCCGTTATCTTCAGAAATATTCTTGTAGCGAATTTCGTACTCGATAATATTGCCAGTTTGGGGAGTTCTTAATACATCACCGACACTAGGGTTGGGGTCAAAACCATTAGCTGCCGCTGGTGTAGTTTCAAAATTATCCTGGCCTGTTCCTACTGCTGGTCCAGTTCCCGGTAAAATCCGGGAGAATTTCACCAGTTTCAAGAAGCCTGTATACACCCTGTCAATAGTGATATTACTAGCATCAGGTGTGTTATCACCGTTGGTATCAATAGCCGCAGTAATCGGTACAGGGAAACCCCGGTCGATATCTGTAGATAGAGGGGTGTTAGTTGGTAAATCAACTGTTACTGTATAGTTAATAGTGGCAGCAGCCGCGACATTAGGAATAGAAATTGCTGTATTACCCGCATCTAAGCTAAATGTTGTACCGTTGTAGGTGTAAGTGGCTGAGTTACCATTGTAGGTAATAGTTACTTTAGTTTGCCCCGGCAGATTTGCTGCTATAGCTGGTGGTGTAGGTACTAAAGTCACTGTCCCCGCTGTGCTACTACCATTACTAGCTGTGTTGTTAAATGTAACTGGTGCAGGGTTAATTGTGCTGCTAGGGGCTGTACCTGCGGGAATATCAGAAGATTTGTTAGTGAAGTCAGTGTTATTACTGCCGTCTGGACCTAATGCCCCTGCTTGACCATTGGGACCGTTGAGGATACTGGCAGTATCAATGGTGAAAACGTTGGCTTCACCACCAGTTCCAGTACCAGTGTTATTATTATTAGTATCAGTTCCCGTTTCTGGGTTGGTGGGGGTATTTATATAACCGTCATCAACAGCAGCTGGTGGAATCTGTTCGGGAACACCATCACTATTAATATCAATAGAACCAGCAGGAGGTGTAGTACCGTCGTAGTTACTGGGGTTTGCGTCACCAGATTCGTCATATACTGGTAAATCATTGCCCACACTGCTACCAAATACTTGAGCAATGTTGGCAATTGTTAAAGGTGGTGCGACGGCTGCTTTGACTTTGACTACCACTGAGAAGCCACTCACAGTTGTACCAGGAGCTACAGAAGTGAGAGTAACTTTGTTAATGAAGCCTATGCGAGTTACTTGGGCGAGTGTATCAGTACCTTGTAAAGCCCCACCTGCTCCAAAGCGTTTCCAGACTGCTGTATTCGCATCTGTTGTCACCGCAGTAGTTGTATAGACCGCTTCCCAATTAGAATCAGTCGCGGTAGGTGCTGCATTTAATTCTGTATCTTGGGGTATGGCATCAGATATGAGGATATAACTTTCAGGCTTACCATCAACGTTAATGTTGGCAGTACCTTTTAATCCTACTGGGTTGATGCTAGAGCCAGTGATAGTGTTATTCTCTACTTTCAAACTTAACCCGTAAGTCAATGTATCATCGCTGATATTTGTCAGTGTGTTATTGTTGCTATAACCTGTGCGGGTCTTCAGTAAGGTTGCTAAAGCATAGTCTTTAGTATCTACCGTTTTGCTGGCGTTTGCAGATGCTTCTCGTTCTCCGTTAGCTGGTGTACCTGGGACCTCACCAGTAGCACCACCATTGGCGTTATCTTCAGTATAAAGCTCTTTGTTGGCAATGGTGTTAGCTAATGGTTGGTTTTGATCATTGGGAGCAGGAGGTACTGGTGTATTACCTAATGTAACTTTAATGATGTTACCAGCTACAGCCGCAGCGGTTACTGTCACAGGGACACGTACCAATACAGTGCCATTAGCTGGAACTGAATTGGTTAAAGCATTAGGATTAGAGATGTTAGTCCAGGTTGTTCCTCCATCCTCACTATACTGGACGGCAGCAGCTGTACCTGGTCCTGTCAGTGTCACTTGCTCAGGAATGCGGAACTTGGTGGGATCGTTACCTACGTTTTTGACTTTGAAGTTATAGGTTAAGATGTCTCCAATTTGAACAGTGCCACCAGTGTTATCAGTTACAGCTTCCGCAGTTACGGTAATACCAGCCACTTCTGCCACCGTCACAGTTACAGTGTTGGAAGTAGCGTTAATTGGTGGTGTATTTGGTGGACTATTGGGATCTTCGTAAGTAGCTGTTGCTGTATTGCTGATAGATGTACCACCAGCAGTTCCCTCCGCTAAAACGTGAGATAGAAATGGTAGTAATCCATTAGCTAATAAAAATGTAGATACTAATGGATATAATAACTTCTTGGCATTGATCAACTTTTTGTGACGCTTCATGGGCTGTTTTTTGTTTGATAGATGCAATTTATGAGTTGAAACGGGCTGCACAAATATCAATTTTGAACTTAGCGACTCAAATTGATCGCGCTGAATTGAGTTATTCAAAAATTTTGATTTGGCAAAATCATAAGTAATATCACTTATTTTAAATTAGGAATGTTCCTCAGAATACCGTAAATATCCGATAATTTCCTACTCTCCTCTATCCGACTTTTTCTAGCATTGATACTATGAAATACTTGCTCATGACCTTGATTTTTTAGCTCTAGGGAAAACTTGTCAAAATTTATTTACACTCAGTAATTGCACTGTTGACCTTATTTAAGGTAATTGATTTTTACAATTGATTTTTACACAGTTGCTTGGCACTTTTATTTTCAAGGGATTACATCGTCACAATGCGAGTTGGAGGATTTCTGAATTTGTCCATCAATTTAACTCAAGTATTGATAAAACCATAAAACAGGTCTTACGCAAATATACTGAAATTAATTGTTTAGACATTCTCCAGAATTTTCCTGGTGAGAGAATATATTGCTGTATATATTAATATACGACTTTACTATGACTAGCAATGCCTATTTTAAAAAAGTTACTTTACTTTACCGTAAATTCACATTATCACCATTGTTCAACTTAAAAACCTCATAATCAGCCTGTAAGCTTGTTAAGCAGTTAGAAATCTATTAGAAATTTATGTTCTGAGCGTTTAGATTAGTTGTTGTATGTAATTTTTAATGCAATAATTTTAATTTAACAACCTGTATCTATAAACGCATCGCTTTTTATGATCATATTTATAAGCATATACATAAAATAAGCAAGCTTTATACCTATTAAATCAATCACTTGCGGTACATTGCCGATTAAGTAAAGTATAAAATTGTAATAACAAAGAGATACCAAATAAACATACTGATGTAGGCGAGCAAGAGGTAAAAGGCACTCATGCAATAGGTAAGAGGATTCTAGAATGTTAAGGTATACTGAGTTTTGTAACCGCAAAGTCCAGGCCAAGCCAACAAAAATCAAATAAGGGACTTCCAGGAAATAAATTATCCAATCTTGTGGGATGGGCTTCTAGCCCGTCCGGGTTTAAGGGCAGGCTGTCCGGCCTACCCCACAAGAATT
>RDYJ01000258.1 GCA_004293145.1 Nostocales cyanobacterium | reverse complement strand
ACTTTAGTTGTCCGCGACTACATTGTGGACAATCTTACCAATGCTTATGGTGCTTAATCTACATGAATTAGTTTTTTTGTCAATGCGTAACTCCTATTTATGTATTAATTAACAAAAATCAATATCAATGACGCGCTTTATACATGACCAATTTGCCAAACAATATTTTACAGAACTTTTAACACCTTACGGAGAAGTAGAAACCAGTAAAGATATCACCGCAGAAGTGAGACAGATTGATGTAGTGTTTATTCCTAAATCTCAACCTACTCAAAGTTTAGAAAGATTGGGATTATTAGGGAAAATGGCGGAGAGTTACGCTATATTTGAACCTTTCCGTAATCCTGTGAGCAAGGGTGAAATCCGTAGTTGTATGGGTAAATTATTTGACGTTCATGCAGATTTAGAACGGGAAGCTAAACGCAATGGGCAGAGAATTAATGAAACAGAATTACCTCTACTTTGGATTTTTACATCTACAGCATCAGTAGATATACTTGAAAGTTTTTATGGGAAAACAGATGAAACAAACTGGGGTGAAGGAATTTATTTTTTACCAACGGGGTTAAAAACCGTAATTGTTATCATTCATAAATTACCCAGTACACCAGAAACGTTGTTTTTACGAGTGTTAGGGAGAGGAAAGGTACAAAGACAAGCCATAGAAGAATTAGAAGCACTAGCAAATGATAGTCCGTTTTTAGCAGATATCATAGAATTGGTACATAACCTAATTGCTGTTTTATCTGCGCGTCAACAACAAGAACAAGATATTGATCAGGATGATCGGGAGTTGATTATGAAATTATCAGAGATTTATCAACAACAACTAGAAGAACTCAAAAAACAAGAAAGACAGGAAGGAAGACAGGAAGGAAGACAGGAAGGAAGACAGGAAGGAAGACAGGAAGGAAGACAGGAAGGGTTAGAAAGAGAGAGACGCGCGATGATTGAGAGTATTTTGCAAGTGCGTTTTGGAGAGGTTGATTCTGATTTGCAAACAATTATTAATCCCATGCTGGGAATGAGTAGAGAAGAATTTACACCTTTGCTTTTACAGTTATCTCGCGAAGAGTTATTAGCAAGATTTACACGATAGTTTGAATTTGATTTTACAGCATTTTCCGGTGTAATGAGGTACAACTTGGGCGGGCAAGATGCCCACCCCACAAGAGTTTCATGATTATGATTTGTACCTCATAAGAACGAAATCTGCTGTAACTCCTGACTCAAGAGGGCAACCACAGGGAGTTGCCCCTACAAATCCTGATACAAAACGCAACATAACTTTAGATAGAAATGATGCTGAAAATTTCAGTTGGTAGTGGCAGTTACAGTAAATGGGGATCATCAGGTGTTAGTTTAAAAATTGTAATGTAAAATTGCGGCGTAAAAGCTCCTCAGCAGTTATGGCTCAAATATTAGATTCTCTACCACCGGAGCAATCGGGGAAAATTCTCTGCTGCTACGTCAATGCTACAAGTAA
>RDYJ01000049.1 GCA_004293145.1 Nostocales cyanobacterium | reverse complement strand
AGAACTGATTTTGATTTTTCCAACAAAGACTTATTTGCACCAGTTGTATTTCGTGCCGATTTTAATAACTTTGAAACAATTAATGTTAACCAAGCCTGGGCATTATTTTTCAGTGCAGGACAAGACGATAAAGGGCTAGGACAAGAAACTGAACTAGGCAGATTTTTCACCAATGTTTTAATTGCAGTAGGAGTAACAGGAACTCTTTGGGCAACTTTCTTTAATAACTTGGGATAAAAAGTTGACGGTGAGTTATAAACTGAATAATTATCTAAGGAGTCTTTGTTATTAGAACACAGACTTCTTTTAATTTTAATATTTAGCAATTCCCATTCAAGTAAGGTACAAGTATTGATATTTAAACGCAGATGAACGCAGATGAACGCAGATAATTTTGTACTTTATTAGATGAGGAAATTCTATATCAAAACTCAAGTTTGACAAGTTGTCTTTTGACTAAGTAATTTATTTAACTCAAAATAGATAGTTCATAATATCAACGTTAATAGCCCCTCTCACTGAAAAAGTAACTAAATTCCTTTATTCATAGAACCAAGCATGAAACAGCAATTATTATTGACATCTACCACAATAGCAGGAATTATCCTGGCTGGAAATTTCGGTGGTGTTACCAAAACTTTGGCTCAAACTACTAATAGCCAAGAGGTAACAATTAATTTTCAAGGAAAAGTGGGTAAACAACCTTTTGAATGTGGTAAAACCTATACTTTAGGTAAACCAGCCACAAAAGTTACTCCTGATGACTTCCGTTTTTATGTATCCGATATTGCCTTAATTGATAATAATGGTAAATCTATACCTGTGAATTTAACACAGGATGGAAAATGGCAATATCAAAATGTCGCTCTCTTAGATTTTGAAAATAAATCTGGTGGTTGTGCTAATGGTACAGTCGAAACACGCAATCAAATTGTTGGGACAATACCCAAAGGTAATTATCAGGGATTACAATTTACTTTAGGTGTTCCTGTAAATCTTAATCATGCTGATTCTGTCACTGCACCATCTCCATTAAATCTGACTTCTTTATGGTGGAATTGGCTATTTGGTTATAAATTTGCTCGTTTGGATTGGAAAACCCAAACTCATAATTCTCAGATAAAGCATGGTGAAAAAAGTGAAAAAGCTCAGGGTTTCCCAATTCATTTGGGTAGCACTGGTTGTCAAGCAATTGAGGGAAGTCAAAAGCCATCAACTTGTAGTAATTTGAATACTGCAAAAGTCATTTTTACTAAGTTTAATGTTGATAAAAATGTCGTCATAGCTGATATTGCAGCCTTAATAGGAAACACAAATTTAACAATTAACAAAAAAAATACACCCCCCGGTTGTATGTCATCTCCTGATGATAGTGACTGCAATGTGATTATGACTAATTTTGGTCTACCTTTTAATGGTAAACCTGCTGCTAAACAGAAATTTTTTAGAGTTGAATGATATTATCTCGCTGGTTCACTTTGTTGACAATTTGTCTGTTCTCAGTTTGTTTATCAATTGGACTGAGTACAGCCCTTTCTGCATCTTCAACTTCAGCATATAATTGGAATCTTCCAGTTTGGATGCCTAAACCAATTGTCCCAGCCGATAACCCGATGAATTCCCAAAAAGTGGAATTGGGAAGACATCTTTTTTATGAGCAACGTTTATCAATTACGGGTGAATTTTCCTGTGCTTCTTGTCATCTCCAAAAATTGGCTTTTACTGATGGTAAAACAGTAGCTGTGGGAGCAACTGGGGAAAAACACCCTCGTAACTCTATGAGTCTTGCGAATATTGCCTACAATCCCGTATTAACTTGGGCTAATCCTTTAATAACAAAGTTAGAAAATCAAGCTTTAGTGCCAATATTTGGGGAACATCCAGTGGAAATGGGGATGGTAGGAAGGGAGAAACAAATATTAGCAATGTTGCAAGATGACGGGAAATATCGGCAGATGTTTACAGATGCTTTTAGTAATGAGAAAAATCCTATTAATCTCAGCAATTTAACTAAGGCGTTAGCGGCTTTTGAACGCACTTTGATTTCTGTAAATTCTCCCTATGATAAATATCGCTTTGGTGGTGATCCTAATGCTATTTCTCCAGCAGCGAAACGGGGTGAAAAACTATTTAATAGCGAAGATTTGGAATGTTTTCACTGTCATGGGGGGATTAATTTTACAGATTCAGTCATGCACGAAAAATTAGCCTTTCAAGAAATCGCTTTTCACAATACTGGACTTTATAATATTGATGGCAAAGGTTCTTATCCTGCAAATAATACTGGTGTTTATGAAATAACTTCTAATCCAAAAGATATGGGTCGTTTTAAAGCTCCTACCTTGCGAAATATTGCCCTCACTGCTCCCTATATGCACGATGGGAGTATAGCGACTTTAGAAGAAGTAATTGACCATTATCAAGCGGGTGGCAGAACTATTCATACAGGAAAACTTGCCGGAATTGGTAGTACAAATCCTTTCAAAAGTGAATTTATTAGTGGGTTTAAATTAAGTGAAAGTGAAAAACAGGATTTACTGGCATTTTTACGAAGTCTGACTGATGAAGAGTTTATTAAAAACCCTGCTTTTAGTAATCCCTACGGAGATAAAGTAACAAAATAATTATCACTATAGCATTTCCTAGTCTAATGAAGTACAAAATTATCCGCGTTTATCTGCGTCCATCTGCGTTTAATTGTTACTGCTTGTACCTCACTTGAATGGGAATTGCTATATTTAACGTTGCAGTTCAATTCAACAAGACTTAAATAAAATTATCCTACCACTCCCATTGACAATAAACGATAATTATTGTATGTTTGTCCTCAACGTCGGTTTTAATGGCAAAAACCATTAAACGCAAGGGGGAAAGTTTGGTGTAAATCCAACGCTGTCCCGCAGCTGTAATGAGACTTATCTCTCTAAGTCAGAATGCCCGCCGAAGGTAAAATAAACCATATCCATCTGCGTGGTACAGATGCATAAATCCATGAATATTTCCATCAAAATTAATCATTTTAGCTTCAGAGATTCTCTACAGATTGTCTATTACTCTGAGACAATCAACAGTCAATTTAATTTTTTACAACCTTTTATTCAAGAAGACGGGAAGCGTTTATGACTGACGCTTACTGCTATTTTCAATAGATTTCTGCCAATTTCAAATAGACATAGCAGTTTGCCATTCAATCAAATACACCAATTGATATCAGCCCTTTTTTAACTTGGGAAGGAATGATTTCAAACATTATTTGTTTGCAGGAGAGGTTGCTGCTGTAAAAGACTATAATGTCTGCGTTTCTAACTGATTCTTACACATTTTTCAATCAATGCTCAACCAAAAACATACTCTATTTGTCTGCACAACTTGTGGTGGTAAGTGGGAAAACGGTAAACGAGTTGGTGAAAGTAGTGGAGAAAAACTACTACAACAGCTTCAAGAACTTGCACAAGATAGAGAAATGCAAAATCAATTCTCCATTCAGGGGGTTGAATGTATGAGTGCTTGCAGTCATTCCTGCGTCGTTGCTTTTGCAGCAGAAGGAAAATCAACCTATCTCTTTGGTGATTTACCCGTAGATAATAGTACATTTGCGATACTAGAATGTGCAAGTTTATACTATGCTAAAGCGGATGGTTCACTACCTTGGTCAGAACGTCCAGAGCCTTTGAAAAAAGGGATCTTAGCGAAAATTCCTGCACTAAATAAGTGGACAAATTTAAACGTCAACTGTTGTTAATTGTTCACTAGATATCAGTATAAAAAGTATTTTGCTGTTGGTGACTAGTTAAATTGATGCCAAGCCGCTATTGCAATTTTCGCCATTTATGTGATAATGATTATAATTCTCATACAAATGCAGTGCGGCTTCTTTCTATCTTTAATTGTCGCAGTCTTTTCTGAGCGTGTAATTGGGTAAATTACCGTGCTGGTTAATGAAAAAGACTGCTACTTTGCCTTACTCAAATTTTTAGTTATACAGGTGTTTAGGTAAAAAATGTCTACTAATTTAGTTGCGAAACTGGGAATTCAAATTGTTGCATCTAGTGTAACTATGACCTTGGGTATATTGTGTGAGACTTACAAAGTTATAGCAGCAGAAATTCCCCAACACGAAGAACCAGTCACAGAGAAAATTACTCAAAATACACCAACAGCTACAGAAAAAGAAGAAGCTGATATTGAAATAAATGTCATTGAAAAATTATTAAATGAACCTGTTTTTTCACCTTTTCGTCGGGAAGGAACAGTGAAAGATTCTACCCGGCCAATTTATGTAATTACGGGTGAAGAAATGGCAGCGCAAGGTGCGAGAACTGTCAGAGAAGCACTTAAATTTCTGCCTGGTATATTAGGTGATGGTACTGTAGGAACAGAAGTTAATGCTTTAAGTGGTCAACTTATTCGTGGTTCTAATACTGGTCAAGTATTAATATTACTTGATGGTAGACCAATTAATAATGTGGGAAGTGGTGGTTTTGATCTTTCCGAATTTACAACTAATAATATTCAAAGAGTTGAAGTATTACCAGGAGGAGGTTCAACTCTTTATGGTTCTGATGCAATTGGGGGAATAATTAATATTATCACCCGTCGTCCTACAGAGAAAATTACCACAGAAGCAAAAGTCAATTTTGGTGCTTACGGACTCAACCAACAGAGTATTCAAAATAGCGGTAAAAAGGGTGATATTTCTTGGGTTGTAGGTTACAACCGTACCCAAGCTGAAAATAATTATCCTTTTTCTATTCCTGAAGCTAATTTTTCAGGAACAAGGAAGAATAATGATGCACTTTACAACAATTTTAATGTTAAATTAGAAGCAGATTTAGGAAAAAGAAATACTCTCAGTTTCTCGACTTTATACTTAAATAAAGAACAAGGAACACCAGGAGGAGTGCCAATTCCTTTTCCAGTCAATGGACAAGGTTTTTTTAATTCGCTTACAGATAAAAATCGCAAATACACAGATCAAGTTTTAACTGATTTAACCTGGAATTCAAAATTAGGAAGTGGGGATGATTCTTTATTAACAGCAAGAGTTTATGGTGATTTTTTGAATACTCGTTTTGATCCTAGTGGTTCAAGTCGCTTTGAGACTAACCAAACTTCCTACGGAATTCAAACTACACATAGTTGGAATTTTGCTAAAAATCAAAGTTTAGTTTATGGCTTTGACTATCGAACTGTTAATGTCCAGAATACTTCTTTTAGTTATGCTACTAATATAGAAAGATTGAATTATGATAATGATATTAATCAAGGAGCATTATTTGCCAAATATGAAGTAGCATTAATCCCCAATTTGACTGTTAATTTAGGGTTACGTCAAGATTTTAGTAGCTTAGTAAATGGTTCTGTTACATCTCCATCTGTAGGGACAAAATTTACTGTCTCTGATTCAACTACCTTAAGAGCAAATTACATTAAAAATTTCCGAGTTCCTACTATTGCTAACTTATTTAATGTCAATCCTAGCAATATTGGCAACCCAGAACTTAAACCAGAAAGAGGTGATAGTTTTGATATTGGCATTGATCAAAAACTTGGTGATATTGGTTTACTAAGATTAACCTTTTTCAAAAATAGTGTATCAGATACAATTGCCTTTAAGAGACTGACACCACCAATAAATGGTAATACAGGAACTTGGGAAAATATCGGACTGGTGGAAACTACGGGAATTGAGGCGACTTTGAATTTGCAACTTGCCAAAAATATTTATACTTTTGTTAATTACACGGCAAATGATCCGCGTATTTTGAAAAGTTCTAATGCGGCAGAAATTGATAAGGAATTGCGTTTTGCTGGTGCAGATAAATTAAATTTGGGAGTTTCTTATGAAAATCCTCAAGGTTTGTATTTGGGTTTACTAATGAATTCCTTAAATGGATATCCTACTAATAATACAAATACAGAGTTTTTATCTGGTTATACGACTTTTGATTTTAAACTGCGTGTACCTTTAAATGATAAACTGGTAGTTACAGGTAGTTTGGAAAATCTCTTTAATCAGCGTTATCAGTTGTTTCCTGGTTTTCCTGACGGAGGTAGAGGTTTTCAAGTTGGTTTGAGTGCTATGTTTTAATATTGTTTTCTCACGCAGAGGCGCAGAGACGCAGAGAGTAATATCAGGAGGGTTTTTTATGGCTGATTTTAATTGTTGGGTAACACCAGTAAATGAAAAAACAATTGAAGCGACGGGGAATAATTGGCAAATTGAATATGAGTTTTTTGATTGTCAAGGTGATGTTCTGGCTTGTTTAGCTTATACTTTATTTCAGGAAAATTGGCATCAAGTTGGTTTGGGACATTTGGAACAAGGTAGTGTTTTAGAGTTGGAGTTTCATGAAGCACCTAAAAAATGTGTTCTCTATGATGGATATTTAACTGTTATTACTAGAGATTGGCATTTTCATTTATGTATTGAGGAAACTCTAGGTGGTCCTAATGCTGAAACTTCTATCGAAGTAAGACAGCAACGTTTGATTAATAAGGGTGCATTTTATAGAAGGATAAATCCCGAAGGAGAACCGAGAAGTTGGGGTATTCAATTTTGGAATGGTGCTGGTGAAAAGGCTATGACGATATTTTTACCTAATCCTTATGTAGAGGATGAAAATTTGCTTCCTGAAGGTAAGGCTGATTTTAGAAAGTTGAATTTTTATCAGGAACTTAGAGATGTTTATGTATTAGGTAAACAGCCAATTCCTTTTACTAAAAATCCTCTCAAATGTGCCTATATTGCAGTTTGTACTTCTGGACGTTGTTATCCTTCTCGAAAATGGCAGCCTACTTTTGAGGCTTTAAAGGCTGCTGTTGAGAAGGCGGAATTAGATTTGGAAGTGAGAACAAGTGGTTGTTTACAGGTTTGTAAGTTAGGTCCTGTTGTTTATCATTCTACTGATAGAAGTTGGTACAGTCGTGTTAAGCCGGAAGTTGCAGAAAGAATTGTACAGGAACATTTGGTTGAGGGGAATCAGGTTGTTGAATATATATATCCTTAGTTGGTGTTTTTCTGGGGTTATTTTCTCACGCAGAGGCGCAGAGGCGCAAAGAGAAATATGGAAGATGATTTTTCAAAAGTATAAGGTTATTACTTTTTTATGTCAGTTGTTTTTAGTTGCTGTTTTAGTTGTTTCTTGTCAAAGTTCTCAAAATAGTCTGGTTGTTAGTTCAGTTGATAATGGCTGTGTTCAAAAGTATGATTCTAATGTTGATTATTTTCCCAATAAGGTGAAAATTACTCATGCTATCGGTTTTGCAGTTGAATATTATAAAAACTACAAAGTCGTGACGATTAAAAATCCCTGGAAAGATGCTAAAACAGGGTTTAAATATGTTTTGGTTCAATGCGGTACACCAATACCACCAGGGTTTGAGAAATCCCAAATATTCACTACACCTGTAAGTTCTGTGATTTCTCTTTCTACAACTCATTTACCACATTTTTCTAAGTTAAATGTTGTTGATAAGTTAATCGGTGTTAGCGATATTAAACAAGTAACTGCACCAGATTTTATTGACAGAATTAAAGCTGGTAAGGTGGTATCTGTTGGCAATAATTCTACTGTGAATGTGGAGAAAGTTTTAGAACTTAATCCTGAGTTAGTTACCACTTTTGGGACTGGAAATCAACAAACTGATAGTTTTCCTAAGTTGTTGGAAGCTGGGTTAAAGGTGGCGATAAATGCTGAATATATGGAAGATACACCATTGGGAAGAAGTGAATGGTTAAAGTTTACTGCTTTATTTTTTAATAAGGAGGAAGAGGCGGAAAAAATCTTTGCTGGAATTGCTAAGAAATACGCAGATATTGCTACTAAAGTTAAAGCTGTTAAAAATCGTCCGACTGTGTTTGTAGGCTTCAATTTTAAGGGAACTTGGTATACACCAGGTGGTAATAGTTATGTGGCTAAATATCTCACTGACGCAGGTGCAAATTATCTTTGGAGTGAGGATAAATCTTCTGGTAGTTTACCTATATCTTTTGAAGCTGTGTTTGAACGGGCTGCTAATGCTGATTATTGGTTGAATCTTAGACAATCTTGGAAAAGTTTAAAAGATGTTGTGACTGAAGATAATCGTTATGGTGATTTTCATGCTTTCAAAAAAGGAAATCTCTATAATAATAATGCTCGCCTTAGTCCCAATGGTGGTAATGATTATTGGCAAAGTGGGATTAGTAACCCTGATGTAGTTTTATCTGATTTAATTGAAATATTTCATCCAGAAATATTACCTAATCATAACCTATTTTACTATCAAAAAGTGAATAAATAATGTTAATTAAAAAGCATGAGGTTACTAATAAATTTTTACTATGGAAATTTATTCATAAGAAATATTTGATTTTCTCGATTTTACTACTATGTTTAATTTTGGCATTCTTACTAGATTTAGGTTTTGGGGCTGTGAATATTCCCATTCATGAGGTTACGAACATCTTACTTGGACAAGAAGCAGAAAAGACAACATGGACAAATATTATTCTCAAATTTCGTTTACCTAAAGCCTTAACTGCAACCTTAGCTGGTGCAGCTTTAGGGGTAAGTGGGTTGCAAATGCAAACTCTATTTAAAAATCCTTTAGCAGGTCCTTTTGTATTAGGAATTAGTTCCGGTGCAAGTTTAGGAGTAGCGTTAGTTTTGCTGACAGCAAGTGTGACTGTACCGACGTTATTAACTGATTTAGGAATAATTGGTGATTTTAGTTTAGTCATAGCAGCAAGTTTTGGTGCAGCATCAGTATTAGGGTTGATGTTAGTTGTTTCTCGTCGTGTACAAGATACAATGACTTTATTAATTTTAGGTTTATTATTTGGATATGCGACAAGTGCAATGGTAAGTATTTTGTTGCAATTTAGTTCACAAGAACGGATTCAAAGTTATATAATGTGGACTTTTGGCAGTTTTACTGGGGTAACTTGGCAACAATTAGCTATTTTAACTCCAGTTATCTGTTTAGGTTTATTAATAGCGGTGCTGCAATCAAAATCTCTCAATGCACTTTTATTAGGTGAATCTTATGCACGCAGTTTAGGGTTAACAGTCCAAAAAACCAGATTTTCTGTGATTAGCAGTGCTTCTATATTAGCGGGAGCGATTACTGCTTTTTGTGGACCAATAGCATTTTTAGGTGTGGCAATTCCCCATCTTTGTCGTAGTCTTTTTAATACTTCAGACCATCGGATATTAATTCCTAGTGTCATTATTCTGGGAGCAATTTTAGCCTTATTTGCTGATTTGGTTTCCCAAATTCTGATAAATCAAATGGTTTTACCTTTAAATGCTATTACGGCTTTAATTGGAACTCCTGTTGTTACTTGGGTAATTCTCAAACGTAATTCAAAAAAATCTTTCCCTTCATGAGTAATTCAATTCTGACAACTCATAATCTCACTATTGGTTATCAGACTTCCCAGAAAACTATTCGGAATGTTGCATCTCATATTTCTACAACTTTGCAAACAGGAGAAATAGTTTGTCTACTTGGTCCTAATGGTGCTGGTAAGTCTACTTTATTGCGAACTCTGGCAGGAATGCAACCACCAATTGCTGGGGAAGTCAAACTTTTAGAAAATGATATTTACAAGTTACCACCACAGGAATTAGCAAAACGTTTAAGTTTGGTATTGACTGAAAAAATTGATGTGGGAATGTTATCAGCTTATGCTTTGGTGAGTATGGGAAGATATCCTTATACTGACTGGTGGGGAAAGTTATCATCTGAAGATGAAAATATTATTAATTGGGCGATAAAATCTGTGGGGGCGGTAAATTTAGCCCAACGGAATGTGAGCGAATTAAGTGATGGTGAACGACAGAAAATTATGATTGCTAGGGCTTTAGCGCAGTCGCCTATGGTGATGTTATTGGATGAACCAACAGCATTTTTAGATTTACCACGCCGGGTGGAAATTATGCAATTGTTACGTCAATTAGCAAGGGATACAAATCAAGCAATTCTGCTTTCTACCCATGATTTAGATTTAGCTTTGCGCCTTGCTGATAAAATTTGGCTGTTAGGAATTAATGGTATTCTCCATGTTGGCGCACCAGAAGATTTGATATTAAATGGTGCATTTGCTGATACTTTCCGCAGTGAAGGTGTGGAATTTGATATTTTTTCTGGTGAATTTCATCTGCATACACCATATAAAGGGGAAGTTAATTTAATAGGTGAAGGTGTTGCTGCTATTTGGACAATTCGTGCTTTAAAAAGAGTAGGATTTACAGTTTTACAAGGTGGTAAGTCTACACAAATCACAGTAGAAGTTATTTCTCAACCTGAACAAGTTTTTTGGCAAATTACCAATAATAGGGATGTTTCTATATATTATTCGGTGTATGAAGTAATTCAATATTTGAATTTTTAAATTTCTAATTACACAAAAAATACCCTATTTCTTTTTAATTTACTTATTTGCAATTCAATATATATTTAATATCCGTCGTCGAACTCCTTCTATGATTATTTCTTCTTCAGCAGATAAACCCAAAAATAACATCTCATATATAAGTGGTACACCTAAATCTAATTCTTCTAAAAGTGTACGCTGGCTAAATACATCATTTGGTGTTCCTTCTAAGATCAATTTTCCTTGTTCCATGACAAAAACCCAATCTGCCCAACGATAAACCAAATCTAAATCGTGGGTTGCCATTAATAAAGTTGTACCATTCCCATGAATTTTTTGCAGGGTTTTCATCAAATTACGACTATGCTTAATATCTAAATATGCAGTGGGTTCATCCAATACTAATAGTTGTGGTTTTAGTACCATCACATCAGCAATAGAAACTCGCTTCTTTTGCCCTAAGCTGAGATGATGTACTGGTGTTTCTGCTAAATGAGTGAGACTAAATTCAATTAGAGCTTGTTCTACTCGGCTTTTAATTTCTGCTGTGAGCAAACCTAAATTACACAAGCCATAGGAGATATCTTCTTCAACGGTAGAAGCTACTAATTGTTGTTCTGGGTCTTGAAATACTAAACCGATTTTTTGGCGAATTTTACTGAGTTCTTGACGATTATAAATTAATGGTTGACCACACCAAGTAACAATACCAGAATCTGGTTTATATAGACCATTGGCTAATAGGAAAAGTGTGGTTTTACCACAACCATTTTGACCAATTAAGGCGCATTTTTTCCCAGAGGGAATTTTCATGGTTAAACCATTTAAGGCTGATTGTGGTGAACCTGGATAGGTGTAATAGACCTGATCAAATTCAAGTGAATATTCCTGCATTTTGGCAAATTTCTAATCCTATTAATAATACACAGCCACAAATTGCTTCCACCGTATATCGTTGAGATGGACGATAACGTCGGGGATGCCAAACTCGAAATTCACCAGCGAAACCCCTGGCTTTTAATCCCAGAGAAAATTGACTATATTTTTGTAGAGTACGCTGTAATAATTGTCCGATTAATAGTGCTAAACTTTTCATGCTAGTATGCCAATTGCTGTAACCACCACGAGAATTTTGTGCTGTCCATAATTCACTGGCTGTTTTCAGCAAAATGAAAATAAACCGATACATAAGTAATAACAAATCGGTTAAAAGCACTGGAAATTTTAAGTAACGCAAAGTTTGTAAAATTTCTGCAAACGGGACAGTTAACATCAGAAAGTATAAGCAGGAAACTGAAGCTAATGATCTGGTAAAAATTACCCATGCTTGGATGCTACCACTACGACTGATATAAATATAGAATTGTCCGAAATTTAGCCCATACCATGAGTCTAATTGTACGGTTTGCAAATCAGCAATTGATACTCCATTTATCATTAGTGCTGGTAAGCTTGTTAAACAAAAAACAATGGTGAATAATAACAACCGCAAATAAACACCAGCGGGTATTCTTGCGTAAACCACTGTCCAAATACTCATCCATATTGCCATCAAAATTTGCACTGGTGGATGGGTAGAAAGGGAAATAGCCAGTGTCATAAATGCAAAAATTAGTTTATGTTCTGGTGGCAATCTTCGCAGTTGATTAGTGTAAGCTAAAGTATCTAGTTGTAGGCTCATTCTTCACGTCTTTTTTGTTCGGAACGTCCCTTATATACACCAATTGCGTAACCAACTACTCCCGCACCCACCGCAGCTTGAGAAGCAAATAATAAACTTGCTATTTCACTACTAGCGGGTTCAAATATTGATTTAAACCAAGGTTTATATTCAGGTTGTATTTCTGTAATAGCGGCTTTGGCTTTGTCATCAGAACCGCCAAACTTTCCATCACTAACAAATATTAAAGGTGCAACTGCTAAAGATAAAACGGCTAATATTAAAAACCAGTTATTTAAGCTTTTATTAGATTGATTCATTACTTTGAGGTTTCCGTTGGATTAATTGCAGAAGTTCTAATTCTTGAGGATTATAAGATTGCAGCCAGTTCCACACCAACACAGTCAATAATCCTTCACTAATTGCTAAGGGTACTTGAGTAATAGCAAAAATTCCCGCGAATTTGGCAAATGAAGCGATAAACCCACCCACAGGAGCAGGAAAAGCCAAGGCGAGTTGGATAGAAGTAATCATATAAGTGAGTAAATCTGCCAATGTTGCTGCTAAAAATATGGCGATTTTTTGTTTACCGCCCAACCGGATTATGAGATTATAGATCCAGTAAGCGGCAAAGGGTCCGGCAATCGCCATCGAAAAAGCATTTGCACCCAATGTTGTCAAACCACCGTGTGCCAATAATAAGGCTTGAAATAATAGCACCAAGCTGCCTAAAACCGTCATAGTCAGGGGTCCAAACAGCACCGCACCTAATCCTGTTCCTGTGGGGTGAGAACAACTACCCGTGACGGAAGGAATTTTCAATGCTGACAACACAAAAGCAAAAGCACCAGCTAAACCCAACAAAAGTTTTAACTCTGGATTAGCTTGGGTAATGCGAGTCAGACTACGCAATCCTAAAACAAAAAATGGTAATGCCACAACCCACCAGAAAAATGCCCACTCTACTGGTAAAAAACCTTCCATAATGTGCATTGCGTAGGCGGGTTTGGGGAAACCAACTACTAAGTAAAAACTGATAATTGCCATAAGGATTAGACTAACTAACCCCTGTTTTTTTCTAGACATAATTCTAGACATAATCTGTACCTCGCAGATTTTTATAAAGGTCTTCCTCTCGGCGGGCATCCTGACTCACCATATTATGGCTCACAGTTGCGGGACAGCGCCGGATTTGCACCAGACTTTCCCCCTTGCGTCTAATGGCTGCTCCCCATCAGAACCGATTGTGGTAACTATATCACTATTCCTCTTGTATCTGAAGGATTTATAGCAGGTGACAGATGACAGGTGACAGGTGACAGAGTTAAAAGTCTTTCCTAAACAACTAAATCTTCCAATACCTGCTGCAAATCATTTGTTAACTCAGCCACCGCTTGTCTTGCACCGACTCGACTACCTTTATAGTTTGAATAACGTTCAGAAACAGAGATGGGTTCACCTACAGTAATTTTTACTTTTTGTTTACCCAAATCTGGACGTTGTAAAGGATTATTCCCCTTGATTTTATTGACCATATCCCATAAAAGTAAGGTCGTTTCGGCAAATCTTTCTACTGTAGGTTTTTCGCGGATATAAGTCCCAGAAACAGCGACAAAACTTTCTACTAACCTCATGTGCCACATCCGAAAATAGGCTTCTTCGGCGATTCTATCCCCTAAACTTTTTTCAATGGTTGATAATGATTTAATATCTTTAAAATCTTCTCTAAATATATAATTCCATCCCGCTTGTTCTACCCGTCTACATCTATCATTCCAATTGCCTCTAGATGGTAAATCAAAATATTGTTCAGCAATAAATAAGGCTACATTCATCACAGCTTGTAACCGATAAGCTAAAGCTTCATTTCTATCTGTGATTTCCCCATTAGTAATTTTTTCATCTGGCAATGTTTGATGATAAAATCGGGTGTAAAATTTCTCCATTATAGATAACAAATGTTCAGATAGACTCAAGAGCCGGGAATACAGCACTTCAAAAGAAATTGAATTATTGGCAGATTTAACATCCAAACCACTAACCATTTCTAATTCAGTTAATAAATCAGCGATCGCTTGCCAAGGTTCGTTAATATAACTGTATTTTAGCCCAATAGGTACAATGAAAACCTCTTCATTTCTCCCTGCTTTTTGTAAGTCTTCTGCACACCAAAAACCCATTTGGGCAATACCTGGTTCTAAAGGGCTAATAATCTCCGATAACCCATTAGTTGCACCTTCTGGAGCCGCCGCCATTGGGAATTTACCATTCATATATAAATCCCGTGCAGAACGTAACCCCGTCCAGTCAGCTTTACCCCGTTGAATAGGAGTACCTCCCAAGTTAGCAGCCAGCCAACCAATATGTTGACCTGCCCATAGAGGAATACCCCGATCATAGATAAAATGGGCATGAATTGGATACTGTATGCCTATTTTTCGCTGTCTTGCTGCTGCTGGCACTAGTTGAGAAAATAAGTAGCCTAAACATAGGGGGTCTTCTATTTTTGGATGACGAAATGCCAACATAAATCGGTTATTTCCAGATTGAAATTGCTGATAAAGAGTTGCCAAAACTTCCACATTTTCGGCTTCAATTTTACTAATAGAAGTTTTCCAGCCCAGCCAGTTTGGTAAGAACAAATGTACCAATTTTAATAACCAAGGGTTAAACGCTGGGGGGATAAATTCTAGCGGAGGTTGTGCTTGATACATTAAATATAAGAAGATAAAGGGTAAATCAATTCAAAATGATCAAAAAAAAAGTGCAATTTTTGTGTATTTTAGTATAAATGTTTACGTTTTACGTTTTGCCTTTTGTACAGATGAAATGGTTACGGGTAAAACCATGATGTCAATTTTATTCATCTTCCCATTTCTTCACCTCCAATACTCACAGTTATAACTGGTAACTTGGGTCATTAGAAGTATAGCGATCGCAGATGACACAATTGCGGGAAACTGAGAACAGGTCTGTAAAGAAAGGAGAACTCTATGGCCTGGACAAAAATTCTGGAAGCTAACGCCCTATCCCCCGGTGCGCGAGAAGTTGTGAAAGTAGGAAACAGAAATATTTTGGTATTAAACCATGAAAATCAGCTTTATGCTGTGGAAAATACCTGCCCGCACTTAAAATTACCCATGAAATCCGGTAAAATTGAGGATGGAGCAATTGTTTGTTCTTTCCATCGTAGTGCTTTTGACTTGAGTACAGGTGAGGTGAAAGCCTGGTGTCCTTGGCCACCTGGAGTCGGTAAATTAATGTCAATGGTTTCCCAACCCAAAACCCTGCCAGTATTTCCTCTCCGTGTGGAAGATGGCAATATCTTGATTGACCTGCCAGAGTAATCATACTGAGTTTATTTCCCAGGATTCACATCCCCGATTTCTCAAATAAATCGGGGATATGAGCAAATATTATGGTTTAAGCACTTCAGGCAATACTCGGACAGGAACAGAAACAGAGAACTTTTCTTGATTCAACTCTATAGTATTATAGGATGGACGGAGTGTTACAAAGCCTGTGGCTATTATGGCTCGCTATACCTGTTCTTTTGTTGTTTCTGTTCCCATCGACAATCTGCAAGCATTACTGATAGAACTACTACAGGATTGTGGTTTGGATGTTCACTACTACACACCAGACTACATTATGGCTCGTGAAATTCCCGGTAATGTATCTTTCCCCAAGTTAGTGACAGTAGAGGTACTAATTGATAAATCCGCTGCTACGGAAACAGAAACACGCATGAGCATTGTGATCAAAAATGAGGAACTGCCACTGCAATTAAACAATCACTGCCGACAAGTCTTTGATTTTGTCCGGCAAGCAATTGAACACAGCCGACATTGGCATTTAATTGAAAGTATTTCCGGTTGAAAATCTCCTGGACGTAATCTGTATAAATGCGGTAATAGAGTAACCATAAAAAAGCAACCCGAAGCATTTTTAACTTGGGTTGCCTAGACTGTTTTTGATGGAATGAAAACGAACTGAATTTAGAGTCAATTAACCGTGAATAGCCGGAGCAACTAAAGCTACAGGTTGAATATCCCCAGCGGCTAAATCTAAGGGGAAGTTGTGAACGTTGCGTTCGTGCATTGTTTCAATTCCCAAGTTAGCGCGGTTTAAAACATCAGCCCAAGTATTAACTACAGCACCTTGAGCATCAAGAAGGGAATGGTGAAAGTTAAAACCATTGAGGTTAAAGGCAAAAGAGGACACACCCAAGGCTGCACACCAGATACCAATTACAGGCCAAGCACCTAAGAAGAAGTGTAAAGCACGACTATTGTTAAAAGATGCGTATTGGAAGATCAATCTGCCGAAATAACCGTGAGCCGCAACAATATTATAGGTTTCTTCTTCTTGTCCGAATTTGTAACCTTGGTTTTGGGATTCATTTTCGGTGGTTTCCCGCACTAAAGAGGAGGTGACTAAAGAACCGTGCATAGCAGAGAATAAAGCACCACCAAAGACACCAATTACTCCTAACATATGAAATGGGTGCATGAGAACGTTGTGTTCTGCTTGCAGTACAAACATGAAGTTAAAAGTACCGCTAATCCCTAAAGGCAAACCGTCAGAGAAAGAACCTTGACCTATGGAGTAGACTAATATTACCGCAGTGGCAGCAGAAACAGGTGCGCTGTAGGCGATCGCAATCCAAGGACGCATCCCTAAGCGGTAGGATAATTCCCACTGCCGACCCATATAGCAGAAAATACCAATCAGGAAGTGGAAAATAATTAATTGGTAAGGACCACCATTATATAACCACTCATCTAAAGTAGCGGCTTCCCAAATAGGATAAAAGTGTAACCCAATAGCATTGGAAGTAGGAACAACCGCAGCAGTAATAATGTTATTCCCGTAGAGTAAAGAACCGCTCACAGGTTCACGAATACCATCTATATCTACAGGTGGTGCAGCGATAAAAGCAATGACGAAACAAATGGTTGCTGTTAAAAGTGTGGGAATCATCAGCACACCAAACCAACCAATGTACATCCGGTTGTTAGTGCTGGTAATCCAATTACAAAATTTATCCCAAAGATTGTTACTTTGGCTTTGTTGCAAAGAAATAGTCATAATTTTTAATTCCGAGGTTAATCGTTGTTCAAGGCAAGTTAACCTTATACTTTTATTTAACTATTTAGTTATATAGCTTGTCAAGTAATTTTTCATATAATTTGTAAATTATTTTTCTAGCCAGGATGATAAACGGTGTGTAATCTAGGCTGGGCTTGACTTTCACTTGCATGACTGCGGAAAAGATGAAAATTCATTTTAGCGATCGCTCATAGGGGTTTTTGAGCGTATCCATTGACTGAAAGGCTTGCTCTGCAAAGAATTTATGACATTTATGATCTTAGAGGAAGATTAATCTACTATTTGACCAAATTACTAATTAGTTATATTATAGAAATGTAAAGAATTTTAACTGAAGCTAGGAGGTGTAAATTCATGTCAGAGAGTCTTCCGTTAGAAAGCCCCTCAATGTCGAGGCGACAATTATTAAACTTTCTCACAGGTGCAGTTGTCGCCACTACAGCCAGCAGCTTACTGTATCCTGCGGCTAAATTCTTTGTTGCCCCCACAGAAATGAGTGAAGATGGTTCTATCTTCGCTAAGGATATTCATGGAAATCTCATTCCTGCGAAACAGATTTTAGCTGAACCGGTGGGAACTCGTGCGTTAGTAGCAGGTTTAGCCGCAGAACCTACTTATCTAACAATGCAGTCAGATGGTACTTTGCATCCTTGGGGAATTGTTGATAACTGTACCCATTTAGGTTGTACCTTTCCTTGGAATGCCAATGACAATCAATTTCAATGTCCCTGTCACGGTTCTCGCTATGATCCTGATGGGAGAGTAGTAAGGGGTCCTGCACCTCTTCCGCTTAAGCTAGTTAGGGTGAAGGTTGAAGAGGAGTATATCCGCATTTCTCCTTGGACAGAAATTGACCCCCGGACTGGGGAAAAACCTTGGTGGGTTTAGTAGTTTGATTTGATGGAGAGTTAAATCTGCGGTTTTGCTCTCTTTTCTACTTTAAATCTCACGCAAAGGTGCAAAAGATGAAAATTCGCCGTTTTTTAACTGTAATTCTCTCAAGTTTGTGCATATTTATTTATGCCTTTCTTGGCGTTAGTTATGACGCAACAGCTTTATCAGCCACACAGAAAATTGCTGTAGTTTCTACTGCTGTGGATAGTTATCTCAAATCCATTCCTGGAGACTATTATACTGTGGGGAAAGTAGCACAGTTGAAACAGTTGCTAAAACAAGATGATGTTTTTTTGGTAGATGTGAGAGAACCTGCTGAGTACGCATTAGGTCATATTGGTAATGCAATTAATATTCCTCTGCGGACATTAGTGGAAAATCTCGACAAGATTCCTAAAAAACAGCCTGTAGTAGTTTATTGTTCTTCTGGGTATCGTTCGGCAATGGCAGTTATGTCATTGCATCTGTTGGGTTATGATAATGTGCGAGGTTTTCCACCCAGTATGAATGGTTGGAACGCAGCAAGTTAGATACATCAGCTTCCGAAGATATGAGGTACAGATTTAGCGGGCTTTTGGTCTGGCATCACAAGAGTTTGATCATTCCAGTTTGTACCCTTCATCAATGAAATATGCTGTATCGGAATACGAGCGTGAAAATATAATTTTCAGTGCGATCGCCAAATATGTCTTAATTTTGCGTATATGATCATGTTCGCAGCTAGGATTTATCATCAAATAAACCCAATAAAGGCGCGAGAATTGCCCCAAAAATAAAGCCACCTGCGTGCGCCCAATAAGCAATTCCGCCACCTTCCATGCCAATATTTGTAGGTGCTTCTAAACTGGCTATTCCGTAAAAAGATTGTTGGAGAAACCAAAATCCTAAAAAGAAATATGCAGGAATCCAGAAAGCAGGAAAGAAAATACCCAAAGGTAGGACAGTGAGAATTTCTGCTTGGGGAAAACGCAGAATATATGCACCCATCACACCCGCTATAGCTCCACTTGCTCCCAAGGAAGGAACATTAGAATACTGAGCAAAGTACCATTGAGTTAATGATGCCAAAATACCACAAGATAAATAGAAGGCTAAATATTTAAAATGTCCTAATTTATCTTCTACATTGTTACCAAAAATCCACAGAAATAACATATTTCCAGCTAGGTGCAAAAAACCACCGTGGAGAAATTGCGCCGTAATTAAAGTCAGCCATTCTGGTATTGGTTGATTTACAGAAATTCCAGCAAAACTTAAAGAAAGTTCTCTGGGAACTACAGCGGCTAAATGTAAAAACCCATTTAATGCTTGAGGAGGAAGACTTGCTTCATAGAGAAAAGCAAGGATATTAGCAATAATTAGCCCATAAGTTACATAAGGTGTAATTTCTGTAGGATTATTATCTTTAATGGGAACCACTGGATTTCTTCCTGATTTTTGAGCAACTAGATTTAAAATAAGGGATTTTCCTAAATATGGCTTCTATCTGGTGGATGGAAATGTTAAAATGCCAACATTCCCAACTTCTCAAATAAGTATTTCAGTCACAGCCTAAATAAATTCACATTTAGAGCAAACAGCAGCTTGGCCACAATATTGATGTTGTTCATCTAAAAGATTCCAAAGAATACCGTCTTCGATGTAAAAGCGTTTACCAGTGCTGGTGATTCGCACACCGGAAAAATAGCTAAAGCCTTGAGTTGTTGCATCTGCTAACAAGCGGTTTCTTTCTTCCTGTACTACAGCTTCAGCAGTTTTGCTTGAAGGTGTGCTAGTAAATTGCTGCCATGACATTTCCCATTGTTCTAAAGCTTTGCGGTTTCCGTAATTCAAAATCGGATTTGCTTGTGTACCGTGAGACGCTAAAACAAAGGCTGCTTCAAAAAGTGCTTGTGCTACTGCCAACGGTGAACCGCTCACATCTAACAAAGAATATCCTAGCCAATGCTGAAAACTATTGAGAATGCGTTGGCTGTGAATGATTGTCCCCTCTTGCTGCCAAGGAAATTCAATGATGCTAGTCATGATTCTCGAAAAATATGATAACCAAGTTAAATATTCTACATTTTAATACCTCATTCTACCTGCCAGGGTTTATACTGGATTAGTCTGGATATTTTCCGCTATAGGGTTTTTAGGTGCAATTGAACTATGCGGCTAGGTGGACGTTACGAAATTATCGAAGTATTAGGCAATGGCGGTTTTGGCATTACCTATAAAGCTACAGATACCCAAAAACCCAGTAAACCTATATGTGTGGTGAAGGAACTTCTATCTCAACACCACAACACTTTCGCGGCTAATTTTTTTGAGAAGGAAGCGATAATTTTGGAAATCTTGGGTACACATTCCCAAATTCCCCATCTATTCGCCTACTTTGAGGAAAATAAAAAGTTTTACATTGTGCAAGAATTTATTCAAGGACAATGTTTAGATAAAGAAATTATTCCCGGTAAGCAATTAAGTGAAGGTTATGTTGCCAAATTATTGCAAGATGTTTTAGAAGTTTTAACTTTTGTTCACCAGCAACAGGTGATTCATCGGGATATCAAACCGCAAAATCTGATTCGCAGACAGCAAGATGGGAAGGTTTGTTTGATTGACTTTGGTATAGTCAAAGAAGTAGCTTCTCAAATTATGAATAGTAATGGTAGTGTGCAGACTTCAATTATGGCAGGTACTCTTGGTTATATGCCAGCAGAACAAGCCAGAGGAAAAACTGTTTTTGCCAGTGATATTTATGCTGTGGGAATGACTGCTATTCAAGCTATAACAGGTTTGAGATCGCAAGATATTGAAGAAGATCCGCAAACAGCAGAGTTATTATGGCAAAAAGAAGCGCAGGTAAATGATAATTTAGCCGCATTTTTAACCAAAATGGTGCGTCGTCATCATAGCTTACGTTATCAAAATGCTCAAGCAGCTTTAGAGGATTTGAAAAAATTAACCGCTTCTTTACCTACAGCAATTCTATCACCTCCAGTTTTAGGCACTGCTGCTAGAGATATCTATTATCAAGAAGCAGCTAATCTCGCTTTACAAGCTAACGGACAATTGTCTCCTGTAATGTTGAAAATATTAGAAACCAAAAGACTTGACTTAGGTTTATCTGAACAAGAAGCACGGGAAATTAGACAAGCAGTTTTACAACCCTATCGGGAGTATGAACGCCGTCAACAACTAGCTCAAAAAATTACTCCAAATCAGCAATCTATCGCCACCAAACCGCCACAATCACCAATTCATAAAACCAGCTATAAATCTCAATCTCAACAACTTCAACAAGTAGAAACTCGATCAAGTAAATCATTTTTTCCACCACCATCTTCGGCTATTATTAAAACTCAAAAATTTGAGTTTGAAACAGCCCAATTAATTCTCAAACCGAGATTTTTGGGTTTAGGTGCAAGTTGGGAAATTCAACGGAGCAAAAAAACAGCAGAGTTGTTTTTAGAAGACTTAGAAAATGGCATAAATTTAGAATTAGTTGCCATTCCTCAAGGTACTTTTTTAATGGGTTTATCAGAAAAGGAAACAGAAGGCGCGGATAGTGGAACTCCTCAACTTCAAGTTACTATTCAACCGTTTTTACTGGGAAAATATCCTATCACTCAAGCACAATGGCAAGCAGTTTCTAGATTACCAAAAGTGAAAACTGATTTGTATCCAGATCCATCTCATTTTAAAGGTGCTAACCGACCAGTTGAACAAGTATCATGGCATGATGCACAGGAATTTTGCGCCAGATTATCACGAAAAACAGGTAGATTATATCGTTTACCTAGTGAATCTGAATGGGAATATGCCTGTCGTGCTGGTACAAATACACCTTTTTATTTTGGTAATACTATTAGCACTGATTTGGCCAATTACAATGGTGAATATGTTTATGCCAATGGACCAAAAGGTATTTACCGCAAAGAAACCACAAATGTAGGAACTTTTCCCGCAAATGCTTTCGGTTTATACGACACACATGGTAATGTCTGGGAGTGGTGTGAAGATGGTTGGTATGATAATTATATAGGTGCAGCAACTGATGGTAGTGCGCGGTTAACTGGTAGTGATAATCACCCCCGTCGTGTTTTACGTGGTGGTTCTTGGTCATATCGTCCAGTTTATTGTCGTTCTGCATATCGGGTCAATTACCCAGCAGTTAGCAGAGACCAAAATCAAGGTTTTCGTGTTGCTTGTTCTGCTAAATGGAATTAGTAAGAATTTAGTAATCAGGAGTCACTTTATTAAAATTTCACATTACGAAATTCATGTTTTTTACCAATTCTCTAGAAAATCAACTCCAACGTTGGAATGAAACTGTTCGCAGTCAGCCAACTAACCCTAATGTGTATATTCGTCGGGGAATGGTTTATTTTCAAATTGCCAAAATTCAGGAATCAATTCAAGATTTTGATACCGCTGAAAAGTTAGATTCTAAACTTACTCCTTATCTTTGGCAACGGGGTTTATCTTATTATTATGCCGAAAGATTTGCTGAGGGTGCAAAACAGTTTGAAATTGATTTAACTGTCAATGCTCAAGATGTGGAAGAAACCGTTTGGCGATATCTTTGTATTGCTCGTTTATCTGGTGTGACAGAAGCGCGTAATTCTTTGTTACCTGTGAAAAATGATCCTCGGAAAATCATGCGGTCTGTATATGATTTATTTGCGGGTAATTGTACAACTGATGATGTTTTGAATGTTGGTAAATCGGAAGGTTTAAAGGGTAATTTTTACAGTCATCTTTATTTAGGTTTATATTATGAAGCTGAGGGTAATTTGGAGTTAGCAAAAGAGTATATTGTTAAAGCGGCTGATAAGTTTAAAATTGATGATTATATGTGGTATTTGTCACAAGTTCATAAAAACCTGCGAAAATAGTTTTGATAAAATCTTAAAGTAAGGGAATCGGGCATTTTAAGTGACAATTATCCAAATTTTCAGCAAAATTACCCATTTGCGGAAGTTATACAACAGGAGATAACAAATCCTAATGTAGAAGTAGGAAGTGGGTGTGTGTGGAGAGGTAAGGGAGAAGAACCACAATGGAATAATCCTAGATCCACAAAAGCCTATGATCATATTGAGCGACATCATGGACCTAGAGTTAGAATAGAGCAACTAAGAGGAAGAATAGCCAGTACACAAAATCCTCAAGGACAATGGTTAAATGAAGAAGACTGGGTAGAAGCAGAGCAAATTATACCTAAATATCCAGGTAGGTACATTTTGGATTTTAAACGTCCTATTGGCAGAGTTTATCAAACTGACGGAACTATTATTGACAATGTAACTCGTGTATTTATTAAAAGAAAGGATGACGGGACATTCAATTGTGGATATCCTGTTTTAGATACATTTAGACTAAGTTAAATGATGTGGGAGTTGTCCAAATGAAAAAATTTTATCTCACTTTAGAAGAAACTGTTAATGTAGAACGGTTTTTACCTCCTGAAGATCCATTAGGTGAACTTTCTCATTTAGAAATGGGACTAAGACGTTTTTGTTTTGAAAATAATCGGAAAGTCTTAATAAAACTTGGAAATAAGAGAAAGGAAATATTGTTAGATCCTGACATAAGTTTGATATTAGAAGAGTTACCAGAAAAAATTTATCACCTTTTAACAGGTCAAACTGTTGAACTAGATTTTCCTGAAAGTTGTTTAACTCTTTGTTTTGAAGCGGTAGATATATGGAAAATAGATTGTATTTGGCAAGAGTATGGTTACTCTCATGAAACAAAAAGATTCTCTTTAGAGAGACTTCAAGTATTATACGTATTAAAAAATTTTTTAAATGGAATAGTTAGTAAAGCGGTTAAAAATCATTACATCTCTGATAGCGAAAAAGAGGAATTTATGCAGTCAATAATTAGGTAGCTTATTTGCTAATTTCCTAGAATGTTAGAACCGGATATCTATTGCATAACACTTTACACTTTTCGCAATAATTCCCTAATCGTAATTTCACACCCAGGAAAAGCTAAAGGTGATATTGTCAAATTTTCTGCTAAAATACTTTGGTTTTGATAACCTTCGATATTAGGATCTCGATAAACACATAACTTCCTGCCATTAACATCCAAAACCCAATAATCAATAATACCCGACTTAGCATAAGCTAAACTTTTAACTTCCCGGTCATATTTCAAACTAGAATCAGCAACTTCAATCACTAAAAACACTTCCGATGGTTGAGGATGATGATCTTCATAATCTAAAACATTAGTTTTCACAACTGCAACATCTGGTTCAGGTTCAGAAAAATCATCAAGAGTAATAGGTGATTGAGTTCTAATTAAAACCTGATCACCTAACCGTTGATTTAAAATTCTTTGAATACGAGTAATAGCTGCTTCGTGTGCAGTTCCTTTAGCCGCCATTGTGATAATTTGTCCTGATAGTAACTCTAAACGTTCTTCCGGGTGAAAAATCCCCATTTCCAGCATTTTATGATATTCAATCACACTAATCTGACGAATATTAGTTAACATAAAAACCTCATTCTCTCTGCGTTCTCTGCGTCTCTGCGGTTCGATAAAAAAACCAAAATCATCTACCCAACATTTTATCTCTCAGATGTTTAATGCGATCGCGTAATTTTGCAGCTTCCTCAAACTCCATCTTTTTCGCTGCTTCTTTCATCTGTTTTTCTAACACAGTAATTAACTCAGGAATATCCTCCAAAGCTAACTCATCAATGTGTTCATCCACCACTTTTAAATCACCGGCATTTAACCGCCGTGAGACATCTAAAAATGATAAAATTGCATTACTTGATTTTTTCACAATTGGTTGAGGTGTAATTCCGTGCAGCTTATTATATGCTGTTTGAATTCCTCTTCTTCTATCGGTTTCATCAATAGCTTTAATCATGCTATTGGTTAAATTATCAGCATACATAATCGCTTTTCCGCGAATATGACGCGCCGCCCGGCCAATAGTTTGAATTAACGAACGTTCCGCACGCAAGAAACCTTCTTTATCTGCATCCATGATAGCAACTAAAGAAACTTCCGGTAAATCTAAACCTTCCCGTAATAAATTCACACCTACCAATACATCAAATTTACCAATTCTTAAATCTTGTAAAATCTCAATTCTCTGAATAGAATTAATCTCAGAATGCAAATATCTAACTTTAATCCCCCTCTCTTCCAAATATTCAGTTAAATCTTCCGCCATGCGTTTAGTTAAAGTGGTAATTAAAACCCGTTCTTTTTTATCAACTCTATCCTTAATTTCTCCTAATAAATCATCAACTTGTCCTTCCGTGGGACGAACAAATATTTCTGGATCTATGACTCCAGTTGGTCTAATGACTTGTTCAACTATATGATCTTCAGAAATTTCAATTTCCCAATTTCCTGGAGTTGCAGAAACGAAAATACATTGATTGACTTTTTGCCAAAATTCCTCTGCTTTTAAAGGACGGTTATCCGCAGCACTAGGAAGACGAAAACCATGATCAATTAAAACCTTTTTTCGGGCTTGATCACCGTTATACATTCCCCGAATTTGGGGAACAGTAACATGAGATTCATCAATTACTAATAACCAATCTTTGGGAAAATAATCAATTAAACATTCTGGCGGTTCTCCTGCTTGTCTACCTGCTAAATGACGAGAATAATTTTCTACCCCGTTACAATATCCCACCTCCCGCAACATTTCTAAATCGTAGCGGGTGCGTTGATCTATGCGTTGCGCTTCCACTAATTTTCCTAATTCTTCTAATGTTAATTTTTGCTGTTTTAATTCGGCGGTGATATCTGCACAAGCAATTTCTAAACGTTCTTCTGGGGTGACAAAGTGACGCGCAGGATAAATATTGACTTTTTCTAAACTGCTGAGAATTTCCCCAGTTACAGGGTCAATATAACGTATTGCGTCAATTTCATCACCAAAAAATTCAACTCTAATAATTCTATCTTCGTAAGCAGGTCCAATTTCTAAGACATCACCGCGAACGCGAAATTTTCCCCGTCCCATTTCTACATCGTTGCGGTTATACTGCACAGATGTTAAATCTCGTAAAATCTGTCTTTGGTTAACTTCCATACCTATCTGAAGGGAGATGGCAGCTTTGAGATATTCAGCCGGCATCCCTAAACCGTAAATACAGCTAATGGAAGCAACAACTATCACATCACGACGTTCAAATAGAGAACGAGTTGCAGAATGTCGCAACATATCTATTTCATCATTAATCGCCGCTGTTTTCTCGATATAGGTATCAGTGACGGGAATATAAGCTTCCGGTTGGTAATAGTCGTAATAGCTGACGAAATACTCAACGGCGCTGTTAGGGAAAAATTCCCGCAACTCATTACACAACTGAGCCGCTAGGGTTTTGTTGTGTGCTAGGACTAAGGTAGGTTTACCAACTTTTTCAATCACTGCGGCGATAGAAAAGGTCTTACCTGTTCCCGTCGCACCTAGTAAAGTTTGGTAACGATTACCTGCTTGAATGCTGGTTACAAGTTGGGCGATCGCCTGTGGTTGATCACCAGTGGGAGTAAAAGGAGCTTGAAGACTAAATTCTGTCATAACCGTTTCGCTGAACATACCCTTTCCCATAGTAGCGATAGTGGCGATGCGATCGCCTAACTGTGTAATCAGATATTGTTCACAAAAGTTTACTCTTTTAATTTACTTATGTATCTGTTTTGAAGAAACTTATATCTATGTGTGGTTTTTTAAGGTTACACTCTTGTATATGGGAAAAAATAAACCTTTCCTTAAATATTGTAAAATTCACGTAACAAGCTAGAGGTGTTAGTTTACAAAGCACCTCAGATGCAAAGGAGATAAAAAAGTGGAAGAAAATCAAGGTAATACAGAACAAGGTTCTCAAGGGACAATTATAGTTGCTGGAGAGCGTCCTATTGGTAGCAGCGACTTACAATTTTCAGGAACAGTATCAATCTCTGGATTGCGTCCCATTAGTACAAGCAGCATACAAGTGGTTGAAACTTACAATTCTATGGGAATACGTCCCATTACTGCGAATACATTTCAAGTGGTGAACAATATTAACCTATCCGGTATTCGTCCTATTGGTTCCAGTGCATTGGTAGTTTCGGAAAACTATTCAATATTTGGTAATCGTCCAATAGCATCAAATACAGTTGATGATTCTGAGGTTTTGATGGGTTTCCTCGACTAATTTCTAATATTATCCTCATATCTTTATCAACCCGGTTTTATCAATAAACTGGGTTTTTTTTATTCCTTTTTGCATAGATATCTAATATGTCGTGTATATCTTGTGGTGGAAGTATTAAGTCAATATTCCAGCTAATTTAGTAAGGTAATTAGTAATTAAATTATAGGTAAAACAAATGAGCATAGAAGAACGGGCAAAAGCTACAGGTAAAAATATTGAAGGTAAAGCACAAGAAGCTTTAGGAAATATGACTGGTGATCCTGGAGATAAAGTTGAAGGTAAGGCCAAACAAACGGAAAGTGAAGTGCGTCACTCTGTGGAAGATGTCAAAGATAATGTGAAAAAAAATCTTGACTAAAAGAACGCAGATAAACGCAGATAGACGCAGATGATTTATTGATGAGAAAGTTTGTTATCTGAGGAGTAAAATTATGATTCTAATTCAGCAGAGTCGCAAAATATTGACGGCTTTTGTCTTGATTTTAATCCTGACTTTAACGACTGCTTGCGGAGGGGGAACAGTTACAGAGGTTGACCGCACAACTACCCCATCAGCTGTGGGAAGAGATGTTACATATGCTGAATTAGAACGTGGTAATACTCCAGCAGGACAGACTTTTGGTAACTGGGTTGTGCAGACTTCTAAGGGATTAGTTACAGATGCTTTTGTTCGAGATAATAATAAATTAGGTGTTGTTATTTCGCCTCAAGTTAGTCCTAATGAAGTGCGACCTTTAGCAAATTCTTTGGTGCAAGGTTTTAGAAAGAATTTTCCTAACCAAGATGTGAAGGTTTTGATATATGCACCGGATAAAAAATTAATTTTAACTGCTGATTATGTTGCTCAGACAAATCAAGTTAAGTACAGCTAACCATAAAAGATAATTCAAATTTCACAACAAAAGCTTCATTGTGTAAATAATAAATAAGGAGATTCAGTCACGTGAGAAGTAGTGAAGACTATAAACGCGAGATTATGAAAGATTTGGCTCAGGGAAATGTCGAATCTTTGGATAATGTGAGTACCGATTCTACTCAAGAATATCAAACTTTTGATGATTTTGCTCAACGGACAACAACAGATCAAAGACGGCATTTATTTAATCAATCTTTGCAACCAGAGCGTATTCCTCCTAGTCAGATGGAGCCTGAATTACAAAAGGCAATTTCTCAAATTAAACCCAATGAACGGGATGATGTCGCCAAGGCATTTTTCAAACAATTAAAGGAACGAGGACTGGAGGATAAACGTTTAGAACAACAGTTAAATCTTTCCACTCATCATCCTAACCGCATGACTGCTGATGATGTAAGTAAATTGGCATCTTTTACCTATCATAATCATCCTGATGTTTTTCGTGAAGTGTTAGCGGAACAACCAGGAATTATCAAGTTTCTTAGTAATCCTATTGTCGCAGGAATTATTGGGATTGCAGCGGCTAAATGGTTGGGAAGTCGGAAGTAATAATGTATAATAAGTAGGTTGGCGTAAAAAATTGTCGTTATGGCAAGGCAGGGGGCAGGGAGCAGGGAGCAGGGGGAAAGAGGTTTTTCACCTTGTTTACTTTTCGTTA
>RDYJ01000048.1 GCA_004293145.1 Nostocales cyanobacterium | reverse complement strand
TGCCGCGCCCATTGCCGAGGCCGTGCCGGGGTCGGTTTCGGTGCCGCCCAGGGCCAGCACCAGCGCCACTATTACCGTGCCCAGCGCAATTTGCGAGCCTACGCTGAGGTCGATGCCGCCCGAGATGATGACGAGCGTCATGCCGAAGGCGGCAATGCCCACCGTTACGGTTTGGGTAAGAATGGTTTTGAAGTTGTAAAACGAATAAAAAGCGGGCGGGCAGAGCGCTACAAAAATGAGGGTTACAAAAATAAGACCCAGATACGGCCCAAAGCGAAAGAGTAGTTTTTTGAAGTCCATGCGCGAGTGTTTAAGCGTTGTAGCAGTTCCAAAGTTCAAAAACAAAGTCAAATAAGCAAACACATCGTTTGAATATTGCCATAATTTTGCAATCAAGCGATTTAGGTAATAAATTTAACGCTTGCACAGTCAATCAAAAAAACTAATAAAATGGTTCATACAGTCAAAGCAGGCGACACCTTGTTCAGCGTAGCGCGCCAATACGGTGTAGGAGTAGATCAAATTCGCACTTGGAATACCCTTCGCTCCGACTCGCTGGCCCTGGGCCAACAGTTGCGCGTAGCCCCCGCCGGCGGAACTCCTGCGGCTGCCCCGCGCCCCACCGTTGCCTCTACACCTACCCCTAGCGCCAACCCCACTACGGTAGCACCACAGTATCAGGCCATTGCCGCCGCCCGCCAAGCCTTTAAGGCACAGGCGGCCAACATGGGCACCTACAACCAGTACACCCTAACCTTCCCCATGCCCACGGGCGGCACAGGCACGGCCACCTTCCGCGACAACATCAACAGCTCGTTTGCACTTTATAAAGACGGTATTATGTACCCCGGGCGCTCCAGCCCCAAAAACGTGCCGCTCGATGCCTACCTGAGCGTAGGGCTTACCCCCACCCTGGCCAAGGCCCTGAAAGTGGTATCGGAAAACGAAGGCAACTTCGATGCCATCAACAGCTACGACAAAGCCATTTTTTCCTACGGCTTCATTCAGTTTGCGGGCGGCTCGCTAGGGGGGCAAAGCCTCAACCAGTTGCTCATGAACATTAAGCAGCGCGACCCCAACGTGTTCCGCGTGCTGTTTGGCCAATATGGCATAGATGTGCAGCCCCGCACGCCGCGCCCCATGCTCACCGTGGCCTCGCCCGAGCAAGGCCGCGTACTGAACGACGACGAAGGCTGGACGGCCATTAAGAACGACAAACGCCTCACGGCCCTGTTTGTGGCGGCGGGCTTCCACCCCACGGTAATGGTGGCCCAAATCCAAAGCGCGGTGCAAGGCTATGTAAACCCCGCCCTGGGCATCAAACTCACGCTCACCGTAGGCGGCCAAACTTTTGCCAATGTGCCTGTGAAAGATATTATTCGCACCGAAGCCGCCACTGCCACCCTCATAGACCTGACGGTGAACCAGTGGATTACACGCACGGGGCAGTTTTTCCAACAAGCCATTCAGCAAGTGGCGGCGGCACGCGGCCTTAGCACCTTGCAGCAACTGGCCGGCATAGACGAGCGCGCCGTGCTGCAAACCATTGTGAACAACGCCACCGACAGCCGCGTGCGCGACCGTACCAATAAAATGATGAACAGCGGCCTCAGCCTGGCCAAATAACAGCCCCGAATGGAGCAAAACGAAAACGAGTTTTTTGGCCAACGCACCAACTTGCTGCCCATTGCCGAGGTGGTGGAACGTGTACGGCAAGAAGTGGCCAAAGTAATTGTGGGCCAGCACGAAATGGTTGACCTGCTGATTACTGCCCTGCTAGCCGACGGCCACGTGCTGATAGAAGGTGTGCCGGGCGTGGCCAAAACGCTCACCGCCAAGGTGTTGGCCCGTATTCTGGACGTGCCTTTTTCGCGCATACAGTTCACGCCCGACCTCATGCCCTCCGATGTGCTGGGCACTTCGATATTCAACCTCAAAACCTCGGACTTTGAGTTCAGGCGCGGGCCTATTTTTGCCAACATTGTGTTGATAGACGAAATCAACCGCGCCCCGGCCAAAACCCAAGCGGCTTTGTTTGAGGTAATGGAAGAACGCCAAATCACAATTGATGGGAACCAATATGCTTTAACTGCACCGTTTTTAGTAATTGCTACACAAAACCCAGTCGAATCTCGTGGGACTTATCCCCTACCAGAAGCGCAAATGGATAGGTTTGCCATTCAGTTTAGTCTCGGTTACATTTCACCAGAAGAAGAAGTTAATCTGCTATCAGACCAAATTCAACAACATCCCATTGATACAATTCAATCATCTGTTGATTTACAGGATATTATCACCTTAAAAACCCTGGTTAAACAAATTAGAATTAGTACAGAATTAAAACGCTACCTGGTTGATATTGTTAACGCTACACGCATAGCCGAAGGTGTACAATTAGGAGCGAGTCCTAGAGCATCTATTACTTTAATGAAAATTGCTCAAGCATTAGCTTTATTTGATGGGTATGAATTTGTCACCCCAGAACATATCCAAGAACTTGCAGTAGCTGTAATTGCCCATCGTTTAGTCATGGAACCCCAAGCTCGTTTTTCAGGTAAAACCGCCGCAGGTGTAGTTGAGGATATTGTTAAATCTGTTCCTGTTCCTATTTAAAGATTTTGGATTTTGGTTTTGATTATACCAATTCAAATATCAAAAATAACTGAACACAGATAAACGCAGATAAACGCAGATGAATTGATTAGTTATGTGATTTAATTTGGAAATTTATCAGATGTTAACCGAAAATGCCAAAATTTATCTATCAAATTTATCATTTTACTTCAGCCCTGCAACACAAACTCACTAAACGAGTTACTATTAGTGGCTTTGCAGTCATCTTAAGCTTAGTTTTTGCAGCGGCTTTGGGTTTGGATACTACCCAAAATCTCACCTATCAAATATTTACTTTCTTATTATCTATTCTCTTAATTTCTACTATTTCTAGTTTATTATTTCGCTCTCGTTTTAGTGCGACTCGCACCTTACCCAGGTTTGCAACAGTTGGAACTAAATTAAAATACCGGATTATTATTCATAATAAAACCGATCAAACACAAATCAACCTCAAATTATTTGAAAATTTTGCTGATCCCCGTCCCACTTTAAAAGCATTTCTAGAAACCCCAGAACCAGAAGAAAATAAACGCAGTCCGCTAGATATCAAATTAGGTTCTTATCGGTGGTTATGGTTAGTTTCTCGCCAACAATGTGGAACTGCAAAAAATCTAGTATTACCCAAACTTCCACCCCACAGTAAAACAGAAATTGTCGGAGAAATAACACCTGGTCATAGAGGTGTAATGCGGCTTGTAAGTATGACAATAGCACGACCAGATCCTTTTGGTCTTTTTCATGCTTGTCAAACTATTTCATTACCCCAGTCTTTATTAATTCTCCCCAAATTATACAAACTTCCAGCAATTCAACTTCCTGGTTTGAGAAAATATCAATCTGGTGGTGTAGCATTAGCTTCTTCTGTGGGAGATGCAGAAGAATTTCGCTCTTTAAGAGAATATCGTCCTGGTGACTCAATTCGCAAAATTCACTGGAAGAGTTGGGCAAAAATTGGTAAACCCATTATCAAAGAAGAACAGGATGAGTTTTTTGTCCGTCACGCTTTAATTTTAGATACATTTCAAACTGAAAAATATAGCCAAATCTTAGAAGAAGCAATATCCATAGCTGCTTCTTTAGCTTCAGATGTGCAAACTCAAGAATCTTTATTAGATTTAATGTTTGTGGGTAATGAAGCCTATTGTTTTACTTTTGGGAGAGGACTTAGCCATACAGAAAAAATGTTAGAAATTCTTGCTTCTGTAGGTGCTTGTCGGGATAAAGATTTTGATTCTATCATCCCAGTTGTATTAGAAAAAATCTCTATGTTAAGCGGTTGCATCTGCATATTTATTTCCTGGGATGAACAAAGAAGAAAATTAGTAGAATATCTCAATAATATGGGTATACATACATTGGTTTTAATTCTTACTCATAAACCTGATAACTTAAAAATAGAAGAATTAAGGCAATATGAATTAGTCACTTTTCATATTTTAAACATTAACAATACACAACAGGAATTAATGAAGTTATGAAAAAACCACCATTTCTGCTGAGTACAGCTTTACTTTTTTGGGGTTGGCAAACTGGACTATGGATTTGTGCTATACCAATAGTGATAATCTTAGAATGTTCTCGTTTTGTGCAGTCTCGCTGGGATTTTTCTAGTGATGATATCAAGCGTATTGCTAACTTATGCTTAATTATTCTTGTTTCTCTGAGTATTTATCTCTTAATTGCTAACCGTTCTTTTTATATAATATATACTGTTTTACAGTGGCTACCTGCTGTATTTTTTCCTCTCATTGCTGCCCACATTTATGCTGTGAAAGAAAGCATCAAACTCACGACACTTTTTTTCACATTTAACGATGAGAACACAGGGGAACAAAGCAACCATTTTAGTGTTAATTTAATTTACCCTTATGTGGCTATTTGTATTTTAGCCGCCAGTAATGCTAATACTGAAAATATATCTTTTTATCTGGGGTTATTTGTAATTTTAGCTATTGTGCTTTGGAATGTGCGATCGCCGCGCTTTTCACCTATGCTCTGGCTTTGTTTATTTCTCACTGCGGCAAGTATTGGCTTTATCGGACAAATGGGACTACATCAACTACATCTGCAAGTAGAAAATCAGGTAGTTGCATGGTTTAGCGATGCTATTGGACAAGAAATCAATGCTTTCAAAAAAGAAACAAGTATGGGAGAAATTGGCAGTTTAAAACAGTCTAATGATATCGTTTTTAGAGTAAATGCTGCTAATCAAAATAATGCTTCTTTATTGCTGAGAGAAGCAACTTATAATAAATATCAATCTCCTTTGTGGATAGCAGTCAATCCTGAATTTACTCACTTAAAGCCGAATAATCATACAACTTGGCGGCTGGGAAATCAACCAGATAATAATTCCAGTCTCACTATCTATGGTACATTAAATAATGGTAAGGGTATTTTGCGGTTAGCTGATGGCACATTTGAAATAAATGATTTACCAGTCAGCGCAATGGAGAAAAATAAATATGGAACTGTAAAAGTAACAGGTAAAGTTAATGATATCGCTTATAAAATTAAATTTAATCAGCAATTTTCGTTAGATAGTCCACCCACAGCGGATGATTTACAAATTCCTAAAGGTGAACAACCAGCAATAAATGAGATAATTAATCAACTGAATATTCAAGGAAAATCACCCCAAGAAATATTACAAATTGTAGACGCATTTCTATTAAAAAATTATCGTTATTCACTCCAACTCACAGGTAAAGATAATACTTCTACACCTTTATCAACATTCTTATTACAAACTCGTGCTGGACATTGTGAATATTTCGCCAGTGCAACTACTTTAATTTTGCGTGCTTTAGGTATTCCCACCCGTTATACTGTGGGTTATTCAGTTCATGAATTTAGCAACTTAGAAAAGCAATATATTGTCCGCAGTCGTCATGCTCACGCTTGGACAATGGTATATATAGATGGTAAATGGCAAACCTTTGATACTACACCTGCTGACTGGACAAATATTGAAGACGCAAGAGTTTCTAAATTATCAATTATTTCTGATTTATGGTCATTTTGGGGTTTCCAACTCTCAACTTGGCTAAAAAATATGAGAAGTAGTAATTTATTTAAATATATTTGGTGGTTGTTGCTGCCATTATTTTTGATAATGATAGCTAAATCTGCACCACAAAACAAGGTGAAGCGTGTCTTTAAGCAACAAATATTATCTACGCCAACTCCTAAAACTGATATTATTGCCAATGATTCTGAATTTTATTTAATTGAAAAAGCCTTAAATGAATTAGGATTTATTCGCTATCCTTCAGAATCTTTAAAGAAATGGCTAGAACGGCTCAAAGAAGAACTACCCAGAGATGATTTGATTGAGGAATTATCAAAATTAATCGAACTTCATTATCGCTATCGTTTTGATCCCCAAGGTATTCAAGAAGGTGAAAAAGTAGGATTAAAATCTGCTGTGCAATTATGGTTAGAGAAATTAAAAATTAAAAATTAAAAATTAAAAATTAAATATACTAACTGATACCAATTCTGTATAATAGCGTAGCGTGGCGTAGCTATAGATACGCCGAATTACATAACGTTCGCGTAGCGTGCCATAGACATACCGCAAAGGACGCAAAGAACACAAAGAAAGAGATAAAGAAATTTAGCGCAGCCTCATAAAGAAACGGTATGAGATCCCCGACTTGTTGGAGAACTCAGGGATCTATATTTTGAGAGTTACCGCAGACAGCTTGTAGGTGGTAATTTCTTGCCTAAATTGTAGACATAAAGCCGTTGAAAATCCAATATGGCTTGGCGGTAATGTATTGGTTGACCCCATCCTGTACGTTTACCAGATGGTATAGCTCTGGCAACTTGTAAAATTCCTTCCTTGTCCCAATTTACCAGACGTGAACCTTCAGCTTTAGCTGGTATACGTTGACGACCAATACCACCAATAAATTCTAAACCTTCACCGACTAAGCGACTGCTCAAAGTCCCTCTTAAACACAGCGACTCTTCCCCTAATGTTCTAGTGTCGTAATAGCTGCCAACAACCTGATTTCCTTGTTTACGAAATAAAAAACAGTTGCCAATAATGGCCTCTGGAGGAGGTGCATTAGTTGTCTTGGGTTGTTGACTACAAAACCGATAGTTACCATTAGAGAGTTGATTGAAATCAACAGCGGCGGGTTGAGATAGACTCTTGGTAGCACTTATCGCACTGCACAGCAGCAACCCTAAAGTTAGCAATGGTGCAGTAAATAAAGGAAGCCTGTTCATATTTGAGGGTTTATATAAGTAACTATATCTTAATACAAGTGCTTTAGGCCGTTTCCAGAAACACTTTGCTACCCCTCGCCTCTTGCCTTTTGGCTTCTGTGATATGAGAACAAAATCAAACTAATAAACGACTTTTGAATTATTGTGTTTATGGGAAAGACACAATTTACCGTGTCTGTGAATATGGATTTATGAGGCTAAAATTGAGCGATCGCTCCTCTGTTGACCAATGGTTTAATAAGATAGAACAGCGTCCAGCCCTTGCTGTCACTATTTCTATCATCTGGTTATTGTTAATTAACTTCATAGCTTTTGGCTGGAATTTGGGCAACATCGGCTTAGTGGACGAAACAGAGCCACTTTTTGCCGAAGCTTCCCGGCAAATGCTTGTTACAGGTGATTGGATCACACCCTTTTTCAATGGTGAAACTCGGTTTGACAAACCAGCCTTAATTTATTGGTGTCAAGCGATCGCCTACGCCATTATGGGCGTAAATGAATGGGCAGCACGCATACCTTCAGCATTAGCCGCAACTGGTGTCACCGCTTTAGCATTTTACGTTGTACAGTGGCACTTTGGCAAAAAAGATCAATTAGAGCAAGTTGCAAATCCTACACGTCGTTACTTAACAGCCGCTGTAGCATCAGCTTTAATGGCACTCAACCCGGAAATGATCGTTTGGGGGAGAGTCGGTGTTTCTGATATGTTACTCACCGGTTGTATCGCCTCAGCTTTGCTGTGTTTCTTTTTGGGATACGCTCAAAATTCGGCCCCTTCCCATTTCCCTAATAAATGGTATTTAGCTTGTTATGTGCTGATGGCTGGGGCAATTTTAACCAAAGGACCAGTGGGAATAGTGTTACCAGGACTGGTAATGATCGCCTTTGCCTTATACTTGGGCAAATTTTGGCAACTGTGGCGAGAAATGCGCCCAATTTTGGGACTATTCCTAGTATTTCTGATATCGGCTCCCTGGTATGCCTTGGTGACTTGGCGCAATGGCTGGAATTTTATTAACGCCTTTTTTGGCTATCACAACATAGAACGGTTTACAGAAGTTGTTAACGGTCACTCAGCCCCTTGGTATTTTTACTTTTTAGTCGTGTTGTTGGGGTTTGCTCCCTATTCAGTTTTTATACCTGCGTCCATAGCTAGGTTAAAATTTTGGCAGCGACCGCACTTTATCAACCAGGAACGTTCTCAGCACTTGGGTTTATTTGCCTGTTTCTGGTTTTTGGGTGTCTTCGGCTTTTTCACCATCGCTGTCACCAAACTTCCCAGTTATGTCTTACCTTTAATGCCAGCAGCAGCTATCCTGGTAGCCTTGTTATGGAGTGACATTTTCGCAAACACACAAACTGATCAAGCTTTACGTATTAGTAGTTGGGTGAATGTTGCTTTTTTATCAACAATTGCAGTGGCGTTATTCAACATCTCTCACATAATTGGCACTGACCCCGCTGCACCTGAATTGTACCAACAAATTCAAGATTTAGGAATCGCTAAGATAGGTGGAATAATTTGGCTTTCTGCTGCTGTTGTTATTGCTGCTTTAATCTTGAGTTATCGTTTGCGTCCCATCATCGCTATTAATGTAGTGGGGTTTGTGGCATTTTTAGCCCTGGTTTTAATGCCAGCATTATTCGTAATGGATGCACAGCGTCAGCAACCTTTAAGAGAATTAGCGGCGATCGCAGTTAAAGAAAAAATCCCCAATGAAGAATTAGTCATGGTTGGTTTCAAAAAGCCAACAGTAACTTTCTACACTCAAAAAACTGTTAATTACCTGAAGTTTGCCCAAGAAGCCTTAGATTATATTCACAATCAAGAAGTTACCAAAGTCAAACCACCTTCACTATTACTTTTAACTGAACAGAAAAAATTGATCGAAATGGACTTACCACCAGATCATTACAAGAATATCGCTACTAAAGGAGCTTACAATCTCATTCGCATTCCCTTAGAGAGAATTAAAAAAGACGAAAAAGACCAAATAAACCTTTCTTAAGGCTAAATTATAAATCTTTACGGGTGACGCATATTTCTAGATCCCCGACTTCTTTGAAAAGTCAGGGAGATGATCAGGGATTTATTTTTCCAGATGGAAGAATACTCCACCTTTGATAGTTTCTGACTCAGTGCTATAACTACTAACTGTAAGCGATTGCAAATTGTCAAAAAGTGGTTTACCCAATACTTCCACAAATTTAATCAGGGGTTGCTGACGTTCTAAAAAGTTTTGGCTTTTTTTCCAATCGACATAGATATAACCTTGGTTTGGTTGGGGAATGGTGGCAATACTATCCTGAAATTGAGAGTTTTCAATCAAAGGATGTTGCTGATGGGTGAGAATTTTTTCCATCATCCCTAAGTCAGAGGTAAAAATTTCATAATTATCAATAGTTGTATGCGCTCCCCTGACTTTAGCCTCAACGTTTACATCTGCTTGTTTTGGAGTGGCTGTTAACTCTGTCCAAGCAGCAATTTTTTGGTGATTGAGGTTAAGAGAACTGACATTAAAACCGCTGTTGACAGCAATCTGATTTAACTTAGCTATGCCTAGTTTTAACTGTGGCGATTTTTCCACCACAAACACCCAGTTAGGGTTTATATTTGCCTGATTAGGTACAATTGCCAGGGCATATTCTCCCCTTACCCAACTAAAAATATCCTCACTAAAGTTTAGACTCCAGCGTTTTTGTACATTTACCAAAGGTTGCAACCAACGAGAAATAGCTGCTGCTGAAGAACCATAAATAGTTGCTGTTCCTTGTCTCCAAAGTTTTGCTAAGTCGCTGTGAGTTAAATTATTCAAATTTTCACCAACAATTGTCAATCCTGCTGATTCTGGAATATACTCCAATGCACCCACAGGTTTAGCTAGTGGCAGGGATACAGAACCAACTTTTGATGTGGTTAAAAAGGTACTTTCTGCTAAAAATCCTTGGGGATTTAATACTAAAGAAAAAATTTGGGTTTGATAGATTGATTCTGCCAATTCCAACCCTTGCCATTGTGCTACCATCGGCAGATTCAAGAAAGCTAAAGCCACAGCATTTTTGGGTAATTGTTTGATAGCTTGCCGATATTCGGGATCACTGCTCAAATTTAAATTCGGTGCTTGTACATTATTAATAGCTGCTCGTAGAATCTGGGGATGATTCGCCAACAAAACAAAGTTATCAACAACCGCAGCCGCTAAACTATTTTGGAGTTTGGAGTTTGGAGTTTGGAGTTTTTCTGATGTTGTTACTTCCTGGAAATCATAAAGCAACTTCACACCTTTGTATGGTTTTACTTCTAAATTTGCTCCTGCTAAAGCCCGCCGAGAAAATAACACCTCGACAAACTCACGGCTTTTTGCGGGGTTATCTGTAGCTAGTGCCATCAGATATCCTGGTTGTAGCCCGTTTTCTGGGTTGTGGTCTATATCTTGGCTAGTAACGGCCAGTGTAATTTCATTACTTAGCCAAGGTTTAATTTCATCTTTGAAATCTATATGAGATTTTGCTAATAAACTATTTTTGAGTTGAGAAATTTCCCCGTGTTTCTCTAATGACTGCAAACTTTCTGGATTTACTAGCAAAGACACCATTGCTGGTGACAACTTGGACACAAATATAGCAGCCCTTGGTTGAGATGTAGGGGTGCTGAGGTGGACTGGACTTTTGGCAAACAACCAATAAAAGCCAGCAACAACAATTAGTAGCAGGCCAATAACACCAGCTACTAAGAAACTAAAGAAGAAGCGTTTATTGTTCACATTCAACCTATCTGTAGGACTCCTATTTGATTTTTCATAGCTTGCATGGCTTCCGCCGTACAAGACTCAGTACACACTGAAATCTTTCTTCCCTGTTCAGAGTTCCCTGTTCCCTGCCTCAACAAAAAATATGGCTTATGCCAGGCTACGCGGACATAAATCAAATCGGATCGCTATATTTTCTCGCTTTTCTGCCACCATAAAATAGTATAAGTAAGTGGGCGTTAAAAAATATAATATAAACCTAACCCCCTAACCCCCTTTCTTGGTAGGGAAGGGGGAGTCAAAGCTTCTCTTCTACCAAGGAAGAGGTTTGGAGAGCGGTTTAATATTTAATTGTGCCAAGCTACTTAGAACTTAGAACTGTTTAGAAAAACTGCATGACTGGTCAATCTTTTAGGGAAATTAACGTTCAGCAACTAGCGCAACGCCTAGCACAAGGTGATCCTGAACTACAATTAATTGATGTCCGCGAACCTCAAGAACTGGCTTTATCTCAAATTAATGGTTTTGTCAACCTTCCTTTGAGTGAATATGAGCAATGGAACAGGGAAATTTCCAAGCGTTTTGATCCCCATGCTGAAACTTTAGTGCTATGTCATCATGGAATGCGTTCTGCTGAAATGTGCCAGTGGTTGGTAGCTCAAGGATTTACAAATGTTAAAAACATAACGGGTGGGATTGCTGCCTACTCTATCTTAGTTGATCCTTCAGTTCCTCAGTATTAGGGATTGGGGATTGGGGACTGGGGACTCCCACAAGGGTAGGTTTTTTACATAGAGATTTATAATAGGGAAAGACAAGGCAGACAAGGAAGAAGATTGAGGTTTTGTATCTACAAATACAGCTTACTCAAGGGATGTGATCAAATAATAAAATCAATAGACGAGAATTTATCATCTTTTGTGCTATGAATTGAGATGTGTTAATAAATACGCACAAAATTAATCCTGAAGGGAAGCTTTGCACTCAAATGGTATAGTATTGAGTATATAATTTGCTATCTTAATTAAATAATAATTAATCTTTTTTTTGCTTTTGCGGCGGTTCTAGCCACAAAGTTTTTCAACCTTTGCTTAAAATTTGCCTTCAGTAAAACATATTCTATGCAAGTCCAGCTGACTAATCGACAACAGCATATACTTTGGGCAACTGTACGCCATTACATCGCTACAGCAGAGCCTGTTGGTTCTAAAGCTCTAATTGAGGAGTTTAACCTTGGTGTTAGTTCCGCCACTATTCGCAATATTATGGGTGTTTTGGAAAAATCGGGGTTACTTTACCAACCACACACTTCTGCGGGAAGAATACCTTCTGATTCGGGTTATCGCATTTATGTGGATCAACTGATTACATCTGCTCTGCGAGATACTACGCGAACAGATGTGTTAGCTAAAGAGGTAGAATCAGCATTTCAACAGCGCCTACATTGGGATGAGTGGAGTTTAGAAGCTTTGTTGCAAGGTGCAGCGCAAATTTTAGCAACATTAAGCGGCTGTATTACTTTAATTACCATGCCGCAAGCACACACAACTCAGTTAAGACATTTGCAACTTTTGCAAGTGGAATCTGGCAAAATTATGCTAATTGTGGTGATGGATGGTTATGAAACACATTCCAAGGTGATGGATTTATTTAGCGCATCATCAGAAATCAAACTGGATTCAGAAGCAGTTGATCGGGAATTACAAATTGTTTCTAACTTTTTAAATAGTCATTTGCGCGGTTGCACTCTGTTGGAATTAGCCCAGCTTGACTGGAGTGAATTAGATCAGGAGTTTCAACGCTATGGTGAATTTTTGAAAAGTTCATTGACAGAACTGCTCCGTCGTGCTGTAGCTCCCTCTTCCACACAAATTATGGTGCGGGGTGTGGGAGAGGTGTTACGTCAACCGGAATTTTCTCAAGTGCAGCAGGTACAAACAATTATGCACCTGTTGGAAGAAGAACAAGAGCAATTATGGCGGTTGATATGTGAAGGAACGGAAATTGAAGAAGCTGGTAAAACTAGGGTAACAGTGCGTATTGGTGCGGAAAATCCTTTAGAACCAATTAGAACCTGTTCTTTGATTTCTTCTAGCTATCGTCGGGGTTCTGTACCGGTGGGAAGTGTAGGTGTTTTGGGACCAACTCGGTTAGACTATGAAAATGCGATCGCTGTTGTAGCCGCAGCAGCAGATTACCTTTCAGAAGCTTTTAGTCAAACTGCGTAAACCATAGCAGGAGTCAGGAGTCAGGAGTCAGGAGTCAGGAGTAAAAAGCTGCTTGGTGTTGTAAATTGTTTAAGTTTTGATTTCAACTATGTACTTCATTTACCTGCCATTTTTTGTATGTTGAGAAAAATCTCTTTTGGTTTATTATGGCTAGGATTTGTTTCCTACGCCTTTTTCTTTGCTCCTCCTGATAATTTCCCAGAAACTTTAGAGTTAATCACAAATCTCTCTACAGGAAATTGGCAAGGTATTAATCCGGTAATAATTGCCCTATTTAATATTATGGGTATCTGGCCTTTAATATATAGTTCAGTATTATTTATTGATGGAAGAGGGCAAAAAATACGCGCTTGGCCTTTTGCGACTGCTTCCTTTGCAGTTGGAGCTTTTGCAATTTTACCTTATTTAGCTTTAAGAGAACCAAATCAAGAATTTACAGGTAAGAAAAATCTGTTTCTCAAAATATTTGATTCTCGTATTACGGGAATTTTATTAACTTTAGGTGCTGGTGTTTTAGCTGCTTATGGTTTCCAAGGAGATTGGACTAATTTTATCCAACAATGGCAAACTAGCAGATTTATTCATGTAATGAGTTTAGATTTTTGTATGTTGAGTTTATTATTTCCAACTTTGTTAGGAGATGATATGACGCGAAGAGGTTGGAAGGATAATCAATTATTTTGGTTATTTGCGATGATTCCTTTTTTTGGTGCGTTGATTTATTTGTGTGTGCGGCCGTCTGTGAAGGAAGTGAGTGTATAGTTAATAGATTCTCAGTAAGCAACATTGATAAAATAATTTCACATCAAAATTTGGTTTAGAAGTATGATTAAGGCAATTGGTTAGATAGTTTAAGTTCAAGCAATATGTTAATTAGATTCACAGTGGAAAATTTTCTATCCTTTAACAAAAGGGTAGATTTTAATATGATTGCTTCAAATGATACTCACCACAGTCATCATATAGTTGGAGGAGATTCTGAAGAATCAATCAAGTTATTAAGATCGTCAATTATCTATGGTGCTAACGCTTCTGGAAAATCTAATTTGATTAAAGCTATGAAGTTTGCGAAGGACTTTATAGTTAATGGAGTTGAGAAAAACAAAAACATAAATATTGATAACTTCAGATTAGATAAAACCTGTTTTCATAAACCTTCAAGGTTTGAATTTGAGTTTAGATATCAAAATAAACAATATGCTTATGGATTTTTGATTGATAAACATAAAGTTCATGAAGAATGGTTATTTGAAATGGGTTTAAATCTGGAAAATCCTATTTATGAAAGAACAAGAAAAAAGATTAATTTTAACTTTGAAAATGAATTATTTTTAAATATTTCTGAATATGACAAAAACAGACTTGCTTATGAAGCTGATGGAACAAGAGAGAATTTATTATTTCTGACTAACAGTCAAGAACGTGATATTAAACAATTTGAGAATATATATACATGGTTTGATGATGTTTTAACAATTATTTTTCCTAATTCCAAACCTTTACTTTTACCTCTTGTTATTCAAGTAGAGACAGACTCTTGGAGTGATATTTTGAAATCATTCGATTTGGGAATCAAAAGTATTAAAATTACACAAACACCTTTAGATGATTATAGTGAAATAGAAGAAACAATCAAAAATAAAATTGAAGAGGACTTTCCTCAAGAAGCAGTAACAATGTTTGTACCACATTTAAGATGTGTTATCTCTAAAGCAAAAGATGGAACAGACAGATTAATAGTTTCTAATTTATCAACCGTAAGAATTGACAAAGATGATAGTGAGGTGATTTTTAAAATCTCTGAAGAATCAGATGGAACACAAAGACTTATAGATTTAGTTCCGATGCTAATTAATTTAGATCAAGGAAATGCAGTTTTTGTAATTGATGAAATTGAAAGAAGTTTGCATTCTCTACTGATTAAAAAGCTTTTTGACCTTTTTCTGAATAGTCCTAAGAATACTAATTTGAACAGTCAGTTAATAGCATCAACACATGAAGTTAACTTACTAGACATCAAAGAACTATTTAGAAAAGATGAAATTTGGTTTGTAGAAAAAGATAAAGATGGACAATCAATACTTTATTCTTTAGCAAATACAGATGTTGAAAATTTAGATTTAGCTACTGGATATCTTAATGGAAGATTTGGAGCAATACCTTTTATCAAAGATTTAAAAGCTTCAGGTTGGAGCAAAGAAAAATAATATGGGAAGGGAAAGAAATACTGATTATCAGCGGATATCAATTGAAATTGATAGCAAATGTAGTCCAGATGGAAAATGGAAATTATATATAATAGTTGCAGAAGGTGATAAAACTGAATATAAATATTTTCGTGCTTTAAAAAAGCAATATGCAGAAGAATTTAGGATGAGGAATTTATATGTAGAGTTTATAGATAGAGAAGAATCTAAAGCGGGTAATTCTCATCCTGATATAGTCTTAGAGACTTTAGATAAATTTCTCGAAGAATTAAAACAAAGGTATCAACCTCAAGAAAATTATGATGAGTTATGGTTAATCATTGATACAGATGAATATGATAACCGTAAAAATGCTATTGAACAAATTCACAAAAAGTGTTTAGAAAGTTCTCTTTATCAGCTAGGATTAAGTAATCCATGTTTTGAACTTTGGTTAATTTTGCATTTTGTGGATTTAAACACTACTTTAAAAGATTGTGTTTTAGGAGAAACTTCAGCCGAAAGTTTACATGATTATATCTTGAAACATTTTATAAAAAAAAGACCAGGAATATGTAAAACTTTATTAGCTGGTATTCATCAAGAAAAGCATCAACCATATTACGAGAAATTAATTGAATACATACCACAAGCAATACCCAGAGCAAAAATATTGGGTGGATGTAATCCTGATGGTATAAATTATCCAGAGCAAAAAATTGGGACTGAGGTTTACAAGCTGCTAGAAAAATTAACACAACTGTCTATAAATATGGATAATTAATCATCAATTACTTTGGCTCACATTCCCGTTTCGTGATAAAATGCCGATAACGAAACATCGCTTCTAACTGCACTTGAATTAACCAACCGCTAACAAATTCCACCCCATCACCACCAGGAAGAGAATAAGCAATATTATCGTTTAATTTAGTCTTTCCATCTTCTTCTGCAAACTCATGACGGTGTACCCAAGACTCAAAAGGTCCAGATATTTGTACATCAGTAAACAGACGATATTTGTCATAGTTAGTGTGACGTGCTAACCAAGTTAAAGGTAAAGGTCCTAGAAATAACCTAAACTCAGTTATTGCACCTTCATCAAGTCCACCTTCCCGACGCAATACTTGTACAGGTTGCCAAGGTGGGGTGAGTAGTTGTAAAATGTCTGGACGTTCATGAAATTGCCAAACTATTTCAACAGGTGCATTAATAATGGAAGAATGAGTAAAGTGCAGCATGAAACGAAAAACCTAACCTTTAACCTTCATATTCTGTGTCTATTTCAATATCGAGCGTATCTTCGTCAATTCTGATATACAAAATATTGGGACGACAGCAAACTTGACAATCTTCTATATAATTTTGCATCATTCCTGCACTAAAATCAATAAAAGTTGTATTTTCTTCTCCACAATAAGCACAATAAAATTCTGATGTATTTTGCATTTTCTCACTTGGGGAATTTTTGGTTTTTATTGGACAGGGGAAGCAGCGCGAAAATGACTCATCGCTTCCGTCAAATGCTTTATTAGTGTAGACTGTGGTAAGGGTCCTTGCAAGTGATTCCAAGGTAAAATTTGTTCAGTTGACCAATTACTATAAACGTAATAATCTAAATCGGGAATTTTTCCTTTTAATTCTTTAAAAGCGCGTTTGTAACTGCCCAAAGAATCACCAAAATCACGAGTTAATTCTAACAGATGGGAAAGTCTGCGATCGCCTCTCGATAACAAAGCTTGAATAACAGACCAATTATAACTTTCGGGACGAAAATCTATACCTTGGGGTTTTAAATGTTTTTGTAAAAACTGTAACCGCTTTTCAGATTGTTTATTCACCCCAAACCATTGAAAAGGCGTGTGTGACTTAGGTACAAAGGTGCTACATCCTAGAGTTAACCGCAAACCAGGAGCAGCTTTTTTAACAGCCTTCATCATTGCTACCGTTGCATCTAAATCTTCTGGTTCTTCCCCAGGAATACCCACCATGCCATATAATTTTAAACTGGATAAACCCCCAGCTTTTGCATTTGTAGCAGCTTGGATAATTTCATCATTATATAACTTTTTATTGATGATTTGGCGTAGTTTATCCGAACCACTTTCTATAGCAATTGTCAAAGAACGAGTATCTCTTTTTGCTAAAGTTGCAGCTAACTTTTCCGTTACCGTATTCGTTCTCACAGAAGCAACACTCAACCGCACATCATCATATTTTGGTTGACTAATATAATCTAATAATTCTGAAAATTCAGGATGTTGTGTAACCGAAGCACCCAATAAACCTAGACGGTTAGTAACTTTTAAACCTTGTTCAATTGCCGGAATTAAAGAACTTTCTAAACTCGCAGTTCTAAAAGGTAAAGTTAAATAACTCGCTAAACAAAAGCGGCACATTTCGGGACAACTCCGCACCACTTCCACCATAAAAATATTTTCCCATGCTGCTTTTTCGGTGACAACAGTAGAAGCAGAAAGAGTATTTCCCCGGTAAGTTTGCTTTTGAATAACTGGAGGAATATCAGCATCAATAGAATTAATGGCTGTTATTTCCCCATCTTCGCTAGAATATTCTACATGATATAAACTAGGAATATAAATACCGGGAACTTGCGCTAATCTTTTTAATTTAACTTCTCGCTTTGCGTTTCTGACTTCTTTATAAGCTTCAATAAAACTACCAAGTAAAATTTCCCCATCACCTAATAAAATCACATCAAAAAAATCTGCGAAAGGTTCAGGGTTAGCTGTGAGAACAGGACCACCACCAAAAACCAGAGGATGATTTTCAGTTCTATTAGTTGCACGCAGGGGAATTTGTAAAGATTCCAAAAGATTGAAAATATTCACATAATCTAATTCCCAAGACATAGAAAAACCTAAAATTTCAGGTTGTCTAGGAAGTTGTTCTTGAGTATCAGTAAATAAACGACTCACCTGTAAATCATCACGCATTGCTAAAGTTGCCCAAACCACCTGATACCCAAGACTGGTTATTCCCACAGTGTACTCATTTGGGAAAGCGAAAATCACAGGAATAGCGTCAGTTTTGGGATTTGCGGGGGTAAATAAAAGCCGTTCCGAGTTAAATACAGATGATGTCACAGGTTAATCTAAAATGTTATCTCTATTTAATTATAGACCAAATCAGCATCAATTTGTAAAGGAGATAGATTACCGACTTCTTGAAAAAATCTGGGATCTTGATCTGACCGATATTTAATTTTCAGATAGAGAATATCGCTAGTGAATAAAAACTTTTTGATTTAGTACCTTTTTCAAGAGTTTGATTTTCACCTGATTGCAAATTTATTTATTCTAAAATTTCGTGCTTTTTGCCCTTAAATTCTTCAAATATAGCGCGATGGGATGAATAACCAAATTCATCATTACGGACTGTATATTGTTGAATCCAACTGTTTAAAAACTCAAACATTTCTGCTTGTTCTAGCGGTGATTTAAATTTATGTGCTTCCCAAGGACGATAGCGGTTATTTTCCAGACACTTATCAATACCAGGATTGAGAAAATAGATTTCAGTTGCAAATTCAAGAGCAATTGTAATGAGCGTACTGTAAGAACCTTCAATTACCCAAGAAGTATGATTGGTGATAAAATCTTGCAGATCATGAGAAACATCTTCGTGATCACGTCTGATAGCAATTTGATTTTTTTCCCAGACAATAGTATCCAGATCAAGAACAGGAATATTTAAATCGAGTACCAGTTTTTGAGCGAGAGTGCTTTTTCCAGAACCAGAATTACCAAATATTAAAAATCTATACATTGTCTTGTCATTTGTAGTCTATTTAATCTCATCAAGAGCGGGTAAACCCCGCCCCTACATTAAAACTGTTGTAAAAAGCGCAAATCGCTATTATACAAACGGCGAATATCATCAATTTGATGTAAAACCATCGCAAAACGTTCTACACCAAAACCAGCAGCAAAACCACTATAAATTTCAGGATCATAACCCACAGATTTAAGTACATTGGGGTCAACCATACCGCAACCCATCACCTCTAACCAGCGTCCATTCCACTGTAAATCTACTTCCGCAGAAGGTTCAGTAAAAGGGAAATAACTAGCGCGGAAACGAATTGGTAAATCACCAAACATCGCTTGCAAAAATATTTTCACAGTACCTTTTAAATCTGTAAAAGTTAGACCTTCATCAACAGCTAACAATTCAATTTGATGGAAAACAGCGGAGTGAGTTGCATCGACATCATCTCTTCGGTAAACTCGTCCTGGGGCAACAATTTTAAACGGTGGTTCTTCCTTTTCCATGTAGCGAATTTGCACCGAAGAGGTGTGAGTCCGCAGCAAATTACCATCCGGTAAGTAGAAAGTATCCTGCATATCACGGGCTGGATGGTCTTGAGGAGTGTTAAGAGCCTCAAAATTGTAGTAATCTGTTTCCATCTCTGACCCTTGGGCGACAGTGTAACCCATACCGACAAAGATATCTAAAGCTTGATCAATGATACCATTGAGGGGATGGATACGACCTTGGGGGCGATAAATACCTGGCATTGTCACATCTAAAGTTTCCGTCTCTAGCTGTGCTTGAATTTGAGCCGATTCTAAAGCGGAGCGTTGCTGATCTAGAAGGTTTTGTAAAGCTTCTTTAACTGTATTGGCGATCGCCCCAATTTTGGGACGTTCCGCCGCACTCATCTGTCCCATGCTGCGTAACAACGCACCCAATTGACCTTTTTTGCCCAAATAATTAACTCGCAGTTCTTCCAGACGTTCCAGGGTATCAGCAGATGCGATCGCTGCTTCTCCATCTTGTCGTAATGCTAAAAGTTGATCCTCTAAATTGCTAGTCATTAGTTATTAGTTATTTAGTCAGTGGTTAGTGGTGAGTCAGCGCGGTCTTGGGGGTTTCCCTCATGTAGTAGGAGAGAAAGCCTTCTTGAAGGGTGCGACTGACGAACCCGAAGGGTCAGTGGTCAGTGGCAAAATACAAACAACCAACGAAGGACGATTAACCGTATTCATCGGCGATGAACCAGTCAACGGCACAAGTTAAACCTTTTCCCTGTTTACCAGTTTAGAAGCTGATCAAGCATAAGAAATGTTTTTTTTGCCTGTGTGACCAAAAACACTGACAATAGACAATCAACTAATTATTAATGACCAATAACCCTATATTTAAAGAACACTAACCGATGACCAATCACAGATGAAATTACTAATTAGCAACGATGACGGCATTTCCGCCTTGGGTATCCGCACCTTGGCTAACACGTTAGCAGAAGCAGGTCATGATGTGAGTGTAGTCTGTCCAGATCGAGAAAGATCAGCAACCGGACACGGATTAACCTTACATCAACCAATTCGCGCGGAAATGGTGGAAGCTCTTTTCCATCCGGCTATTAATGCTTGGGCTTGTGATGGCACACCCTCAGACTGCGTAAAATTAGCATTATGGGCTTTACTTGACTCCCCTCCTGACTTGGTATTATCTGGAATTAACCAAGGTGCCAATTTAGGAACAGAGATTTTGTACTCTGGAACTGTGTCAGCGGCAATGGAAGGGATGATTGAAGGCATTCCCAGTATAGCCCTCAGTCTGACCAGTCATACTCACAAAGACTTTCAACCAGCTGCCAAATTTGCCCAACTCCTAGTGGATCATCTAGCAGCACAACCCCTACCAGATTTAATGTTACTTAACGTCAACGTTCCCCCAATTTCCTGGGAAGAAATTGCTGGTGTCACAGTCACCCGTCAGGGAGTGCGTCGTTATGTTGATGTTTTTGACAAGCGAGTTGATCCCCGTGGAAAAACGTACTACTGGTTAACAGGGGAGGTTTTAGAGGACGTAGAACCACCACCAGGGTTAAATGTACCGCCAAACATCCCCATTGATGTAGAAGTTATCCGTAAAAACTTCATCAGTATTACTCCCTTGCAATACAATCTTACTTGTGCCAACGGACTGCATCAACTATCTACACGGGAATTTAAATTTACGTAAAGTTTTCTGTATATAGTAAAATTACAGCGACAATCAAAGCCACGGCATCACAATTTACGCTATAAATTGAGGAGCTATATTTGGAATAATTGAATACCGATAAAATCTGGTGCATCGAGAGAAGTACATCACCGTATCTCACACGGAATATAGTAAAGTATGCTTTTTTACGATTTTGCATTTTATAATCAAGGTAGTAAGAGAGCATAAACTAGAAAAATAAGCAACATTTTTTGTATTTATCGCCCGCTCAGTCCAGCAACCAACACCCATGTCTAGGATAGAGAATCAATTTACAGTACAATTTTGGGGCGTTAGGGGTAGTATCCCCTGTCCAGGTCCAAATACCGTCCGTTATGGAGGTAATACCCCTTGTGTTGCGATGCAAGTGGGCGGCAAACGTTTGATTTTTGATTGTGGTACGGGAGTTCACGTCTTAGGACAATCTCTATTGTCCCAAATGCCCGTCGAAGGTCATATCTTCTTCACTCACTCCCACTGGGATCACATGCAGGGGTTTCCATTCTTTACCCCAGCATTTATCAAAGGGAATCAATTTAATATTTACGGTGCGATCGCCCCCGATGGATCAACAATTGAGCAACGCCTCAATGACCAAATGCTCCATCCCAACTTCCCCGTACCCTTGCAGATTATGCAAGCCAATTTGAATTTTTACAACATTAAAGCCGGGCGACCAATCCACATCGATGACATCATCATAGAAACGGCACCTTTAAACCATCCAGGTGAAGCCGTAGGATATCGAATTAACTGGCGTGGTGGTGCAGCCGTCTACGTCACAGATACAGAACATTTTCCCGATAAATTGGATGAAAATATCCTGTGGTTATCACGCGATGCTGACATCCTGATTTATGATTCTACCTATTCTGATGAAGAATACTATTCCCAAAAATCACCAAAAATTGGCTGGGGACATTCTACTTGGCAAGAAGCTATCAAAATAGCTCAAGCTGCCAACGTCAAAACCTTAGTTATTTACCACCATGATCCCGCCCACAACGATGACTTTTTAGATCAGGTGGGCAAACAAGCATTTGAGAAATTTCCCGGTGCAATTATGGCACGAGAGGGATTAATACTTGAAGTTCCAGTCACAGATCCTGTACCTGATCCCTTGCCAATCAGCAAGTCATAATCATCATCCACCTGGAAACTGGCAAAAATCTGCATAAATCAACCCCAGCGCAAAAGATAAAATTTCTCATGGCGATGGATTTGTATAAACTTTTATAGTAAGCGTCATTACACCTCAAATCACTTTTGCCCTGTTTCCTGTTCTCTGTTCCCTACCCATGCAAATAGTTATGGCTTGGCCGCGCCAGCTATCAGGAATCAAACCAGATGGCTATAGACATTTGTGATTTTAGATTAGATTGGTGATTAGAGAAGCTTACAGCGCCATAACCTGTTTGTTGATGAAGTGGTGACAGCTGGTAAATCAGCTTTTTAACTTCACTAGCAGACCAAAAAATCTCTGGCAGCCTCTCAGAAGGCTGAAGGTAGAAAAAAACTCCCGGCAGCAAAAATAGAGGCTACTGAGGTGGGTAATGCTGATAGCTACAATAAACTTAAAATCCCAGAATCCAAGTGCTAAATTTGTCTCAAAATGGGTGTTCTGTGTGGGTTGCTGCTTCGACCGAACGGCTACTAACACCAACTGCTGTTGCTCTTGGCAAATTTGATGGTGTTCATCTTGGTCATCAAAGAGTAATTCAACCAGTTTTGCATTCAGCAGGGGGTGAAGATGGGCAGGAAGATAGGGAGATGGGGAGATGGGAAAATGGGGAGAGATTACCAGAAGACTCACCTAATCATCCTCCTCAATCATCAACTTTGCCATCATTCCCAGAACATATATACTCAACAGTTGTCACCTTTGATCCCCATCCCCAGGAGTTTTTTAGCGGACAACCCCGTGCTTTATTAACACCGCTAGATGAAAAAGTAGAACAATTGCGATCGCTTGGGGTAGAACAACTGGTATTATTACCCTTCGACAAAGAACTATCTGCCCTCTCACCCCAAGATTTTGTCGAAAAAATCCTTGTCCGCCAATTACAATGTCAAAAAATCAGTGTTGGCGAAGATTTCTGTTTTGGTAAAAAGCGCACGGGTACTGCCCAGGATTTGCAAATGCTCGCCGCCCAGTACAATATCCCCGTCACCATAGTTCCCATCCAAACGGATACAGATAACTTGCCAGAAAATACTCATGGTATTAACTCTGTTCTGACAGATGATAGTCGCATTAGCACTTCATTAATTCGCCAAACTTTGGCAACCGGCGATATTCCCAGAGCAAACCGCCTACTGGGAAGACCTTACAACCTGACTGGTATAGTTATACCTGGACAAAAATTAGGTAGAACCATTGGTTTTCCCACTGCTAACCTACAACTACCAAAAGACAAATTTTTACCCCTTCAAGGAGTCTATGCTGTGCGGGTTCTCATCCACAGTCAAATGCCGGATACTTCTCCTATTCAAAATTTAGGCGTAATGAATATTGGCACTCGCCCCACTGTCAATGGTACTTATGCAGCAGTAGAAGTACATTTGTTTGATTGGTCTGGTGATTTGTACGGTAAAAAACTGGTTGTACAGCTAGTAAAATTTTTACGCCCCGAACAAAAATTTCCTCATCTGGAAGCCCTGAAAACCCAAATTCAAATTGACTGCACCATAGCCAGAGAATTTTTCAATAGTGCATACTAAATTTGGATGATTACTTGGGAACAATGTATATATTGGGGATTGGGAATTGGGAATAGAAAGTTATTCTCCCTTACTCCCTTACTCCCTTACTCCCCAGTCCCCAGTCCCCAATCCCTAATCCCCAGCATGAGAGAAAAAATTGACGCTTTAACACAAAATCTGGCTCGTACCATCGTCGGTAAAAATGAAGCAGTACGCTTAGTGATAGTTGCTTTGCTTGGTGGTGGTCATGCTTTATTAGAAGATGTACCGGGTGTTGGTAAAACCCTGCTGGCTAAATCTTTAGCACGTTCTGTAGATGGCAAATTTCAAAGGTTACAATGCACCCCCGATTTATTACCAACAGACATCACTGGTACTAACATTTGGAACCCCAAAAGCGGTGAATTTTCCTTTCTCCCAGGTCCTGTATTTGCCAATGTGCTGCTAACTGACGAAATTAACCGCGCTACTCCTCGCACCCAGTCAGCTTTGCTGGAAGTGATGGAAGAGCGACAGGTAACAGTTGATGGTGTATCCCGTGCAGTTCCTCAACCTTTCTTTGTTATTGCTACGCAAAACCCCGTCGAATACCAAGGTACATTTCCTTTACCAGAAGCACAGATGGATCGGTTTATGCTTTCCTTGAGTTTAGGCTATCCTTCTGAGTCAGATGAATTACAAATGCTGCAAAATCTCCAGGAAGGTGTACAAGTTGCTGATTTGCAACCTTGTATTACTTTGGCAGAAATAGCTGAGTTACGCCAACTCTGTTCACAGGTAAAAGTAGAAACTTCCTTACAACAATACATTTTAGAATTAGTACGGGCGACCAGACAGGATGAGGAAATTACCCTTGGTGTTAGTCCTCGTGGTACGGTGGCATTACAAAAAGCTGCCCAAGCATTAGCTTTTATTTTAGGTAGAGATTATGCTATTCCCGATGATGTGAAATTTTTAGCACCTTATGTTTTGAGTCATCGTTTAATTCCTAGAGGTGGCAGAAATGCAAGAACTGTAGTTGATCGGATATTGCGATCGGTTGCTATTCCTTAATTTTATAGCAGGTGACAGGTGACAGGTGACAGAAGTAAAAGTTTGTTTTTGTATAGTCACATCTTGCACCTGTTACAACTATAATAAATTTATTGGGTAAAACGATATTTGATAATCATGCAGAAAATTATTATTAAAAATTTCGCTGCTATTGAATATGCAGAAATTGAAGTCAGGAAAATATTAGTTTTGATAGGTGAGCAAGCAAGCGGTAAAAGCACTATTGCTAAATTGATTTATTTTTTTAAATCATTAAGGGATGATTTATTTAGTCAAATCTATCGGGATACGAATTTTACTTATCTTGAGACTACTTCTGACATCATTAATCCCACGATACAAAAATTTCATAACTTCTTTGGTTCTACATCTCATTTACCTAATTTTGAAATAGTATTTTACTATAGTGTCGAGAAAAATAAATTTTTAAAATTAACGATTGATGAAAATAAAAAACTAAGTCCTAAATTTGGTCATCTGTTAGATAATGATTTTATAACTTCTGTAAGTAGTATTAAAAGATTTATGCACCAACAATTAAATGCAAATAATATTGGTGAACAATTACAATTAGTTTATGCAGAAGAGAAAATTAGGTATGCTCAAAAACTTTATACATTGCTAGATGAATCATTTGAAAGCTATCAGGCACATTCATTATTTATAATTTCGGGCAGAAATGCAACAGTAAGTTATTCTGACTTGTTTGAAAAATATTTGTTTGCAAGTATTCAAAGTAGTTTAGAGGCAAATATAAAAATTTCACGGAATGAACAAACCATAGATGAAACTTTAATGTTAAAATTCATGGAAAGAGTTGGAAAAATTAAAGATATATTCAAAATTCTTGGACATTTTAGTTTTGAAGGAATAATTGATAACTATGCAAAAAATGAAGTAAAGGAAAAATTATATGAGATTAGAAATAGGATAAATGAAATCCTAAAAGGTGAATATCAAATTGATCATAGGGGAGAAAGAATTGTATTCAATACGGAAGAAGAATATGTTTATCTTTCTAATGCTTCATCAGGACAGCAAGAAGTGATAAGGATTTTACAAGATATTTTTCTGAACATCCTTGATGATGTAAAAGTATTAAGAATAATAGAAGAACCAGAAGCACATTTATTTCCTATTGCCCAAAAACAACTAATTGAGTTATTATCTTTAATGGTCAATCATAATGAAGATAATCAACTCATTATTACCACCCATAGTCCTTATATACTCACAGTTTTTAATAATCTCTTATTTGCAAATAGAGTAGTGGAAAAAAATCCCTCTGTTGAATCAGAAGTGGCAGAAATTATCCCTAAAGATTCTTGGTTAAAAGCTGATGATTTTTCAGCTTATTCATTAGGAAATCAATCTGTTTCTGAAACAACCAATTATTGTGAATCTATTTTTAATAGTGAAAAAGGTACTATTCAACAAAATTATTTGGATACTGTTTCCGAAATTTTGGGTGGTGATTTTCAAAGTTTATACAGTATCCACGCTAGAACTTTTGCAAGAAGATGAGCAAATTTGACGATATTAAAGAACTTCTATCAAATGCGTTTCCTAATTTTGCTGGTATTCTACAAATAGAATTGAGAGAAGAGTTTTCAGTCACAGACTATAAAGGACAATCTTTTATTATTATCAGTATTGAATTTGAGGATAATACATTTTCTATTAGCCTAAATGGTGTAGAAACTATTATCACAGGTTTTGATAGCAGCAAACTATTTAATATCATTAATGCTACACGAGTCGCTTTTATTCCTATTGATGGAAAAAACGGATTTTTAGGATTTGGTGACTCTCATTGCGATTTTGTATTTTTTGATGATACTGATTGTTGTTTTGTAGAATTTAAATTGAATGCAACAAGTGTAAGGAAGGTAAACAAAAATAGAGTAGATGCGATTAGACAATTAAAAAATACTATTGATTTGTTCGATAATAAGTTAGATAGAAATTATGCAGGTTTAAATTTAGAAGCTTATGTTTGCACTCCTGAATTTTACCCTAGATTAAATGCCAGTTGGCAGGAATTAGCACAAGATTTTTTAGAAGAGTATGGTATTCAACTTTTTGAAAGAAATTATAAAAACTGTAAATAACACCTCGTGTAAAAAAATAGAATTGCCCAAATCTGTATTAACCTAATTTCCTAACTGCTAGTTAAATTTGGATAAATAAAATATAATGAAGAGATATAGCACTTTGCATATCCATGAGGTAAGATAACCAACCATCCTTGTAAAATAAGAGTTTTCAAAATTAACCTGCTGTAAATTACTCAACAGTAAAAATTACATTATGAATACCCAATTAGTTGAATCTATCGCTCAAATCATTCTTTCTTTATCTCCAGCAGAAAGACAGCTTTTAGAAAGTAAAGTTAATCAGGTCAAATCATCTTCACTATCGGTCAATTCAACACAACAAGATATCTCAGATTTAGAACAAAGTTTAAAGAATTTTGAAACAAAATATAAAATGTCTTCTAGTGAATTCTATCAAAAATTTCAAGCTGGACAATTAGGAGATGAAATAGATTTTTTTGAATGGAGTGTATTTTATGAAATGTGGACAAATGCTCAACAACATATTCACAATAATAATTTAATATAATAGCATAGCATAGTTAACCGATGGAATTACAAGATTATATTAATACAGTAAAAATTAAGTTGGCAACAAGTCGCATCATTATCAAAATATCAATTGTGGAAGAAAAAACTTTATTTGAACGGGGATATTTTCGAGCTAGATTAACTTTAGTAAATAATGATTTTTTAGAAATAGCAGAATCCTTTACTATTATGAATGGACATTTTTTCACCCTGGGTTATCGTTATCAGTGGATGGATGAAGAAAAGCAAAATTTAAGAAAACGCTGGGATAATGTGCAACATTTTCCAGATTTACCTAATTTTCCCCATCATGTTCATATAATAGAAGAATCTAATGTAGAAGCTAGTGAATCTCGTAATATTCTGGAATTAATTGAACTTATTGAACAACAATTAATTTAAACTAAGTGAGTTTAAAAAAATAAACACTGACAATAAATTATAAATTACGCAACCAACTATTATAAAATGTATATAAAGTATAGGAAATACCAGATACCTAAATTTCAGAAATTAAACTAATGGCTAGTTTATTAAAACACAAATCATCCCACAAAAAACTCAAACGTCAACTGCTGATTGTGATGCTAATCATTTTCGGCTGGAGCATAGCCATAGGATTTATACTAGGTTTAGCCACCAGTACCCATGCAGCTAACCCCGCTTCCTCAATTGGTACAGTTGACGTAGTACCCGCAAATTACCAATTAGGACAAGAATTATACAGGAAAAACTGCTCAACCTGCCACATTGCCTTACCACCGGCTGTTTTTCCTACCCAAACTTGGAAAAATCTTCTGGAAGACTCCCAGCATTATGGCGCACAGCTTCAGCCTTTGGTCGATCCGCAACGCATTTTAGTGTGGAACTATATTTCTACCTTTTCCCGTGTGCAACTACAAGACGAAGAAACACCCTATCGCCTCAATAAGTCCCGTTATTTCCGAGCTTTGCATCCTGGTGTAGAATTAGCAAACCCTGTGAAAATGGGCAGTTGTGTCAGCTGTCATCCTGGTGCAAAAGATTATAATTTCCGCAGCCTGACACCTGAGTGGGAGAAATAGATTGGTGATTGGTAATTGGGAAAAATTTTCTCCCCCTGCTCCCTGCTCCCTGCTCCCCTGCCTCTTCTGGTGGCAAAATGATACTATTAAGGAAGTTTAACTCTAAAATATAAGTTAAAACCAATCACAGACTTAGTTAATTGGTAAATTTTTATTTCGTTTTTTTCGAACGGTTATGTATTCAGAGCGACAATGGAGAAGGAAATGAGGCGCGCAAGTGGGGAAAACAGCTTTTTAGAACAAAAATAGATTCTTTTTTACAAAAATTAAAATTCCAAAAGTAAAATTTGAAATATTTTTAAAAATTAAGATGAAATTTGAAGATAATT
>RDYJ01000047.1 GCA_004293145.1 Nostocales cyanobacterium | reverse complement strand
AGCGCACCCCGTTAAGCCCAATTTGTAATTCATAATTACTAATTCATAATTCATAATTAAAAATGCAATTATGAATTATGAATTACTAATTACTTTTGTGCCATTGACAACATCAAATCAACGACACGGTTGGAATAACCCCATTCGTTGTCATACCAAGAAACAACCTTGAAGAAATTGGAGTTCAATTCAATTCCAGCACCAGCATCAAAAATGCTAGAGTGGGCATCACCTTGAAAATCAGTAGATACCACTTCTTCATCGGTGTAACCCAAAATGCCTGCTAACTCACCCTCAGCGGCTTTTTTCATCGCCGCACAAATTTCTTTGTAACTGGTAGCTTTGGCAGTTTTGAAAGTCAAGTCAACCACCGAGACATCAGGTGTTGGTACTCGGAAAGCCATACCAGTCAACTTACCTTTCAACTCCGGTAACACCAAAGCCACAGCTTTAGCCGCACCAGTGGAAGAGGGAATAATATTTTGAGCCGCACCTCGTCCACCGCGCCAATCTTTTTTACTTGGTCCATCTACCGTGGGTTGGGTAGCTGTCATGGCGTGAACTGTAGTCATCAACCCTTCGGTTAAACCAAAGTTGTCATTAATAACTTTAGCAATGGGGGCTAAACAATTTGTAGTGCAACTAGCATTGGAAACAATTAAATCCTTTGCTGGATCAAATAAGTGATGATTTACACCCATCACCATTGTTTTTACTTTGTCTGGTTCTTTGGTAGGTGCAGAAATCACAACTCTCTTTGCACCAGCTTTTAGGTGGTTTTCAGCCCCTGCATAGTCGGTGAAAAGTCCCGTAGATTCGACTACATAATCTACACCCAATTTACCCCAAGGCAATTCTGCCGGATTTCTCACCGACACACAAGGGATAAAATGACCATCAATCACCATGCCATCTTCTCTAGCTTCTACCTTACCTTTTAACTTACCGTGTGTAGAGTCGTACTTTAAAAGATAAGCAAGATTATCGGGTGGTACTAGGTCATTAATACCCACAAACTCGATATTAGGGTTATTAATGCCCGCCCGCAGTACAAGTCGGCCGATACGACCAAATCCATTGATACCAACTTTCAACTTCGCCAAAATTTAACCTCCTGCTGTTTGTAGAGATGCAACCAAGGATAATTGGCCGGGTTAATTCTAGTCTGACCTAGTTGATTCTTGCAGTTACAAAAGACATAAAGCCAATTTAACTGGCATATTTTAAGGATTTGTCATGGGTAATTGGTAATTGGTCAATAATTTTCTCACCTGTTCCCTGTTCCCTCATAACTGATAAAATTCTCAAGCACAACAGCCTACTGATCACTATGCTAATAGACTGGAAAACTGTTAAATCTTACGAAGATATTCTGTATCAAAAAATCGACGGTATCGCCAAAATTACTATCAACCGTCCCCATAAACGCAACGCTTTCCGCCCGAAAACAGTCTTTGAATTATATGAAGCTTTTTGTGATGCCCGTGAAGATACAAGTATCGGTGTAGTGCTGTTTACGGGTGCCGGACCCCACACAGATGGTAAATATGCTTTCTGTTCAGGAGGTGATCAAAGTGTACGCGGACAAGCTGGATATGTTGATGATGCTGGTATACCCCGCTTGAATGTCTTGGACTTACAGCGTCTGATTCGTTCTATGCCCAAGGTAGTAATTGCCTTGGTAGCTGGCTATGCTGTTGGTGGAGGTCATGTTTTACATTTAATTTGTGACCTAACCATAGCTGCGGATAACGCTATTTTTGGACAAACAGGCCCTAAAGTTGGCAGTTTTGATGGCGGTTTTGGTGCAAGTTACCTAGCGCGAATAGTCGGACAAAAAAAAGCGCGGGAAATTTGGTTTCTCTGTCGTCAATATGATGCCCAACAAGCTTTAGAAATGGGATTAATTAATACTGTAGTTCCTATCGAAGAACTGGAAGCCCAGGGGATAAAATGGGCGCAAGAAATATTAGAAAAAAGTCCGATAGCAATACGTTGTTTAAAGGCAGCATTTAACGCTGACTGTGATGGACAAGCAGGTTTACAAGAACTGGCTGGCAACGCTACCCTACTTTACTACATGACAGAAGAAGGCGCTGAGGGCAAACAAGCTTTTCTAGAAAAACGTCCCCCCAATTTTCGGGATTTTCCTTGGTTGCCTTAATCATCCTCCAAACCGCACCTGATTCCAAGGTGCGATGTTTGTCATATCTTGAAACTTATAGCACCAACAAATTTTAAAGGCAAATTTTATATTTAGCGGTCTGAAATCGGATCAGAAAACTGATTAAGTTAATAACACTTAGTTAAATAACTAAGGCTTCGGCTTTTATTTCTATTAATGATGAGGCCGATATTTCTGCAACTGGCGTGAGTGTGAGATTGTCTAAATCAGAGTTTAAGGTAGCCCCAACAGGTAAAACTGGTTTTGCTACTGGTAAAGTCCAAGCGTCTTCTAAAGATTCCCATGAAGGTGCAAAGGCGGGTATTGCTAAAGAACAAGCTTTCCAACCCGCTTGTACAGGTGCGCTCAACTGTTGACACATACCACCACGACGACCCTCTGGTTGGTAATGACGGCAGTATTTACAGGCAGATGTTACAGAGTTAATTGGTTTCATGAGCGTTCATCTTGAGTGCGATTTAGGGCTACTGATCACACTTAATATTTTGCTTCTATGACAAAATAGGTATAAAAGCCAAAAAGTTATTATCTTATCAGGGTTCTAGCTATTTTTTAGGAAAAAAAATTTTATGATGTCTTTATAATTCTGTTATATATGTAAATGATTACTAGAGTAGCTACATACTTGTTTTTGCCTAAAACGTATTGGGGATCAAGGTTAAGCCTCTAGTTTTAGATTTACCCAATGTTTACAACTCACCCTTTACATACCGGAAAATTCCTGTCTATTTTAAGGAAATAGGGAACAGATGACAGGTGACAGTGAAGAGGACAAGGAGCTTTCTAGCAGGGCGCAAGGGGGATAACTTTTCTCCCCTGCACCCCGCCCCGCGCCCCCCTGCTTCTTCTGACTTCTGACTCCTGTACAGAAGTTTTGGCGAAACGTCTCTACTGACTCCTATTCCCTATTCCCTTATTTACGAATTTAGCTGCACAGGGGGAACAAACACCCCAGCGTTGGAGTTCACCGGGTGGGGAGGGACATTGACACTGGGGACAAAGAGGTAAATTTTGCGATCGCTCTTGTCTAGTTCTAGCCCAATTTTCAAAAGCTGTCCGAGCATTTTCAGCAGTCGGGTTAACTTCAGATTCAGAGATACTTTCACCCAAGTAACTGGGGTGTGCTTGCGGTGATATAGTTGGTTGCTGGTCGTTTGGTAGTGGAGAGTGCTTCCATTCCGCAGTTGAAAACCGAATATCTATCAAAGGCGTGGGTAAATTTGGATTTAACTGTTGATTTAACTTAAAAAGTATGGTTTTGCGGCCAAAAGTCAAATTTTGCGCCCAAGCTGCACTAGCTGTTGCTACCCACAAAACATCACGCTGAATCGACAAGGGCCGAGTTTGTGCTGCTACCTTAGCGCCAACAACTTCTTGCCAACATTTCAATAAGCGTTGAAAAGGTTGTTCCTGCCATTTAGCTTCCAGTTTGAGAATGTCTAAAATATTGTTAACAGATTTTAATGACATCTTTTATAACACAACAACTATTGAATCGGGATCTGGAACTTATAGCCGTGGACAGGGTGGTTAGGACATCAATTGATAATGAAACTCTCACTACAACGCCAGTTTTACTCCTGACTCCTGTACAGACTTCCGCCTTCCACGTCTCTACTGACTCCTGACTCCTGCTATATAATACAAGGTAATCAAATTCATCCAGCAGTATCACAATTAAGGCATCGTGGCAATGAGTCAAAACCCTATCATTGATTCTGGCACTCAATCATCTAAAACCTCTGGCTTAAAGCCAGCACTAGCCACGGCACTAGGAAGTTTAGAAGTGCAGCTAGATCAAGAGTTAACTCGATATCGACGCGCACGTAATGGTGTGAGACAACCAAAAAAAGTTAGTACAGAACGTGAGATTTCTTCTCAACCCCAACAGTTAAATACTATGACTGGAGAACTGGGAAAAACTCAGCTATCGGTTACAGAAGTTAAGACTAACGTCATTTCTCCAGAACATCCCACAATAGAAACAGAAGACCAGGAACAAATAAATCATACTCAACTATCTTCTGCCCCAGAGTCTACCAAAACAACAACTTTGCCAGCAGTAGCGTCTAAGTCAATGAGTAGTATCGTACCAACAAAGACTAAGACTGCTGAAGCTGAAACTCTTGTAGCAACAAATAATACTCCTAGCCATCCAGATGATTATTTAGAATCTAGTGAAGCATTGCTGCGAAGTCTCCAAAAAGAACAACCACAAACCAAAAAATTAACTGGTTCTAATGACAGTTTGGTGTCACCTTTGGGCATTGGTTCGATGCTGTTGCTACTCTTAGCCAGTTTGACTTTAGGCTATGTGGTATATAATCCCCAAACTTTACCCCAGTTGAATTTAGCTAAATTATTTAATCGCGGTTCTTTATCAGATAGTGAGAATACTGTCGTAAGTGGAAATACTACAGTAGCTGAAAGTAATCCCTCACCCATAGCCCCAATAGAAATCACATCCATCCCCAAATATCCTAACTTAGCGGCTCGTGAGTTTCCACAGGTTAAAGATCCTAATGATGTAGTGGGTTTAAAACCTAAAGTCAAACCAACCCTGACAGCCATTCCCAAACCTATCACCATCGAAACACCAATCAATCCTGTTGTTCCCCCAGTTTTAGCCATACCAAAGCCCAAGGAAACTTTATCAGGACTGAATGCAGACATCAAACCATCAGCCGATGGTTTATATTATTTAGTGGCTGATAATCAAGGTGATGGTGCTTTAGCTACGGCGCGGAAAGTTGTTCCTGATGCTTATCTATCAGAGGGACAAAAGTATATTTATCTGGGTGTATCCAAGACTAAAGAAGAAGTAAAACAAAAGTTGCAGATGCTAGAGACAAAAGGAATTAAAGCCCGTGTACGACAACCATAATAGTTCTATTTATTAAACAATGTGCAATCAATTTGGCTCAGTTAGTGAGAATGAGTATATTTTCGGTTTCAAAACGCGGATATTCTTGGTTTAAGAAAATCAATTAGCTTAACATTCAGGGTAAACGCATCTAATTATGCTACAAAAAACATAGGCAACAACAGTATTAAAAATGATTGCTTTAAACTCCCAAACTATATTAATCACTGGTGCAAGTAGCGGAATTGGTGCTGCTTGTGCTAAAGCCTTTGCGCGGGAAAATGCCAAACTGATTTTAGCAGCGCGACGCTTGGAAAAGTTAGAACAAAAAGCACGGGAACTTAATAAATTATATGGTGTAGAAATTCATTTACTCCAGTTGGATGTGTGCGATCGCTCATCCGTTGAATCTGCTATAAATAATTTACCCCCCGAATGGTCAGAAATTGACATTTTAATCAACAACGCTGGTTTAAGTCGCGGTTTAGATAAACTGCATGAAGGTGACTTTCAAGACTGGGAAGAAATGATTGATACTAACATCAAAGGTTTACTCTATCTTACCCGCTACGTAGTCCCCGGTATGGTTGCGCGTGGTCATGGTCATGTCATTAATATCGGTTCTATTGCGGGACATCAAACTTATCCGGGTGGTAATGTTTATTGTGGCACAAAAGCCGCAGTTAAAGCCATTACTGAAGGACTAAAACAAGATTTATTAGGTACTCCTGTGCGTGTGACTTCCGTTGACCCTGGTATGGTGGAAACAGAATTTAGTCAAGTCCGCTTTCATGGGGATACAGAACGAGCGAAAAAAGTTTATCAAGGTGTTACTCCCCTTACTGCTGATGATGTCGCTGATGTAGTATTTTTCTGTGCTACCAGACCTAATCACGTTAATATTAACGAAGTCATACTTATGCCAGTTGACCAAGCTAGTGCAACTTTAGTAAATAGAAAGTTGTAAATAACCTCTCTATTCAGGAGAAAATTAGCATGAACAGCACCAAAAAATTAGCTGTTGTTACAGGTGCAAATCGCGGTTTAGGATTTGAAGCATCTCGGCAATTAGCTAAAATAGGATATCATGTAATTCTCACCAGTCGAGATGAAGCCAAAGGTCAAAAAGCAACGCAAACTTTACAAAATGAAGGATTAAATATCACATTTCATTCGTTAGATGTTACCAGTGATGAAAGTTGCCAAAAATTAGCAGATTTCATGCAAAAAGAATTTGGTAAACTCGATGTTTTAATCAATAATGCAGGTATTTTGCTAGATTCAAGAGATGAAGAAATTAGCAGTTTAGATGTGGAAATAGAAACATTGCAAAAAACAATGGAAACCAATATTTATGGTGTTTTTCGAGTCACTAAAGCGTTAGTTCCTTTGATGAAAAAACAAAACTATGGACGAATTGTGAATGTTTCTTCTGGGATGGGACAATTAACCGACATGGACGGTGGTTATCTTGGATATCGTCTTTCTAAAACTGCGTTAAATGCTCTCACTCGCATTTTAGCAAATGAATTGCAAACCAACAACATTTTAGTGAATTCCGTTTGTCCTGGATGGGTAAAAACTGATATGGGAGGTTCAGCAGCACCCCGCACCCTAGAACAAGGAGTTGATACTATTGTTTGGTTAGCAACTCTTCCCGATGGAAGTGCTACGGGTAACTTTTTTAGAGATCGTCAACCAATAGCTTGGTAATTTGGTAATAGGTAATGGGTAATGGGGAAAGAAATTAATCTAAAATACAGCAGAATTCAGGAGTCAGGAGTCAGGAGTCAGGAGTAAAACTGGCTTTGTATATAGGGTTCAATTTTGATTCTTTACCTCATTGATCTGCAATCTACAATATAGAGTGGATAATTACCTCATATCAATTTACATTGAGGTTGTATAGAGTCAAAGATCAATAATAATTGAACGCAGATAAACGCAGATAAACACAGATAAAGACGGATAAAGACGGATAAATTAAGTGATTTGATAATTTTGTACAGCCTCAGATAAAATTGGTATAATAGGTACTAATTTCTTACCAATTACCCATTACCAATTACCAATTGTGCTAAGTTCACCTTTACCAACTATCAACGCTCTCAAACAACCTACCAGTGATGCTTGGGTAGAACAAGCGATCGCCAATTTAGATATTATTTTACTTGATCATTCCCACTGTGAACGCAAAGCCGCTGGTGTAGCCTTAAATTTTATGTTTCGTTACCCTTCTAATACTAAAATGGTCAGGGAGTTAACAGCGATCGCACGAGAAGAATTAGAACATTTTGAACTCGTTAACCAATGGTTAGAACGTCGTAATATTCCCCTGGCAGCACTATCAGCACCTCCTTACGGTTCAAGTTTAAAAGCACAAGTTAGAAAAAAAGAACCAGAGCAATTTTTAGATAATTTACTCGTAACTGGTTTAATTGAAGCACGCAGTCACGAACGTTTAGGACTATTAGCAGCTAACTGTCCAGAACCAGAATTAGCTAAATTTTATCGTGGTTTAATGTCATCAGAAGCGCGACATTTTGGCACATATTGGGTTTTAGCAGATACCTATTTTGACAGAGAAAAAGTTATGCAAAGACTTGATGAATTAGCAATTGTAGAAAGTGAAATATTAGCAACTTTACACCCAGAACCGCGAATTCATAGTTAATTTATGTGACAGGTGACAGATTTTAAAGTTTGCTGATGTCTCAGTTTTATCATTAGTTAAATTTAATAACTTCAATTTGAAACTTACTCAGGTAAAAAATCATCATCCATGACATCTGCTAAACTATATGGACATTCTTGAAGAAATGTTTCTCTTGGTAAACCAGTTTCAGCTTTTGCTTGTTTGACTGCTTCTGGATAAGACTCCGCAAAGATACTTTCTAAATATGATAGCAAACTAGGAGATTCTTTAATTGCTTTATTGACTCGACGACGATGTTCAATGATACTTCTTTCCCAGCTACCAGTTCTTTTTTCTGGCTGAAACTGCCATTTCAATAAATGCAATAAAATGACAATTAAATTACTTTCTAAACTTCTCCTTTCACTTCTACCCATGTCCTCAATTTCCTCAATCAAATTCTCCCAATCTACAGTAGAATAGTTTTGAGTTTTCAATTTTTCAACTGTAGTTTCTATCCATTTTAGATAGTCAACATCGTAAATAGAATGGGAATTTTGATGCAGAGAAGATAGGTTTGTTTCTATCATAAATTCAACCTCCATAAATGGATACTCAAAATCATCTGCGTTTATCTGCGTCCATCTGCGTTTAATTATTAATGCTTGTACCTCACTTGAATGGTAATTCCTATCATACTATTTTAAATGATTTCACCGATGTGAACCAAACAAAATAACTAATGTTCCTAAAAGAGAAATTCCTACCCCTAAGAAATCCCATTTATTTGGTTGTACACCTTCAACTAACCACAACCACAGCAAAGATGAAAGTAGATAAATGCCACCATAAGCAGCATATACTCTAGCAGCGTTAGGTATATCAACTTTAGTTAAGGCAATGGCAAAGATAATTAAAGCACAAATTCCCGGAATAATCCAAAAGATGCTTTTTCCTAATCTTAACCATGCCCAAAAACTAAAACAACCAGAAATTTCTCCCAGTGCAGCAATTAAGAGAAAGACAAAGTTTGGTATTTTCACGCTGGAACTACAAATTTTTCACTTCCAGCTAAACCAAAAGCTGCATGAATAACTTGCAAAGCTTTCACACCTTCATCCTGTCCCACAACACAGCTAATTTTAATTTCTGAAGTTGCAATCATTTGGATGTTAATTTGATTTTGGGCTAAAGCTGTAAACATTTTTGCTGCTATTCCTGGTTGTCCAACCATCCCAGAACCAACTATACTGACTTTAGCGATCGCACTATCCAAAACCACCTCACCCCATCCTAACTGATCCGCAACTTCGGTTAATTTCTTTTGGGCGTTTTCTGCATCCATTCTCGCTACAGTAAACGCAATATCCCGACGCGCAACCCCATCAACCACGCGACAGCGTTGTGACTGAATAATCATGTCTACACTGATGTTATATTCTGCCAATAAACCAAACAATTTGGCCGCCATCCCTGGTTGATCTGGAACTTGACGAATAGCTAACCTTGCTTGATTTATGTCTAAAGCGACACCACGCACTGCGGGAGATTCGGGAGCAGGTGAACTGAGGACAGCAGGGGAAGCATTGATTTCAAACGCATTACAAAGGGCAACAATCGCGCGATCGCAATCCGCCGCATCTACTAAACAACTCACTTTGACTTCACTGGTGGAAATCATTTGAATATTGACTTTAGCCTCTGCTAAGGTAGCAAACATTTTCGCTGCAACCCCAGGACGGCCAATCATTCCCGCCCCGGAAATACTCACCTTAGCTGTATCATTTTCCACAAAAACCTCAGCTTCATCTGAATTAGGATGATTTCTCAAAGCTGGGGCAATAGCGGATGCTACAGCTTCTGCCCGTTTTAATATTGGTGTATTTACGGTAAAAGCAATATCATTAGTATTACCTTCATGAATCGACTGAATAATCAAATCCACATCGACATTTTGATGGGAAATCTCCCCAAATAACCTAGCAGCTACACCGGGCTGATCTGGTACGCGCAACAAAGACAATTTAGCTTGGTCTATATCAAATTCTACCGCATCAACAGGACGAGCTAATTCTAAATTGACTAACGCCCGTTCTTGCACTTTTGGCGATGTCACCCAAGTTCCCGGTTCATTAGTCCAACTTGAGCGTACCACCAAAGGCACACCATAATTTTTAGCAATTTCCACCGCACGAGGATGTAACACCTTAGCCCCTAAACTGGCTAATTCCAGCATTTCATCACAGGTGATTTCTGTCATTAGCTGTGCTTCCGGGACAAGGCGCGGATCTGTAGTTAAAATCCCTGGAACATCTGTATAAATTTCACAGAAATTTGCACCTAAAGCCGCTGCTAAAGCTACCGCAGAAGTGTCAGAACCGCCGCGACCCAAAGTGGTAATTTCCATTTCTCTGGTGCTAGATATTCCTTGAAAACCAGCAACAACAACCACTTTACCTAAGTTAATCTGCCCCATCACGCGTTCTGTTTCAATATGCAAAATCCGAGCGCGGGTGTGTTCAGCTTCAGTAACAATTCCCACTTGAGCGCCAGTCATGGAAATAGCAGGTTGTCCAATTTCCTGCAAAGCCATACTCAGTAAAGCAATGGTGACTTGCTCCCCAGTGGAAAGCAGCATATCCATTTCCCGACGGTTAGGAGTTTTAGAGATTTCATTGGCCAGTTTAACTAGTCCATCGGTGGTTTTCCCCATTGCAGAAACGACTACGACAACGGAATTGCCTGCTTGTGCAGTTTTGTAAACCCGCTGTGCAACCGCTTGAATCCGTTCCACTGAACCAACAGATGTACCACCGTATTTCTGAACTATGAGCGCCATAACTGGAAATGTTTAAATATTCAAATTGTGCTGGTTATGATCAATACTACCGTCGGGAAGTCTTGAAACTTTACCATTAGTTTAGATTACTAAAATATCAGAATCAGCGAGCCACAAACCGATATTTTATCTTGTCAATCTGCTAATTTTGCAAATTTGTCCGAGTTTGGGGGGTGGATGCAGTAACTACGGAAACAGAACTGTACAGGAATTGGCAAAAAACCTTTAACAGCATTTTAACCTATTATATAACAGTTCTTAACTAATTTACTACCATATATAGTTACTGTAAGTGTAGATAGGCATTATTAATCACAAATAGAAGCTTATCCACTCAAACATGGCCAAAATATGACGATACATTCCTGGCAGGGGTAATAGGACCCTGCTGGGTTTATTTATACCCCACTCTATCTACAAATTAAATCTCTATTCCTAAAGAAGTATTTTTAAACATAGTTTAATTCATTCTTTGAGTTTTGTTAACTTATCGTTAATCACTAAGTATCAACTTTATCTAAGGATGTGATTCTGTCAAGAAAAAATTCCTTAAATACGAGGCAGTATGATTTTTTCAACCACTATTTTCAATCGTGTAGTTACCACTTCAGTGGTGACAGCGTCTGTAGCATTTAGTCCTGTTTTGACAGTGATCGCTCAAGCTGAAACTTTAAACGGTGCAGGAGCTACTTTTCCCGCTCCTCTTTATGAACGTTATGCGCGTGAAGTTAGGAAGAAATATCCCGACTTAAAAGTTAATTACCAAGCAATTGGTAGCGGTGGCGGTATTCGTCAAACTATTGCTGGTACTGTGGATTTTGGTGCTAGTGATGCAGCCATGAAAGATGACGAAATGGCTAAAGTTAAGAATGGCGTGATTTTAGTACCTACTGCTGGTGGTGCTGTTTCTGTAGTTTACAATTTACCTGGTGTCAACAAACTTAGATTGTCTCGCAAAACCCTACCTGCAATCTTTTCTGGTCAAATAACCAATTGGAATGACGCACAAATTAAAGCAGACAATCCAGGTGTAAACTTACCAAATCAACCAATTAAATTTGTAGTTCGTGCTGATGGTAGCGGTACAACTTTCATTTTTACCAATCACTTGAGCGCCATCAGTGGTTATTTTAAAGGCAGAATTGGTGCTAATACTGCACCCAAATGGACTTTACCCAATGTCCTCAAAGGTAAGGGAAATCCTGGAGTAGCTGCTTTAGTATCTCGTACTTCTGGTGCTATTGGTTATGTTGAATATGACTATGCTACTAAAAACAAACTAAAATCAGCCGAATTACAAAACAAAAAAGGAGAATTTGTTTCTCCTTCTTTAGCAACTGCAAACGCTGCTTTATCAACTGTAACTTTCCCAGATAACTATCGTGTATTTGTCGGAGATCCAGGACAAGGTTATCCTATTGTTGGTCTGACTTGGATGATGGTTTATAAGCAGTATTCTAATCCAGCTAAAGCTAATGCAGTGAAACAATGGATTAATTGGGTACTCAAAGATGGTCAACAATATAATGATGATCTCAATTACACTAAAATTCCTAGCAATGTTGTCAATCGTGTTTTACAAACAGTAAATAGCACTGTCAAATAATTGCTATTGGTTAAGGGAAAAATTTTAAATTTACCCTTGAACTATTGACCTGTTCCTAAAACACAAGATATAGAGGGGGTTAGCATTTCTAACCCCTACTTCAGAAAAGTTTAAGATTAGGGATTTTCACTCTACTTATATGGCAATAGGCTAATTTTTTGATTGATTATGAATAACCTGTTTGAACCCAATGATAATAATCCATCATCTCACCTAAATTTAAGTGATGAAAATATTGACTTGATGGCTACTGGTGGACTCAATTTCCGATTTGACCAGGGATTTACACTTCTGGTTTATCTGTTTGCTGCTATAACAGTGGCAATATTATTTGTCATGAGTTGGGTAATTTTTAAAGAAGCAGAACCAGCAGTTTTAAAATTTGGATTTGGGTTTTTGTGGGGTCAGGATTGGGATACAGGTAATCAAGTTTTTGGGGCATTACCTTATATTTATGGAACTTTGATAAGTAGTGCGATCGCTATTTTATTAACCGTGCCTATAGGTATATCAGTAGCCCTAGTAACAAGTGAAGATTTCCTCCCAGCAGTAGTCAGAAATTGCATTGCTTTTGTAGTTGAATTAATTGCTGCTATTCCCAGTGTCATTATCGGTTTATGGGGAATTTTTGTATTTATTCCCATTTTAGAACCCATCGAAAAATGGTTAGGCAGCACTTTTAAATTCATCCCATTATTTAATACCCAAGACCCCGCAGGTAATAATATGCTCACTGCGGGAATTATTCTCTCGATCATGATTTTGCCAACAATGGCAGCAATTTCTCGTGATGTATTGATGGTTGTTCCCAAAGAATTACGCAGCGCATCTATGGCTTTAGGTGGGACTCGTTGGGAAACAATTTTTCGGGTTCTATTACCAGCAGGATTTTCCGGTATGGTCAGTGCGGCTATGTTGGCTTTAGGACGCGCACTCGGTGAAACAATGGCAGTCACAATGGTAATTGGTAACTCTGCTCAAATCAGTCTATCTTTACTTGATCCAGCTTACACAATTCCTGCTGTTTTAGCCAATGAATTTGCTGAAGCTGAACCAGGGTTACACATTGGTGCATTAAGTTATTTAGGGTTAATTTTGTTTGCTTTAACTCTCGCTGTGAATATTGGCGCTGTGCTATTAGTGCAGTGGGTAGGAAAGAAAAATTCATAGCCCAAAACCTTGTTTTTTGCTGAAAATTACCAATCTTAAATTCTCAATCAGAAATTAATATGAGTGGATATATACATTCAGAAATAGATGAGTCTCTCTCGCAAGAATTACTCAGCCCTCTACCAACTCAAAGGCGGATTTTTACTTACGCAATGAATGGTTTATCATTCATCTTGAGTTTGTTAGCATTCTTTCCATTAGCATCAATTCTATGGGAAATTATGTCACGGGGACTTTCTGGTTTTAAGCCAGAGATGTTATTCCGTCCATTAATTGAAAATGGCTTTGCTAATGCTATCCTTGGTACTGTTCTCATGGTCGGTCTTGGGGCTTTATTCAGTATTCCTGTAGGTGTAATGACCGGCATATTTTTAGCAGAATTTGGCAAAACTAATAAAATCACAAATTTTGTCCGCTTCCTCAACTCTATCCTTACAGGTGTACCTTCAATTGTTATTGGTATGTTTGCTTATGGAGTAGTCGTTTTAGTGACAAAAGAATTTAGCGCCTTTGCAGGTGGATTTGCTTTGTCTGTAATTATGTTACCAGTAATTGTGCTAACAACAGAGGAAGCATTAAAACTAATTCCCATTCAACAACGTCTAGCTTCAGCCGCTTTAGGTGGAACTCGTTTTCAAACTACATTTCGGATTGTTGTTACAGCGGCAATTCCAGGGATTACTACTGGCATTTCTCTGGCGATCGCCCGTGCTGCGGGTGAAACAGCACCACTACTTTTTACAGCTTTATTCAGTCAAAACTGGTCAGATGGTTTAATGAGTCCTACCGCATCTTTACCAGTATTAATTTTTAACCTCTACAATAGTCCTGATCCAGAAATTAACAAATTAGTTTGGACTACCTCTATAATCTTACTCAGTTTAGTTTTGTTTTTTAGTATTGTCTCTCGTTTATTAAGTCGCAGAAACAGACTAAATTAAATTTTTTCTTGCCCACACCAAGTATTTACACATTAATTTCACACACCAATTATGAGTAATCTAGCTCCAGCCATCAAAGTGAAAAACCTCAGTTTCTACTACGGGAACTATAAAGCTATTGAAGGCATATCATTAGATATCTATAAAAACCAAGTTACGGCACTCATTGGACCTAGTGGTTGTGGTAAATCTACCTTCATTAAAACCCTCAACCGCATTAGTGAATTAGAAGGAAAAGTCAAAGTTGACGGAAGTATAGAATTTTATGGCCAAAATATTTATGATCCGCGCATCAATATCAACCGTCTGCGTCGGGAAATTGGCATGGTATTTCAAAAGCCAAATCCTTTCCCCATGAGTATTTACGAAAATGTGGCCTATGGGGTGAGAATTACAGGTAGATGTCCAAAACCAAAACTAGATGAAATTGTCGAATCTGCACTCAAGGGGGCAGCACTTTGGGAAGAAGTCAAAGATAAACTTAACACATCCGCTTTCGGACTTTCTGGTGGACAACAACAGCGTCTGTGTATCGCTCGCGCTTTAGCCGTGAAACCAAAAGTTCTACTCATGGATGAACCTTGTTCAGCACTCGATCCTATCGCTACCCTGAAAGTTGAAGAACTCATCCACAGCTTGCGCTCAGAGTTGACAATTGCTATCGTTACTCACAATATGCAGCAAGCAACCCGCGTTTCTGATTTCACAGCTTTCTTTAGCACTGATGAAAGTCGGATCGGGCAAATGGTAGAATTTGGCGCAACGGGTCAAATCTTTCGTAACCCACTTGATGACCGTACCCGTGATTATGTTTCTGGGCGCTTTGGTTAATGGGATTTTAGATTTTAGATTTTAGATTTTGGATTGCACAAGTCAAAATATGACAGGGAATAGGGTTCAAATTTTGATCCGATTTTTCTGATGATCTATTCTCGTTCACCAGAAAACCCCTATCAAGACTGTTAATTTTCGGCTGTCAATTTTGAATTTTGATTTCCTAATTAATTAATGTGACGCACCAAGCCTTAAAATAAACCAATGTGTGTCAAGGAGTTTTGAGCCTGTATACCAAAACCAAAATCCAAAATCCAAAATCCAAAATCCAAAATTGTTATGACTCATTCTACAGATATTGCCACTTTAGGTCGTTGGATGGCGGCTGATTTTAGCAATCAAGCTCAGGTTTTTGAGAATCCGGCTTTTTTTGCCCATATTCGCGTTTGTATGCGTCCACTGCCCTACTCTCTGCTTTCAGGGGTGAGTTTGTTTGTCGAACAAGCTTATGATTATATGCTCAATGACCCTTATCGCTTGCGGGTGCTGAAATTGGTGACAGAGGGTGAAAATATCCTGATTGAAAACTACACCGTTAAAGATGAAAAAGACTTTTATGGTGCATCTCGTAATTTAGAACAGTTACAGAAGTTAACGAGCGATCGCTTGGAAAAACTTTCCGGTTGTAACATGATTGTTGAATGGACTGGTAACTGCTTTAGAGGTCACGTTGAACCAGGTAAAGGCTGCATCGTTGTCCGCAACGGCCAAAGAACCTACTTAGATAGTAAATTTGAACTTGATGGTGAAAAGTTTATCAGCTGGGACAAAGGACGAGATCCAGGCACAGATGAACATCTTTGGGGTTCTGTCGCAGGTCCATTTCACTTTGTCCGCTGGGGTAACTTTGCTGATGAGGTGACATTATCCTGAGTCTGGAACAGTTGACTGGGGGACTGGGACTGGGGACAACTGACCATTAACAAAAATATTTTCCCCAGAGGGATGCAATTGAGGACAAATGATGATAATATTAGTAATTGTAAGTGCGGCGACATAGCCAAGTGGTAAGGCAGAGGTCTGCAAAACCTCCATCCGGCGGTTCAAATCCGCCTGTCGCCTTTCAATTTGATCTCAAAATACACTCTCTTTGGGCTTCAGGAAGATTTTCAGTCAGTAAAGCTAAATCTTGATCTGGCAAAGATGATGACCAATAAAATGAATGATCTTTTATTCTTGGTGTGTAATCAAAAAAGACACAAAATCTATCTGAAGTTACAGGTATCTTACCACGATGAAATATACTATGGGTAGCAGCAAAAACCACTGTACCAGCGATACCAGTACATGATTTATAATTGTTGCTAGATATTACCTCTTGCATTGTTTGATCACGAATGTAACCAGATTTATATCTGAGAGATTTAGCTACTTCTGAAGTTAAAGACTGGGGAATATATTGAAATGGTCCATTATTTTCATCAATATCATGTAAATAAACGATGATTTTGAGGATTTTTCTGGCTTCTTTGTCTATATGCCATAGTCTTGATCCTTTCTCCAATTCATTGGCAATATCTCGACGAAAATACACACCATGATAGCTCACCGGTAGACCAAAAAAATTCTCAATTATATTCAATAGTCTTTGTTCTAAACCCCACCCAAAAATTATTGGGTATGCCAGAATTTGCTGAGGACTTGCATGAATAACAAATTTATGATTATCCTCTGATGTAGGTTTGGGAATTTTTGGGATTAGGTCTTGTGCAGCTTGCATAAATTCAGGAGTAGATGCAATTCCTAAATCTGCTAAGGAAGTGATAAAAACTCCTTCCTGTTTAATTTTTTCAACTATCTCCAGATCATTTTTGGGAATATTCACTAGATGAGGACTATATTTGTCTACTTCTGCTTGATAAGCAATTTCACTTTGGTGCTGTCGATAGGGAATTGTATCAATTGTTCTCAATATTTTGTTTTTGGTTTTTTGCAAAAGATTAATATGCATCAGGTTTTCTTCTTACTCCCACTAAATTCCAGCACAATTAGATTGATGAAAAGACAACTTTTAATTTGAGAAATCTATAACTACAGACATTAGAAAAAGTAGTCAATACTACTATCGACAAAACTTAGGTTCAAATTATCAGCCAAATTATCAGCCAAGAAATTTTTTGGCAGTTTTGCTATATCTCCTATCAATTTTAATCTGTATTAGGATTACTATTTATATGTATTTTGATAGATTTTATTTAGTCTTTGTAAAGATATGATTACCCTGATCTGGTGATTTGGTTTAGTCCGCAGTAAATTTTTTATTTCTAGGTGATGAAACTACAGATATCCGATTTATTGAAGAATTATTTAAGAAGTCGGCCATCTGCTCATTTCAGGATTTGCAAATTACATAGAGTTGCTATCGTATGATTGGTATAATCAAAACATTGGTTTGACTTATTTATAAATGATATTTTGGGTTGAATTTCAGTTATTGATACATTACTAATCTGCTGGTAACGGTTTATGCCTTTGATATCCAGTTATACTGTTGGTGGAGAGTAGTACACAAAAGATATGGTTCGCTTTGTTTTTATAGGAATTTTGGTGTTATTAACAGCTTGTAGTAGTATTGCATTGCTACCTACTTATGAATTAGTCGAAAAAGCGATCGCTATTCAGCTACAACAAACCCAACAGGAACTTCAGCAAAAGCTGGATTTAGACTTTAAAAAATTTGACCTTCAGCGAGTATCAATTACTCAACAACAACCTTTAACAATTGAAAATTTACCCGCTTACCGTGTACAGGGAACTTATGATTTAACTGTTAAATTACCAAACAAACAAATCTCTCAGCCACAAAAACCCTTTGAAATTTATTTGCAAATTCAACGAGAAGGTAAAAGTTGGCGTTTGCTATTACCGGAAAAAAGTAATAACGATAAACCATCAATTTGGCATAGTTATCTTATTCTTTAGTAATTCAGATCCTCGATTTTTTGATCTCGTTTTCTCGTTCCCATACTCTGTATGGGAATGAATTTTAGAAGGCTCTGTCTTCTATTAAATCACAGGCAGAGCCTCTTGATCGCATTCCCAGTCTGAGACTGGGAACGAGATCAAGAAGTCGGGGATCTAAGAGTCACTTAAAGAGAGTTTTAGGTGTTGACTTTTGATTTGAAATTTGTTATGATGAACTTGATAAGGAAGAACTATCTTCTCATAAATCTAATTTTGATAAACTCTGCCTTTCCAAGCACCTCCACGTCCTTGCTTGTGACGGTTAGCAGAATCTAAAGTCATCAAAGTATATAAAAAGGCAATTATCGGTAAACAAAAGGCTAACCAAATAGGACATTTATAAAAGCGAATAATGGGAAAATACGCGAATGTCATTAATAGCCAAGTGAATAAACCAATTAGAGAGATCGCCCAATTTCCCAGCACTAAACCTAAGATAATTCCTAATGGTGGCAGCATATAAACTAAAATCATTCCTAATACACTTCCTACTAATAAAAAAGGAGAATAATTCAGTTGTGTGTAAGCACTACGGGCTACCATATTCCAAATAGTTTCTAAGGAATCATAAGGACGTAAACTATAAGTTAAAGAACTCAATCCTAACCATATTTTACCTTGATTAGATTTAACAGCTTTGGCTAAAGAACAATCATCAATTAAAGCTTGACGAATTATTTGTAATCCCCCAATTTTCTGGAGGGTTTCTGTGCGAATTAAAATACAACCACCAGCAGCAGCAGCGGTAGATTTTTTCGGGTTATTTACCCAACGAAAAGGGTAGAGTTTTTGGAAGAAAAAGACAAAAGCAGGTATTAATAATTGTTCCCAAAAACTTTGACAGCGCAGCCTTACCATAATAGATACTAAATCTAAATTCTCTGTTTCAGCTTTGGTCACTAATCGACGCAAATTGCTGATATCATGTTCTATATCTGCATCAGTTAGTAAAAAATAATCTGGTAATTTTAGAGACGTTTCATGAAACTTGTCTACAGCAGCTTTTACACCTTGTTCCATTGCCCAAAGTTTACCAGTCCAACCAACCGGCAAGTCTGTACTAGAAACAATTTGTAATTGTTCGAGTTTATCAACTGCGTAAGCTACACCTTGGGCAAAATTTGCTGTACCATCTGTACTTTGATCATCTACTAAAAACACATTGAAATTACCAGGATAGTCTTGGAGAAGCAGCGATCGCAAACTCACCGGAATAACATCAGCTTCATCACGCGCTGGAACTACCACACACACGGTAGGTAAAGATTTTAACTTATTTGTTGCTGTTTCTAACCGTTGATCTACCCGCCAAAACTGTCCCCAAAACAAGAGTAAAAATAACCAAATTGCTAAAGATAAAACCATCAACCCCGATAAAATTTCTACCATAACTCTTGCAAATTCTCAGTAATTCAGACAGAATACATTGTTTATACAATGTTTGTTGATTTTGGGGAAGAATGTTATAGCAGGAGTCAGGAGTCAGGAGTCAGGAGTCAGGAGTCAGGAGTAAAACCCTTTTGTAGTGGGAGTTTCATTATCAATTGATGTCCTAACCACCCTGTTCATAGCTATATCTCCCCAAGGTGATGTTATTAACTATTATTTGGTGCTGAGGTGCGTATTTTATGCAAACACAAGACAGGGTGAAAGTCAAGCAAGTTACAGAAGCAATAACAGCTAGTCAAAAACATCTGCTGTCAATTCAAAAACCAGACGGTTACTGGTGGGCGGAATTAGAATCAAATGTTACCATTACTGCGGAAGCTGTACTGCTACATAAAATTTGGGGAACAGATAAAACTCGACCTTTGCATAAAGTTGAAACATATCTGCGATCGCAACAACGAGAACATGGAGGATGGGAACTATTTTATGGTGATGGTGGAGAATTAAGCACAACCGTCGAAGCTTACATGGCCTTGCGGTTGTTAGGTGTACCCCCAACAGATCCCGCACTAATAAAAGCTAAATCTTTAATTCTTCAAAAAGGTGGAATTAGCAAAACCCGCATTTTCACCAAATTACATTTAGCATTAATTGGTTGCTACAATTGGCGCGGACTTCCATCATTACCACCTTGGGTAATGCTATTACCTGATAATTTCCCCTTCAACATTTATGAACTTTCTAGCTGGGCGCGTTCTAGCACAGTTCCATTATTAATAGTCTTTGATCGCAAACCAGTCTTTGAAATTGATAGCCCTATCAATTTAGATGAATTATATACCGAAGGAGTGAATAATGTCAAATGGGAATTACCGAAAAATGGTGATTGGTCAGATATTTTCAACATCTTAGATGATGGATTTAAATTAGCAGAAACTTTAAACTTTGTACCTTTTAGAAATGAAGGCATCAAAGCCGCAGAAAAATGGATTTTAGAACGTCAAGAAGCTACCGGAGATTGGGGTGGAATTATTCCCGCTATGTTAAATTCTCTGTTAGCTTTAAAATGTTTAGATTACGATGCTAACGACCCGATTATAGATAGAGGTTTAAAAGCAGTTGATAATTTTGCCATTGAAACAGAAAATACTTACTGTGTTCAACCTTGTGTATCTCCTGTATGGGACACAGCATGGGCAATTCGCGCCTTAATTGATTCAGGTTTTGAGGCAGATGATCCGACAATTGTCAAAGCTGGAGAATGGTTAATAGACAAACAAATACTTGATTATGGTGATTGGTTTGTCAAAAATAAACAAGGAAAACCTGGTGCTTGGGCGTTTGAATTTGACAACCGCTTTTATCCCGATGTGGATGATTCTGCTGTAGTTGTCATGGCTTTACATCAGGCGAAATTACCAAATGAAGAACTGAAAAAACAAGCTATAAAACGAGCTTTAAATTGGATAGCTTCAATGCAGTGTAAACCAGGAGGTTGGGCAGCTTTTGATATTGATAATGATCAAGAGTGGCTGAATTCTGTACCCTATGGCGATTTAAAAGCCATGATAGATCCAAATACATCCGATGTCACCGCTAGAGTAATAGAAATGTTGGGTGCTTGTAACTTATCAATTCAACCTGATAAATTAGAAAAATCCATTGATTATCTTCTTAATGAACAAGAAAAAGAAGGTTGTTGGTTTGGACGTTGGGGTGTAAATTACATTTATGGAACAAGTGGAGTTTTATCAGCGTTAGCATTAATAAACCCCCAAAAATATCGCACCAATATAGAACGAGGTGCAGCTTGGTTAGTCAAAGTTCAAAATTCTGATGGTGGTTGGGGAGAAACTTGTTTTAGTTACAATGATCCGAATTTGAAAGGTAAGGGAGATAGTACCGCATCTCAAACAGCTTGGGGTTTAATTGGGTTAATAGCAGCAGGTGAAGCTACAGGAAAATTTGATTTTGAGAGTATGGAAAAAGGGGTTAATTACTTATTAGAAACTCAAAAATCAGATGGTACTTGGGATGAATCTTACTTTACAGGAACTGGTTTTCCTTGTCATTTTTATCTCAAATATCACCTTTATCAACAGTATTTTCCTTTAATTGCTTTGGGAAGATATCAAGGGATTAAAAAATAGGAATTATCATATCCCTGACTTTTTAAAGAAGTTGGGGATATCCTCTCTTTATCATAGTACAATATTGAAATAAGATTGAAAAAAGACTGAATTGAGTACGAAATTTTATGATTAACTTGGAAAATATTCACCCACTCACAGACTTCAAACGCAACGTCAAACAGTTTATCGAACACATCAAAGCTACAAAATCTCCTCTAGTCCTCACCGTTAACGGTAAAGCAGAAATTGTCATTCAAGATGTAAGTAGTTTTCAAGAAACTCAAGAACGTCTCAATCTTGCAGAGTCAGAATTGCAAGCGTTAAAAATGGAAGCGTTAAGACGCGATGTGGCTTTAGGTGCAGAACAGTTAAAAAATGGAGAATACAGCGAGTATAACGATGAGTCTTTACCCAATTTGCTGGAAAAGATTAAAGCGCGAGGACAGCATCAGCTAGGTAAATAAACAGTTACATGAATAACTACAGACTTTCCCAACTAGCTGAACAAGATTTAGAAGATATATGGGTTTATCTTGCCCAAAATAATCAAATCGCAGCAGACAAAGAAATTGCTAAAATTCTTAATAGCTTGCCAATGTTGGCTCAATTTCCTGGCATGGGTAGAAACAGAGATGATTTGTTGCCAGAACTCAGAAGCTTTCCAGTTAAACCATACATCGTATTTTACACACCAATTGATGACAGGATCGAGATAGTTCGGGTACTGCATCACTCAAGAGATATTAGTAGTCAATTTACAACTGACGACTAGACTATTATTTCTTGCTTTGCAGCCACATACTGCCCCACAGCCTATATAATAATGATTATCATTTTATATAAGCCCTATGTCGTCTGCGAATTCAAACACCGATAAGCCCTTAAACCTGCCTCAGCGCCCCCGTCGTTTGCGTCGGACCGAAACCTTACGGAAAATGGTCAGGGAAACGACACTCACAGTAGATGACCTGATCTATCCCATGTTTGTAATGGAAGGTGAAGGACAAAAAGTAGAAATTGCTTCCATGCCGGGATGTTATCGTTTTTCTTTGGATCTGCTGTTAAAAGAAATTGCGGAAGTGTCACAATTAGGAATTAATGCGATCGCTCTTTTTCCAGTTATCCCAGAAAACCAAAAAGACGACACAGGAACAGAAAGCTACAACCCAGCAGGTTTAGTACAAACAACCGTCAAAGCTATCAAAAAAGCCGTTCCCAACATCATCGTTATGACCGATGTAGCCCTTGACCCCTTCACCACACACGGTCATGATGGTTTAGTAGATGAAAACGGCGTTATTTTGAATGACCCTACAGTTGAAGTATTGGTAAAAATGGCACTTTCCCAAGCGGAAGCCGGTGCTGATTTTGTCGCTCCTTCTGACATGATGGATGGTAGAGTAGGGGCAATTCGTCAAGCTTTAGATACTGAAGGTTATATCAATGTCGGTATTTTGGCATACTCGGCAAAATACGCATCAGCTTATTATGGACCATTCCGAGATGCTTTAGATTCCGCCCCCAAATTTGGCGATAAAAAAACCTATCAAATGGATGCTGCTAATAGCAAAGAAGCTTTAAAAGAAGTCGAATTAGATATTGCTGAAGGTGCAGATATCGTCATGGTGAAACCTGCCCTAGCTTATCTCGATATTATCCATCAAGTCAAAATCAATACTAATTTACCAGTAGCAGCATACAACGTTAGTGGCGAGTACGCAATGATCAAAGCCGCAGCCGCTAATGGTTGGATAGATGAGAAAAAGGTAATATTAGAAACCTTAACCAGCATGAAACGGGCTGGCGCTGATTTAATTTTAACCTACTTCGCCAAAGAAGTAGCTTTGATGTTGATGTAACTTTTGAGGAGTCAGGAGTCAGGAGTCAGGAGTCAGGAGTTACAGGAGTTCAGAATAAATACGAGTAACTAATGACTAATGACTAATGACCAATGACCAATGACTAATAACTAATGACTAATGATGAAAATTGACTTAGCAATTATTGGTGCTGGACCTCATGCACTAACTTTAGTTGCCCATCTCTTGCAAAAACGCCAATCTATAAAAAGTAAACTCGCTGTATTTGATCCTAGTGGTTCATGGTTGAGTCGCTGGAAACAGCAATTTGCAGCTTTAGAAATTCCCCATTTAAGATCCCCAGCAGTACATCATCCCCACTCTAACCCCTTCGCTTTAAGGAAATTTGCTGAATCTCGTTCTGTAGAACTTTTTCCCCCCTACGACCTACCTGGAACCCAACTATTTGCGGATTTTTGCCAGGATGTAATCACTGAACTAAAGTTACAGGATCAAGTCATTCCTTTAGCTGTAACCAGCATTAAACCCCTTTCAGATCATTTGCGTCCTCAATTTCAATTAGGGCTGTCCGATGGAAAAACGGTAACTGCACGCAGGGTAGTGTTAGCAACAGGTAGCGGTAAAATCAACATCCCTGATTGGGTAAATCAGATTAAAACAGAGTATCCTGAAGATAGACTCAGCCATTCTCACACTGTAGATTTACGGAAATATCACAGTTTAGCAAGTCAAAGAGTTTTAATAGTCGGTGGTGGTTTAACCAGTGGACATTTAGCTGTAGGTGCAATTTCCCGTGGTGCAAAAGTCCATTTAATGCTGCGAAGGCAATTATCAGAAAAGCTATTTGACGCTGCACCGGGTTGGTTAGGACCAAAATATCTGAAAGGATTTTTTGAGCAAAATTGGCAACAACGCTGGACGCTAATTCAACAAGCTAGAAATGGTGGTTCTATCACACCAGCGATAGCGAAGCGCTGCTGCTTTCAGCAGATCGCTACCCAACTTCGTAAAGAAAAGCATCGTGGTAATATTATCATTGATGAAAACTGTCAAATAGTTAAGGCCGAGTGGTTAAGTAATAACTGGCAGATAGAATGTAGTAACGGTAATATTTACAACTTTGATTATATCTGGTTAGCCACAGGTACTAAATTCGATGTCACCACAGAACCTTTACTACAGGACATTTTAGCCACCTATCCCATCCAAATAGTCAACGGTTTACCTGTGTTAGATACTTATCTGCGGTGGACTGGTTGTGAATTATTTATCATGGGTGGTTTAGCAGCATTGCAAGTAGGTCCCACAGCTAGAAACCTATCCGGTGCAAGAATGGCCAGTGAGAAAATAGTTCCGGCCATTGTTAAACCCAGTGTAGCCTTTTCACCTAGTATTACTGACATTAAAGCCAGCTAACTAGGGTGTGAGGTGATGAGGTAATGGGGAGGTATCAAGTCAAAAGTCAAAAACTCTGTTCCCTGTTCCCTGTTCCCTTATTTCCTAATCACCAAAAAAATAAACTTCAAACTTAGTAAAATTTAACCCTTTTTGCGCTAGACTGATAACGATTCTCATTTTTTTGCTATGGTCAGTTCATTAACCCAGTCACAAAACAGCTTAAACGAGCAAGAAAGCGACAAACTTACACGCATTCGCCATACAAGCGCCCATATCATGGCAATGGCGGTACAAAAGCTATTTCCAGGAACTAAGGTAGCAATTGGACCTGTCACAGAAACAGGATTTTACTACGATTTTGATTGTCCAGTCAGCATCACTACCGATGACTTGGCAAAAATTGAAGTGGAGATGAGACGGATAATAAAAGCTAATTTACCTATTATCCGCGAAGAAGTAGAAAGAGCAGAAATTCGCGCCGAAATTGCCGAATTAAACGAACCCTACAAATTAGAAATCTTAGAACGCATTCCCACATCAGAAATTATCACCCGTTACTTTATTGGTACTCCTGAAATTGCCAACTCAGAACCTTCATTGTTTGTCACAGATATTAAACCAACTAATAATTATTGGTGGGACTTGTGTGCAGGACCTCACATCAACTTTACCAGTGAAATTGATGCTAATGCCTTGAAATTATTGAATGTTGCCGGCGCTTATTGGCAAGGAGATGAAACCAAACCGCAACTACAAAGAATTTACGGAACAGCTTGGATAACAAAAGCCGAACTAGAAGCTTATCTACAACAAAGAGAAGAAGCACTGCGTCGAGATCATCGCAAATTAGGTCAAGAACTTAACTTATTTAGCATTCAAGAAGAAGCTGGAGGCGGTTTAGTATTTTGGCATCCTAAAGGTGCGATTATTCGCTACATTATAGAAGATTATTGGCGCAAAGCTCATCTAGAATCTGGATATCAATTATTATATACACCTCATGTAGCCAATCTCGATTTATGGAAAACATCGGGTCATTTTGATTTCTATCAAGAGAATATGTTTGACTCGATGGATGTAGAAAATCAGGCTTATCAAATTAAGCCCATGAATTGCCCTTTTCATGTCCTAACCTACAAACATCAACTCCATTCCTATCGAGAATTACCATTAAGATGGGCAGAATTAGGAACAGTTTACCGTTATGAACGCTCTGGAGCATTACATGGTTTAATGCGAGTCAGAGGCTTTACTCAAGATGATGCCCATATTTTTTGTTTACCCGACCAAATTGCCACAGAAATTTTAGGAGTTTTAAACCTCACCGAGCGAATTTTATCAGACTTTGGCTTTAAACAATATGAAGTCAATCTTTCCACCCGTCCAGAAAAATCAGTAGGAAATGATGACGTTTGGGAATTAGCAACCACAGCACTAGAACAAGCTTTAAATGCTAAAGGTTGGAATTATATTGTTGATGAAGGTGGTGGTGCTTTTTATGGACCTAAAATAGACATCAAAATTAAAGATGCTATCGGTCGTTTGTGGCAATGTTCCACAATTCAGGTAGATTTTAATTTACCTCAAAGATTCCAAATGGAATATATAGCATCCGATGGTATTCGTCAACAACCTATCATGATTCATCGGGCTATTTTTGGTTCTTTAGAACGCTTTTTTGGCATTTTAATCGAGAATTATGCAGGTGATTTTCCCCTGTGGTTAGCACCTGTACAACTGCGACTTTTACCTGTAAGTGATGATTGTCGAGAATATGCAAAGTCAGTAGAAAACGATTTGAAAAAAAGCGGATTTAGGGTAGAAGTAGATAGCAGTGGTGAGCGTTTAGGTAAACAAATTCGTACAGCAGAATTAGAAAAAATTCCGGTTGTTGCTGTTGTTGGTAAGAAGGAGGTAGAAAATCAGACTTTGAGTGTCAGAAGTAGACAAGCTGGAGATTTAGGAGTTTTAAATTTAGCTGCACTTGTCAATTATTTGCAAACAGCTTAAATTTGAAAAGAGGTTAATTTGCCTCTTGGAATTTCAAACAAAATACAACAATTTCAATTTACTAGGTTTAAATATGAACACTCTCACAAAATCAACTACAAATATAATTCCTGAAATTCCCAAACAAGGAATGCCAGTCAGTATCATTACCGGATTTTTAGGAAGTGGCAAAACCACACTTTTAAATCAAATTCTGCAAAATAAACAAGATTTAAAAGTTGCAGTCCTCGTCAATGAATTTGGTGATATTAATATTGATAGTCAATTGCTAGTTACTGTAGATCAAGATATGGTAGAACTGAGCAATGGCTGTATATGCTGTACCATTAATGATGGTTTAGTTGATGCAGTGTATAGAGTTTTAGAACGAGAAGAACGCATTGATTATTTGGTCATTGAAACCACTGGAGTTGCTGACCCTTTACCAATTATCTTAACTTTTTTGGGGACAGAACTCAGAGATTTAACTAATCTAGATTCAATTATTACTGTCGTAGATGCTGAGACATTTAATGAAGAACATTTTGAAAGTGAAGCAGCTTTACAACAAATTACCTATGGAGATATTATTCTCCTGAATAAAACCGACCTTGTTAACCCAGAAAAACTGCAAGAAGTAGAAAATTTTATCCGTGATGTAAAAAGCGGAGCGAGAATTTTACATACTCAATATGGCCAAGTTGCTTTACCATTAATTTTAGATGTGGGTTTAACACCAAAAGATGAGTATATTAACGATAATCTAGAAGATACTCACGAACATCACCACCATGAACATCATGAACATCATGACCATGAACATCATGACCATGAACATCATGACCATGAACATCATCATCATGATCATCACTCCCATCATTTAGAAAATGATGGCTTTGTGTCAATATCTTTTCAAGCAGATAGACCATTTGATGTCCATAAATTTGAGAACTTTTTGACTGAAGAAATGCCACAAGACGTATTTAGAGCTAAGGGCATTTTATGGTTTAGTGATAGTGACCTGCGACATATTTTTCAACTGAGTGGACCTCGTTACAACTTAAATGCTGATGAATGGCAAACTTCACCTAAAAATCAGGTAGTTTTCATTGGCAGAAAATTGGATAAAACCGAAATTTATACAAAACTTAACAATTGTTTGCTATGATAAAGAAGTGTTAAGTAATTGCCCAGAACAGTTAATAGCTATTCATCTTGCATGAGCTATTAACCAACAAATAATTTATTAAATCCAACGCAAACAATGACTTTATCAATTAGTCCCGTTCTCAATTCTGCTGATCAAGTTGTGTCATCTTTATCTACTCAGCAACAACCCCAAGTCACAGAAGCAGAAATGATGCAAGCTGTCAGAACATTGCTGATTGGATTAGGAGAAAATCCTGACCGGGAAGGGTTGAAAGATACTCCTAAAAGAGTCGTCAAAGCCTTACAATTTCTCACCAAAGGATATCATGAATCCTTGGATGAACTGTTAAATGGAGCAGTGTTTACAGAAAGTGCGGATGAAATGGTATTAGTGCGAGATATTGACATTTTCAGTTCTTGCGAACATCACATTTTACCAGTCATTGGTCGCGCTCATGTAGCTTACATTCCTAATGGTAAAGTCATTGGTTTATCAAAAATTGCCCGCATTTGTGAAATGTATGCAAGACGTTTGCAAGTTCAAGAACGTCTGACTTTACAAATTGCTGATGCACTGCAAGGTTTACTCAAACCCAAAGGAGTTGCAGTAGTGATAGAAGCAACTCATATGTGTATGGTCATGCGCGGTGTCCAAAAACCCGGTTCTTGGACAGTCACCAGTGCAATGCGTGGTTTATTTTCAGAAGATGCACGCACCCGTGAAGAATTTATGAATTTGATTCGACACAATGCTAATTTTCACTAAAGTTAGGTGACAGGTAACAGTAGTGAGATAATCGTAGGTTGGGTTGTAGCTTGCTTCCCGTAGGGTACAAAGTGAAACCCAAAAAACCCTTGTCAATGTTGGGTTTCCTTGCGTCAACCCAACCTACTTTTCTGTTAACTACTTAATCAATTTATTGATGATTTATTAGATATGATTCTCGCATCTGAAATGATTAGAAACTTAAAATTTAACTCCCAAGGTTTAATTCCCGCGATCGCTCAAGATTACCGTGATGGTA
>RDYJ01000046.1 GCA_004293145.1 Nostocales cyanobacterium | reverse complement strand
TAGCAATACTAAACCCTAAATATTTTTTTTTTTTTTTCTGCTAAAATATCAATATTTACAATTTTCAATAATCTCTCATGTATGACAATATTTGTAAATTCATAGCCGAACATTATAAAGATGACATAGCTACATGGTTACTAGGTTCACCAATCAAATTAACAGAACTGAGTCCTACAGAACTATCTAGCGAACCAATTAGAGCCGATTCTTTGATATTATTACAATCAGATGAATTAGTTTTACATACAGAATTTCAAACTGATACTGATGATGATATGCCTTTTAGGATGTTAGATTATCGAGTTAGGGTATATCGTCGGTTTCCTCAAAAAGAAATGCGTCAAGTAGTTATCTATTTGCGAAAAACAGGTTCTGACTTAGTAAGTGAAAATAGTTTTAAACTCAACAACACTTACCATCAATTTGAGATAATTAGACTTTGGGAACAACCGACAGCCCAATTTATGACAGTTCAAGGTTTATTACCCTTTGCAGTGCTAAGTCAGACAAAAGATCCTAAAATGGTATTAAGCCAAGTAGGAGAAGCAGTAGCAGCCATTACAGATAAAAAGATACAAGGAAATATCGCTGCGGCTAGTGCAGTTTTAGCAGGTCTTGTGTTAAAAAAAGATGTAATTAGGAAGATTTTCAGGAGTGAAATTATGCGAGAATCTGTGATATATCAAGAAATTCTGGAAGAAGGTTTCGCAGAAGGTGAAGCTAAAGGCGAAGCTAAAGGCGAAGCTAAAGGTATAGCGAAAACAACCAAAAAATTAGCTTTAAATTTGTTGCGAATTGGTATGAATTTAGAGCAAATTTCTGAAGTTACGGAATTATCTCTGGAACAAGTTCAAGTTTTAGAAAAAGAGATAAAAAATTCTAATTCCAACTAAAGTAACTTCGATGTTTTTTGTTTCTATCTTCATAAACATAATATCCCTGATTTTTAGCACAAGTCGGGGATATTTCATACAAAAATTTAATCGTTAGTTTCCAATATTTACAAACTAGGCTACAGCCAAAGCGAAAAAAGAGTTAAATTCAGTAGATATTGGATATTTTTGCCTCTTGATGGGGAATAATAAAATTATATACCTTGTCACATCAGAGCAAATTTAAACTAATATGGACTGGACAACACCACTCAAGGCACAACAGACTGATTTTATTCAAAGACTTAAATCTGCTACATTACTCCGTTGTGACGAAAAAGGCCAGCATAGTGAATTAACTGTCATTTCTGGTCAAAGGTTAGACCAATTACGGGATTTTTGCTGGGAGATGGTGAAAAAGTATAAACCAACCGACCCCAAAAATTACTTTATTAACAACATGAAGGGGAAGTTGGGTGAGGAAGTTGTTAAATCCCGTTTAGCTAATTTTGTCACGGAAGTTGACTATGAAAAGCGCGTTAGTGGTGATGGAAAAGTTGATTTTACCTTAACTTCTGACTCATCAATTGGTATTCAGGTTAAAGCCCGTAATGGCAACTTTGATAAAATTCAATGGTCAATTAGCCAAGAAGAAATTGAAAAAAATGCAGTTCTAGTTTGTATTTTAATTCAAGAAGAAGTCAGCGAAGCTCAGGCTGAATACAATCTGATTTTGGCGGGATTTTTACCAACTAATATGATTACTTCGTCTGCTGGTAAAGCCTTGGTGGGAATAGATGAATTGCTTTATTCTGGAGGTTTACGCAGCTATTTAGAAGCTTGTAAATTTTCTCAACCTGATTACTATATCTCTCTTGGTAATGATTGTTTTACACAAAAAGATTATATAGGTGCGATTGGTAACTATACTACAGCATTGGAACTAAATCCTCAACTAGCTAAAGCTTACTTAAGGCGCGGTTTTGCTCGTAATGAGTTAGGAAATAAACCTGGTGCAATTGATGATTACACTCAAGCAATTAAAATTAATCCTAATGATGCGCTTACTTATAGTATTCGGGGTATTGCTTATTTTGAGCTAGGAAATAACAAGAGTGCAGTTAAGGATTATACGCAAGCAATTAAAATTAATCCTAATGATGCGCTTACTTATAGTGTTCGAGGTCTTGCCTATTTTAAACAAGGAAATAACAAAAGTGCAATTGCGGATTACAATCAAGCAATTAAAATTAATCCTAACGCTGCCAATAGCTACTATAATCGTGGTATTGCTCAATATTGTTTGGAATACAAATACGAAGCAATTGAGGATTTGAAGAAAGCAGCAAATATCTATAAACACGAAGGTAAAGAGTTAGACTATGAATATGCTTGTAAGCAAATTAGGCTTCTTCAAAATTAAGATTTTTTTCTAAGAAAATAAATAAAATTAATCAACGTTGGCTTTCGTTTTCTTATCTCCTTCTCTCTTCCTTTGCGTCTCTGCGTCTCTGCGTGAGATAAAAAATATTTAACTTACCTAAAAATCAGCATCAAAAATACAACTAGCTACTTAATAAGTATAGAAAACTTAACAAAAAAAACGCCAAAATAAAACGGCATTATCTCGACTTACTGATATTATCTGTGATGCAATGATGATAAAAGAAAAATGGACGAAGATCAGCGTCGCGCTTATTGGCGTGCTAACACAGCTTTAATCAGAAATCTTTTAATTATTTGGGCTTTAGCTTCCATCGTTTTTAGCATTTTATTGGTTCAACCATTAAATACAATTCGTTTTTTTGGCGTTCCTTTCGGCTTTTGGATGGCACAGCAAGGGTCAATTTTGATTTTTGTGGGTTTAATTTTTACCTATGCTTTCCAAATGGATAAATTAGACCGCAAGTATAATAAAAAGTGAGGATAAACAGTGTCAGTAGAAGTTTGGACAATTATTTTAGTAGGACTTTCTTTTGCACTTTACATTTATATTGGTTGGCAGTCGCGAGTAAAGGATACCAAGGATTTCTTTATTGCTGGACAGGGTATTCCTTCCATTGCTAATGGTGCAGCAACAGCAGCAGATTGGATGTCTGCGGCTTCGTTTATTTCGATGGCTGGATTAATTTCTACTTTAGGTTATGATGGTTCAATTTATTTGATGGGTTGGACTGGTGGCTATGTGTTATTAGCTTTATTATTAGCCCCATATTTACGCAAGTTTGGTAAATATACTGTACCAGATTTTGTCGGCGATCGCTATGAATCTAATCTTGCTCGTTTAGTTGCGGTAGTTGCAGCTATTTTCATTTCTCTTACCTACGTTGCTGGACAAATGCGCGGTGTGGGTATTGTATTCAGCCGCTTTTTACAAGTTGACATTAATACTGGCGTAATTATCGGTATAGTCATCGTCGGCTTTTTTGCAGTTTTAGGAGGCATGAAAGGTATTACTTGGACACAGGTTGCCCAATATGGCATCTTGATTTTAGCTTACCTCATTCCTGCCATTGCGATCGCTTTTAAGCTCACTGGTAATCCTATTCCCCAGTTAGCATTTACCTTTAGTGATGTTGCTGATAAACTCAACCTCATTCAACTTGATTTAGGATTTAAAGAATATACCCAACCTTTTGCTAACAAAACCATGTTAGATGTCCTATTCATCACTATTGCTTTGATGGTAGGAACTGCTGGTTTACCACATATTATCGTCCGATTTTACACAGTTCCTAATGTGCGGGCTGCGAGATTTTCCGCTGGTTGGGCATTATTATTTATTGCCATTCTTTATACCACAGCCCCGGCTTTATCCATGTTTGCCCGTTACAATATAATCAATTCTCTGCACAATCACACAATTGAAGAAGTCAGACAATTAGACTGGGCAAATAAATGGGAAAAAACTAAACTTCTTACTTTTGAAGATAAAAACAAAGATGGTAAATTACAGTTAACTCCCAACAAAGAAACTAATGAAATTACCATCGATAATGATATTATTGTTCTCTCGACTCCAGAAGTTGCAGCACTCCCACCTTGGGTAATAGCTTTAGTTGCAGCCGGAGGTTTAGCAGCAGCATTATCAACAGCTTCCGGTTTATTACTGGTAATTTCTAGTTCCGTTGCCCATGACGTTTATTACCGCATTTTTGATTCTACAGCTTCGGAAGAAAAACGGGTATTTGTGGGGCGGGTTGTTGTTGGTTTTGCCTTAGTTCTGGCCGGTTATTTTGGTGTTAACCCTCCCGGTTTTGTATCTCAGGTGGTAGCTTTTGCTTTCGGTTTAGCGGCTGCGAGTTTTTTCCCAGTGATAGTATTAGGAATTTTTGATAAACGCACAAATGCCGAAGGTGCTATTGCGGGAATGTTAACCGGTTTAATTTTCACCATCATCTATATTATTGGTGTGAAATTTGGCGGTATGACACCTTGGTTTTTTGGCGTTTCTGCTGAAGGTATTGGTACTTTAGGGATGGTAATTAATTTTATTGTCACCATCACAGTTTCCCGTTTGACTCCTCCCCCATCGGCAGAAATTCAAGCTTTAGTTGAAGATTTACGTACTCCCAGCTTTGAAGAATAAGTAATTGTTGATTGGTGATTGGGTAGTAATTAATAATTACGAATTACGAATTATGAATTATGAATTATGAATTACCTTCCCAACTCCTCAATATTTTTCATTACCTGTTGATACAATTCTTTATTACCTTCTTTATCAAAAATAGCTGCTGCCCGTTGTAAATCTTGTAAAGCACTGCGTTTGTCTCCAGTAGCAGCAAAGGCATTTCCGCGATTATTGAAAGCAGGACCAAAATTGGGGTTAAGACGGATAGCTTCATTATAATCTGCGATCGCTTTTTGTTGATCTCCCTGAGACGCGTAAGCATTGCCTCGATTATTGTAGGCCACAGAATAACTTTGATCGATGCGAATAGCCTGGGTATAATCTTCCAAAGCCCCGTTTTTATCTCCTTGAGTAGCGCGGGCATTACCTCGATTATTGTGCGCTTCGGCATAATTGGTCGCTAGGCGGATCGCCTCATTATAATCTTCTATTGCACCTTGTTGATCACCCAAAGATGCACGAGCATTTCCCCGATTATTATAGGTTTCTGCATCATTGGGATTAAGACGCAATGCTTGATTATAATCAGCGATAGCCCCCTCTTTATTACCAACATCAAAATATGCTAAACCCCGACTTTTAAACGCCGGTGCATATTGAGAATTAAGGCTAATCGATCTACTATAAGCAGCAATAGCCGCCTGAGAATTGCCCTTAGCGTGCTGATTTTGTCCTTGAATATAGAATTCTCCAGCTTTTGACGTTTTTGCCGTCAACCGATTGGGAGGGCTAACGCCTATTTCTGTCACCAAAACATTCTTATTTTGATTACAAGAAACTCCTAAAATACCCGTTAACGCAGTAATCACTACCATTCTGAATATTTTGCCTAGCACTTGCCCTTTTTGTGTCAATAACTGCCACTTCATAATTTCTTATAAACTGCTTTCATACCCGGAGAAAATTATTACCAAAATTTCATTTTTGGCTTTAATTCACAACAATTCTGACTGGTGATCCCACTTTTAACTCAATTGACAAATTTTCCTCACATTTTCTCAATTGAATTAAAAACTTCTTTAAAATCTAGCCATTAAAACTAAAATTTAATGTATAAATACCCTCATTTTTAAATTGCCTAAATGTTCAGTTAAGTAGAACGACGTGAAAAAACAAAAGTATGTAACAAAATGTAAAGTAGCCTAAAAACCCCTTCATTCTTGCATGAGTGCCTCTTGCCTTGTCATAACGACAAATTTTCCGGCCAACCTACTTAATACATTTTTCTTAAACCCCCTTAACAAGCAATACTTGTCGGTTAAGCTCAAAAAAGTGAAATTACGTAGGTTGGGTTGAGGAACGTATCCCTTCGGGACACTACGTGAACACGCAGTGTGCCGAAGGCATAACCCAACATTTACAGGCATTTGTTGGGTTTCGCTTTGTTCAACCCAACCTACAAAAATCCTTAACCGAACAGTATTGCCTTAACAAGGGGGTTAATAAATCTTATTATTTATTCATCATTAACATCATTTTCTTGAGTTTTAGCAATTAATCGGTAAACAGAAGTTTTTTCAATATCTACATCTAATTGTTCTAAATTTCTACCTAAATCTTTTTGCAATTTCTCAGTGAGAGTAATAGGAAAATCTAACTCAACATCTTGGCTTTCCACTAACCTTACCAATTCTGTAAATTTAACTTTTATTGATTTACGTTCATAACTACTCAGCTGACAATATTCAGTTTCTGATACATTTTGAACTTGCATAGCCTTTTTTAATCGTTCCTGTAAATAATCAAATTCGGAATTGATCAGTTTTCGCTGCTGTTCAACTTCCGTATATCGCTGAGAGATTAAATTTAAATCTTCCCTGACCGGATCTGTGCTAATTTGGGACTGTAAAGCCAATAGTTTTGAATGTACTTGAGCAAGATAAATGCAATCAAAATAAGCATATTCTAACTGTTCATCAGTCAGCGGTCTTTGACTCCAATCGCCACCTTGTTCTTGTTTATCAATATCATGAAAATTACAAAGAACAGTAGCTAGAGTCTTCAGCTGATAATTAGGCAATGGTAGAATATGATAGGGTATTTTTTTTGCCATCTCTAACGTACAAGTGGTATTTTTCGCCTTTTTGTTGCCTAAAAGTTTCAGGTCATAACTAGCATTGTGAAAAACTTTTTCGATAGCTGGATTAATCATGATCTGCCCAATAAAATCAGCAATCACATCAGAATGATTTAAGACATCCAAAATATAAACACTGTCACCAGTCATATCTTGAGGATTATCTAATATCTGAATCAGCGATAATCGAGGATTACGACTTTTATAGTCAGCAACTTCTGTATCTATCCACAGAGTTTTAACTTTGGTATATTTAGCAATCAGAGAACGGATTTCGGTAGCAGCAGTAAAATAAGGCATTGGTAGATGTAGAGCAGTTTAACTTAGTCATAGTTTTCCAAATTAACATTTTGTGACTAATGTTGCGCTTACGTGCTGCCCCATAATTATGATAAGTTTTCACAAAAATTTCTGCCAATGTGCCAAAATCCTGCAAATAGGTTTTGTGCAACAATACCTTCGCCAAAAAAACAGTATTGCAATATCAAACATCCTCTCAACAAATCTCTCCAAGCAATCAGCTTTCAGCCTTTTTGCAACAAGGGGAAAAAATGTCCCACAGGTCCTGATCCCTTACCAATATCCAAAGAATAAGTAAGTGCAGTTGTCACATAATCTTTAGCTTCTTGTACCGCTGTCCACAAATCTTTACCTAAAGCTAAATTTGCAGTAATGGCAGCTGATAAAGTACAACCAGTACCATGCGTATTTTTCGTCTCTACCTGTTTTGTCGTCAAAGTTTCCAGTCTTTCCCCATCAAACCACACATCCACACCGCGCAAACTCCCAGACATTCCCCCACCCTTAACTAAAACCGCCTTTGCACCTAAATTTTTGTGTATAATTTGGGCAGAGTTTTGCATATTCTCCAGAGAAACAACCTCTAACCTGCTTAAAATTTGCGCTTCATAGCGATTTGGTGTAATGATAGCCGCTTGGGGAATCAGTTGATCACACAAAGTTTGGATCGCATCATCATCAATCAACTGTACCCCAGTCCGTGATACCATCACAGGATCTACCACCAAATTATCAATTTGTAAAGCCCTCACTTCCTGCGCTACAGCCATAATAATTTCCTGATTGAGCAACATTCCTGTTTTTGCAGCTTGCACACCAATATCCTCAACCACCGCCCGAATTTGTGCTATAACAGCCTCTGAAGGCATGGCATCAACCCTACTTACACCTAGAGTATTTTGGGCTGTAATGCAAGTAATAGCACTTGTTCCGTGAACACAATGAAAAGCGAAAGTTCTCAAATCGGTTTGAATACCCGCACCCCCACCACTGTCAGAACCAGCAATAGTTAAAGCTACAGGTATTAATGTCTTGTTTGCTGTCATTAGGATTACGCTTGAATATTACAAATACATATATATTACTGTCTTATGTCTAACCAGTCCCCAGATGAGGAAATTGTATTTTTACGCCAGCGTGTTTCCGAACTTGAAAAAGTCTTAGAACATAAGAACCAATTACAACAAGAACTGGAAGAATGTAACCGAAAAAACGCAGAATTAGCAGAAGTTTTCCAAAAAACACAAGAACAATCTTCTTTATACAAAATGATCATTGATAAAGCCCTTGATTGGATATTTGTCAAAGATAAAAACTATCGATATCTTCTGGTTAATGATACCGTAGCCCATTCACTTGGTAAAACAGCCAAAGACATGATTGGGAAAGATGATGTAGAAATAAATCTACCCACAGAAATAGTATTTGGTAATCCCGATAAAAACATTCGCGGTTTCCGTCAAGATGATCAACTCGTGATTGCAGGTGAAACAATTCATAATCCTTATGATCCCATTCCTTGTTGTGATGGGAGTTTCTATATTTTAGATACAAAAAAAATACCTTTATGCAATAGCAAAGGGGAAATTTTCGCACTGCTAGGCGTTGCTAGAGATATTACAGATCGGCACCGAGCCGAAGCAGAATTGAGACAATCAGAAGCTAAACTCAGACAACGCACACTAGAATTAGAGCAAACTCTTCAGCAACTTCGACGCACCCAATCCCAACTTATTCATAGTGAAAAAATGTCCTCTTTAGGTCAATTAGTAGCTGGTGTTGCCCATGAAATTAATAACCCTATCAATTTTATTTATGGTAACTTAATTCATGCCCATAAAAATCTTCAAGACTTATTAAATCTGTTGTCACTCTATCAAAAAAATTACCCCGATCCCGTTCCCGATATTTGTGAGCAAACTCAACTAATTGAATTGGAATTTTTACAAGAAGATTTACCAAAACTGATATGTTCAATGCAACTTGGTGCAGAACGTATTTGTCAAATTGTTGATTCTTTACGTACTTTTTCTCGTCTAGATCAAGCAGCATTAAAATTTGTTGATATCCATGAAAGCATAGATAGCACTTTAATGATTTTAGAACATCGCCTCAACCCTCAGACTCATCTACCCAAAATTAAATTAATTAAAAAATATGACAACCTGCCATTAGTTGAGTGCTACGCAGGACACTTAAATCAAGTATTCATGAATATTTTAGTTAATGCTATAGATGCCTTAGAGGGGACAGGAAGCCAAGATTTTTTATCAGAAATACCAAATCCAGAAATTAGTATCACCACAAAAATGCCCAATCCCCAGGAAATCATCATCTGTATAGCCGATAATGGTCAGGGTATGTCAGAGGAAATACGACAAAGGATTTTTGACCCCTTTTATACTACAAAACCTGTGGGTAAAGGTACAGGTTTAGGTTTATCTATCAGTCATCAAATTGTCACCGAACAACACCGGGGTTCTTTAAATTGTATTTCATCTGTTGGTAAAGGGTCAGAATTTATAATTAAAATTCCCCTTCACCAAAAAAATGCAGATTAATCATGTCACTTATTCATGCTTTTCTGCTTGTAAAGTTTGCAAAAATCCCTGCAAAAACTTAGCCCATTCCGCTGCTAAAGGTATTTCAGTAAAGGGGATGCGGACTGATTTAGCAACTTCAGAAAATGCAAATTCTAACTCAATTACACGACCTTTTATGGGGAGATTTTCTATATCTACTGGTTTATCATCTACCAACAAGTTGATTTTTTGAACACCTAATAAACAAAAAGTTTCTAGTTTAATTGGTCCTGTGGTTGTGGGTTTCCCCCAAGTAATTTCATTACCTTTTTGACCAATTACAGCATAAATATCATATTTGGCTCGTTCAAACTGTTCTGCCCAAATTCGATAAGCTTCAAGTTTCTGATATTCCTGTGAACCTTGCCAAGCTAACCAGAAAAATGCTACTAACAAAGGCAACCACAAAAGACCACGTTCCATAATAATTCTTAATGGGGAATAAGTGACAGGTAACAGAGAACACACTGGAGTTTTTAAATTATGAATTATGAATTATAAGTTATGGTAGTGTGCAAACTGACAATCAGCGGTGATGAGTTGATATGAAAAGACTTATATTATTGTGCCTGTTTGTCATCGGGTTAACTGCTGCTGTGTTTGGATTTCTGAATTTTCAGGGACTAGCAGCTAAAGGTAACTTTGAGACAATTTTGTTGGATTTTCGGGAAGATATTGGAGAAACCGCCATCCAAAATGATTTACAAGCCATCGCTCAACAATATAACGTTACACCCCGACTGGATAACCAATTTTCAGCAGCGGATAATGTGTATATTATCAAAGGCGATCGCCAACGGTTGCAAGAACTGAGAAAATCACCATTAGCCAAAACCACAGAATTCATCGAGCCTAACTATATTTATAAATCAGTTCCCATCGGCGAAACTGCCTGGTTAGGAGACTTTCTGCGTCCCCCAGATGATGAAACAGAAGAAGCAACTCCGTCCTTAACAGGTCCCAACGACCAATATTACAGCAAACAGTGGAACTTGCACAAAATTGGCGTAGAAGGTGCATGGACTCGCACCAAAGGCAGCGGCGTTACAGTTGCAGTCATTGACACCGGCATCACCAAAGTCCGGGACTTGTATGAGACAAAATTCGTTAAAGGCTACGACTTTGTGAACGACACAGAAACAGCCAACGACGACAACGGACATGGAACTCATGTAGCAGGTACAGTAGCCCAAGCCACCAACAATAAATATGGTGTAGCCGGAGTTGCCTATGAAGCCAGTCTCATGCCCTTAAAAGTATTGGGTGCTGATGGTGGGGGAACAGTCGCCGATATTGCCGAAGCCATCAAATTTGCAGCGGACAAAGGCGCAGACGTAATTAACATGAGCTTAGGTGGTGGTGGTGAAAGCCAGCTAATGAAAGAAGCCATCGAATACGCCTACAAAAAAGGTGTAGTCATTATCGCCGCCGCAGGTAACGAAAATACCGATGGTTCTAGCTATCCCGCCCGTTACCCCCACGTCATCGGCGTTTCCGCATTTGGACCAGATGGCGAAAAAGCCCCCTATTCTAACTTTGGTGCAGGTGTAGATATTTCCGCCCCTGGTGGCAGCGAAGCAGGTGCAATTCTCCAAGAAACCATCAACGAAGACGGCGAAGGCGTATTTTTGGGACTCCAAGGTACAAGTATGGCCTCTCCCCACGTTGCCGGTGTAGCCGCATTAGTCAAAGCCGCAGGAGTCACAGACCCAGAAGAAATTTTAAAAGTCCTCAAACAGTCAGCTAGAGTAATCCAAGATGACGGTTTAAACTACTATGGCGCTGGTCAACTTAACGCCGAAGCAGCCGTTAAACTTGCCAGTGAAGGACAAATCAGTTTTCCCGACTTTTTCAGGTGGTTACGGGATAACGGTTACATCAACCCTGGTTTTTGGATTGATGGCGGTGCAGTAGCCTTGATACCTAAAATATTAATGGTAGTCGGTTCCTATCTCCTCGCCTGGTTTTTAAGGGTTTACTTCCCCTTCGCTTGGAGTTGGTCTTTATCCAGCGGTTTAATATTTGGCAGTTCTGGTTTATTCTTCCTCAAAGGAATTTACATCTTTGACCTTCCCCAGTGGCCATTCCGGGTTTTAGGTAGTTCCATTCCCGAACTAGGCAATAGTATACAGGGAACTGGGGCTTTAAATCCCCTCTTTGCCAGTGTGTTAATTCCGGTTATTTTCATGGCATTGCTGTTAGGACATCCAACTGGTAAATGGTTTGCTGTTGGTTCAACTCTTGGTATAGCCGCTTGTTTAACAGTCAGTGCTATTTATCATCCCGCAGTTTGGGGTTTGGGAGATAGCAACCTAGCCCGTATCTTCCTTATCATCAATGCCCTACTCTGTTACGGACTAGCCCGTTTAGCACTGAAAAACGACGAACAACCAGCTTAGGAATAGATGACAGGTGACAGTGAAAAATTAATCCACTCTTGCCTCTTGCCTTCTGCCTTCTGCCTTCTATTCCTCATTCCCCATTCCCTATTCCCTTATGATTACACTCACAGGCAAAATAGAACGTCGAAATATTGGACTTGGCGCTTGGGCTTTCCTTACAGACGATGGCGTTACCTACGAAATTCTGAAAGGTGCTGACAAAAATTTGCTCAAACCAGGACAAACAGCCAAAGTTACAGGAAAAGTACGTGAAGATATCATGACTATAGCCATGATTGGTCCTGTTTTAGAGGTAAAATCCTTTGAGGTGATTAGTTCTGATTAGCTGCTGTACTTAGAACATCTTGAATACGGCTTCTAAATTCTCCTTTGGGATGTCCTCCTTTGACCTCACCCACAATCTGAAATTCTCCTTCGGGAGAATCGCATATAATATAGGTAGGCCATCCCATATCTGATTTATCAGGATATTGAGTTAGCAGAATTTTCCGATATTTACGATATGTCGCAGTATCCTGCATTTTCACATCAATAAATTGCAAACCAAGTTCCTCAGCCACTTTTTTGTCGTAAAAAGACATCTTGTGGCAGATGCCGCATTCTTCAGAAGAGAACTTAATCACTGCTAAACTCATCATCTGTTCCTAATAATTTCTCAATTGTCATAAAATGTTAACAGATAGGTAGAGACTCACAGAAGCATTAATTATAGAAAAATTATTAAGAGTCCTATTATATATCGCCGTAATCATTCTGAAGTTAAAGCCTTAGCTGAAAATAGAATCAAAGCAATTCAGAAATTAGGCTTGGCATTTGGCAGAAAACTGGGATAGACTGGGAGCCGATACCTAGTGCTAACAAGAGGAGAACAGCATTTACAGCCAACTCGCTCTTATCTACAAAAAACCCCCAGTCGGTGTTAACCAGCTAGGGGAGATTAGTTATCAGGGTGCATCTACCATTTAAATGTTCTCAGGTGCGGCTTGGTGATCCGGATAAATTTATCCTTGTTATATTTAGAACTTAGTTTTGATGGTTAATAAAAAACCCCCAGAGGTATTAGCCAGCTAGGGGAGATTAGTTATCAGGGTGCATCTACTAATTTAATGTTCTCAGGGTTAATGTCAGATTCCGGATCAATTTTTGATCAATACCGTAGTATCATTGAATTAAGCAAAAAAACCCCAGTGGTGTTAGCCAGCTAGGGGAGATTAGTTATCAGGGTGCATCTACTAATTTGGATCTTCTTGGTGTTCAAGCCATATTCCGGATCAAAAGGTGCATTATTATTTTTTGTAACCCAAAAAAAAACCCCCAGTGGTGTTAGCCAGCTAGGGGAGATTAGTTATCAGGGTGCATCTACTAATTTGAATCTTCTTGGTGTTCAGGTTATACTCCGGAAAAATCTAGTTATTTTTTCACAATTAATATTTGATTTGTGAAGCAAATAAAAAACCCCTAGTGGTGTTAGCCAGCCAGGGGAGATTAGTTATCAGGGTGCATCTACTAATTTAATGTTCATGAATTGAATCTTATTTCCGGAAAACTTTACTGATTTTTCCATGATTGATATTTGTGAAGCAAATAAAAAACCCCCAGTGGTGTTAGCCAGCTAGGGGAAGTTAATTATCAGGGTGCATCTACCATTTAAAAGTTCTTAGTGAATGTACTATGCTCCGGATAAATTTCACCAAAAGCAGGTGTCCGTCACTTGCTGAAAAAATCATAGTGGCTAGTAGCTGCTTAGGGGAGTTAGTGATCAGGATTTGATTTTCTATGTTTGAGAAGAAATTCTTGGGTCAAACATTGCTTTTTTTGCCAAAATTAAAAAGAAAACCCCCAGCAGGTTGTAGCCAGCTAGGGGAGTTGAAGATCAAGGTGCATCTACCAATAAAGTGTTCTAGTCGGAAGTAATCCAATCCGGATAAAGTTGTACCAGCCCTCAAAGGCTAAACAACGCCAAATCAGAAACATTCCTGAGCAAGATGCTTCTAAAGTATCAGCTAGAGTAAAAAAAACTAGAAACTTTTATGGTTAAAACCGGATTTTAGGAGGCAAACAGGAGAAGTTGTGACCCAGGAATTTCATATTTCCGTAACTCCAGTAGGGCAAAATGACTACTTGGTGCGGACGGAACAAGTCGCACCTGGGGTGCCATTGGCAGAAGAACTGGTGAGTTGGCCTGTGGCTGAGTGGTTAGCGGCAGCAGGACATTTAATGAATGACCCTTTACAGTTGGTGCTACAGGGGGATGCTATCGCCAGAAACTCTGTAAACTTGGTAGCACTGGGTCAACAATTATATAACGCACTATTTCAAGGCACTCTTAGAGATAGTTGGATTACAGCCCAAGGTATTGCCCAGAATCAACAACAGGTACTGCGCTTGCGTTTGGGACTCAAAGATACTAAATTAGCGCGGTTGCCGTGGGAAGTAATGCACGCTGGCGATCGCCCTTTGGCTACTGGTCCTTATATTGCTTTTTCCCGCTACCAAAGTGGAATTCCTTCCACATCCAGACTACCAACACGCAACCTGCCGACACAGCAAGAAGAAAGCGGGGTCAAAGTGTTGATGGTCATTTCTTCGCCGACAGATCAAGTCCGGCTAGATTTGCTCAAACAAGAAGCAATCAACCTGCAAGCAGAACTACATCGCCAAACCCCCCGGTCTACGGAAAATGGCAATTATCTGCCAGAGATTGACCTGACTGTCCTGGATCAACCAGGAAGAGAAGAGTTGACCCAAGCTTTAGAACAGGGCAGATATCATGTTCTCCATTACTCCGGTCATAGTAATGTGGGTGCTAATGGGGGTGAAATTTATCTAGTCAGTCGTAGAACTGGGTTAACAGAAACCCTCAGCGGTGACGATTTAGCTGGGTTGCTGGTGAATAATAATATCCAAATGGCGGTATTTAACTCCTGTTTGGGAGCTTATAGAGCTAAGTCTGATGGTTCTGGGGATACGGGAGAAAGGAATTTAACAGAAAGTTTGGTAAAGAGGGGTATTAGCAGCGTTTTGGCGATGTCAGAACGAATTCCCGATGAAGTGGCGCTAACGCTAACACAATTATTTTACCGCAACTTAAGCCAGGGCTATCCTCTGGATTTATGTGTGAGTCGGGTGCGTCAGGGCTTAATTTCTGCCTATGGTTCTCATCAAATGTACTGGGCGTTACCGATGTTGTATTTGCATCGGGAGTTTGAAGGCTTTCTCCGACCACAATTTGGTTTATCTTCCAGTTCGGACTTGCTCAACGAATATCAGTCACCGGTGGGAACATCTGCTGCTATGTATGCTGCGGCGACAGATGATTTGGAAATACCTTTAACTCTGGAGGAAATGATGATGCCCTCTGAGTTAGCAAGGGAGTCTTCTGAGCTAGATTGGCTAGGAGATGATACTTGGGGGGACCTTTTGGATGAGATTGATTATGATCAACCCGATTATGATGATGATTCGGCGATTGTCGCCGATTTGTTTCGTCAGCTAAATCCCCAGACCCCAAATGAAGGAACGCCGATGAAGGCGGAACTAGAACCAAAAATCCTGGAAAATCCTCTTCAGGAAAAGCAGTCTTCACCAGTGGAAGATCAGGTTAATTGGGGACATAAATCAACTCCAGCAACCCCTCAGCAGCCAAACGGTGAAGCTACTCAGAGAACTTCCCAGCAGATCCCATTACCACCTCTACACCAACCACGTCTTAGTCGTCGTTCATGGAAAATTTGGGGAATTGTGGGCGCTAGTGCGTTGGCTGGCATTATTGGTTTAAGTTGGTGGTGGAATCATCGCACCTCGGCAATTTCTAAACTCCCATCCATTCCTACCCAGCCTGTTTTTAACAGTAAACCAGTACCGTTTGATTTACAGACAGCACAAACAGATATTCTAACTGCTAGGGCTACGGAAAAATTGAGTCAAGGTGATTTACAGGCTGGATTAGAGGCTGTTGATGAATTACTCAATCGCGGTGCTTTCGCATCAGCAGATACGGCTTTAGCTCTTATTCCTGCCAATCAAACTGAAGATCCATCTGTGAATTTTTTGCGCGGACGCTTGGCTTGGCAGTTTGCTCAAACGAAAGATAAAAAATACAGTATCGATGATGCCCGTCGTTACTGGGAAATTGCCGTACGGGATCAACCAGATTCGGCGCTGTATAAGAATGCTGTGGGATTTGCTTACTATGCAGAAGGCAATTTGAATCGGGCTAATGATGCTTGGTTTAAGGCTGTGGATGCGGCGCTTAAACAGCAGAATACACCCTTACCCGAAAGCCAGACAGTTAATAATGTCATGCCCTCAGCCGCTTTAAATGCTTATGCGGGATTAGCTTTGGGTTTATATAAATCTGCAAATAGTCAACCTGCTGATAGACGAGGAAGATATATTAAAGAAGCAATTAAACTGCGTCAAATGGTGATTCAGAATGATCCTGGGAAGTTTACAACTGATCAATTAGCTCAAAATTGGCTGTGGACAGATCAGGCGATCGCAGATTGGCGCTCTCTTCTTCAGGAACAAGAAAAGAGGTGACGTAAAATACATAGGAATACTCAATTTAAATAAGTAAAGCTATATTTACAGCTTTAGACAACGAATCTGGTTAGATATATAAACGACGCTCTTAGAAGTCAGGAATCAAAAAAAATGAGAAAAGTAGAAGCTATTATCCGCCCATTTAAGCTGGATGAGGTAAAAATCGCTTTGGTTAACGCGGGAATTGTGGGCATGACAATTTCTGAAGTCCGGGGTTTTGGACGGCAAAAAGGTCAAACTGAACGCTATCGGGGTTCGGAATATACGGTTGAATTTCTGCAAAAACTGAAACTGGAAATCGTGGTTGAAGATCACCAAGTAGATATGGTGGTTGATAAAATTATCGCCGCTGCCCGTACTGGTGAAATTGGTGATGGTAAAATTTTTATCTCCCCTGTTGAGCAGGTTGTACGGATTCGGACTGGCGAAAAGAACACCGAAGCTGTGTAAGTATTGAAAATTTAGAAATTGGGCGTTGTTGAATGAGAAGATGAAGTATTTTCAAGATTTTACTTTGTCTTTGAAATCAGCAGCGCCTTTTGTGGTTTGATTGTGCTATACTGAAAAAGTTATAGATTACGTAACGCATAACATCTACCATTGTTTTAAGATATGTCTCCGTCAGAAAACTATCCAAAATATCGAGATAAAAGGACGGAGGAATTCGCTGTAGGTGAGAGAGTAAAAGAGTTTCAAGCTTTTGCTAAACAAGCATATAAACGGCTTGATATTTTAGAGGCAGCTACTAGCAAAAAGGATCTAATGTTACTAACAAGTAATCATTTTGAGTCCTTAGAAGGTGATAGAAAAGGTCAATACAGCATTCGCATTAATAACCAATGGCGAATTTGTTTTAATTGGCCAGACGATGAACCAAAACCTTTCAATATAGAAATTACAGATTATCACTGAAGGAGAATTATATGGCACGTCCACCTATTCATCCTGGAGAAATTTTAGCTGATGAACTGCATGAATTAGGAATAAGTGCAAGTGAATTAGCTCGTTTACTTCATGTACCCAAAAATCGCATTACCGAAATAATTAATGGTAAAAGATCAATTACTGCTGATACCGCTTTACGCTTAGGACAATTTTTCGGTACGAGTGCTGAATTTTGGATGAATTTGCAAAAAAATTATGAACTAAGGATGGCTGAACAAAAAGTTGGTAAGGAAATTCTAGTAAATATTTCTCCTCGTTTATTAACTGGGAATATGCAAGTTTTAGCCTAAGACTTGCCTGAAATTTGCGTATTGTTCAGTTAGTGAACATTTGATTTGAAGTATACTTTGATTGCATCTTACCATTTCATTAAGAATACGGTTTATAACCCCCAAGGTCTTCAACTTCTGTTACCCCTATTACTGGACTTGTATTAATACAAAGCATCCTATTAGTAATGTCAGCGTTACACCACTGCTCAAGGGATTTATCGGCTGGTATGAATATTTCATCGTGTATTTCATTAATATCTATTGAATCAAGTTCTGCTAATAATTCAGCGATACTTGTCTCTTTCTTAACTTCAACATGGGCTGCTATTTTATTTCTGATTTGACGAAATTTATCTTCTCTTAAAATATCTCGTGAATTATAAGCTGCATTGAGTATTGAGTAACCTCTCAGTTGTGATTCTTGACAGATTTCTAACAAACTCTTAATTTTATACCTCTCTGCTCTTGGATATATATTATCAATGAAGTTAAAAATATCTAGAATAACCATGACTTTCCATAATCTATGAGTATCTTGTCCCACAATAAAAGTATTTTCTAGCTTGATTATGTAAAATAATGTCTTACTTATGCTGACAATTTGAAAAACTCGTTCTTGTAGTTCATTCGATGCTAGTGCGTATATAGTGTTTTGTCGAGTTGGTGCTAAATTATCTGATGAAATTTCGATCTGAATGGGTTCATTGAATAGATCATTTAGTCGTTCTTGTAATTCTAAATTTGCTAGATCGGGCGATGAAATAAAACGAGGTATGATTGAGTTCAATTCACCCATTGATTTATAAATATCAATAGCATCTTGTACAAAAACTTTCACAGTAGTATTATCTATCTCATTCCAAACCTCAACTAGCTCCACAATTGACAAATCTTTACGGTGTGCTGCTAATTTATCCCGAATCTTAGAATAGAATGATTCATAATCATCATGTTGTAACTTATTAATATTTTGAGAATTTTTTTTTATTTTTTGTTTTGAAATACCAATTGTGTTCCTATCGATCTGATTCTTCAATTCTCCAGCGAACTTAAAGAAGGAATCTAGATAAACTAAAACATACCTAGCTACAACTCTTTTTTGAAAATCTCCTGGAATAAAATCAGTAACCCAGCAAATTAATTCCATCATCTGAAGGCAATATAACACCTTTTTCGCTAGTTCTATCATTTATCAACCTCCATATAAAAACTGTAAGCTTTTGTTAATGTAGTAAGGTGAATTAAGGAAATTATACACACTATAAAAATTAGTTTTGCTGTCTTCCTCTTCTTCCCCTCTTCCTTCGTGCCTTCGTGGTTCGTTAAAATTATCCTCAATAGAAAACGAATAACCCAAAAAAATCCTCTTACCCCAACACCTTCACCAACTGCGGAACTAAATTTTTCAAAGCATTACCCCGATGACTAATTGACTTTTTCAACTCCGGTGACATTTCGGCAAAAGTCAACTGTTTTTCTGGGACATAAAAAATTGGATCATAACCAAAACCACCATCACCACGGGTTTCATAAAGAATTTCACCTTTACAAATACCTTCAGACTGCAAAACTATTTCCCCTTCAGGATTTGCAACCGCTACTGCACAGATAAACTGTGCTTGACGATTTTCTGTATCTCCTAATTCCCTTAATAACCGAGAAATACGTTCAGCATCGGTATTACCATAACGGGCAGAATATACACCAGGAGCGCCATTTAAGGCATCTACAGCTAAACCAGAATCATCAGCGATCGCCCAATTTCCTGTAGCTTTGGCAATTTCTGAAGCTTTTAAACAAGCATTGGCGGCAAAAGTTTCTCCAGTTTCATCAACATCTAAATCTTCCGGTTTCAGGGTTAATTCCCAACCAGAATCAGCTAAATAAGCTTGCATTTCCCGCAATTTACCGGGATTTCCTGTAGCTACTACGAGTAATTTTGTCATTAGAATTAGGTGACAGGTGACAGGTGACAGGTGACAGTAAGAAGGGAATAGGGAATAGATAGAAAGTTATTCTCCCCACCTCCCCACCTCCCAATCTCCCTAATTAGATTCTGCCCAAGTTTTTGCCCAAGCTAGGGTTTGATGGACTTGTTCTCTTGTGGGTGCTTCGCAATAAAGGCGTAAAACTGGTTCAGTGCCACTAAAACGAATCATTAACCAACTTTGATCAGCGAGACGGAATTTATAACCGTCGATGGTTTTACAATCAATTACTTTTTGACCAGCAATTTCTGTTAAAGGTTGGGTTTGTAATTGTTGCAATAACTTGCCTCTGACTTCCATACTCGCTAAAGGTAAATCTATGCGATCATAAGCTGAGGAAAAATTAGTTTGTTGTTGTAATTGACGATAATAATCACCTAAATCTAATCCTGATTCTACAACTGCTTCTAACACATACAATGCTGAAAGTAAGGCATCTCGTTCGGGAATGTGGCTACCATAACCAATCCCACCGGATTCTTCGCCACCAAGTAATACTTCTGTGGCTAACATTCTATCAGCAATGTATTTATAACCAACAGCGGTTTCAAATACAGACAAGTTCAGTAATTTAGCAACAAGGGGAATTAAATCAGAACCGCTAACTGTTTTGACGATTTCCCCGGTAAAGTTGCGTCTGCGGGTGAGGTGGTCAATTAATATGGGGATTAATATTTGAGAACTGAGGAAATTAGCATCTTTATCTACTGCGGCAATGCGATCGCAATCTCCATCAAATACCAAACCCACGGTTAAACCTGAATTATTACTTTCCCCATGAGTTTTAATTACTTCAAATAACCGGGAAAGGTATTTTGGTAATGGTTCAGGCGCACCACCTGCAAATAGAGGATCACGGTTGCTGTTGATTTCTTTGACTTGTGCGCCTAATAGTCTACCCAGACCAGTTGCAGCCGCACCGTGCATGACATCAACAAATAAGGTTAATTTACCTGATGATATAGCTTGACGAATTTTGTCAATATCAACTTTACCTTCTAAAGCTTGACAATAACTAGGCCAAGGATCAAATTTCTCTTCTTTACCGGGAGTTGCGGTGGTTGGTACTTCCTCTGTTAACAGTGCTTCTATTTCTTTGGTAACTTCTGGTGGTACAGAACCGCCAAAAGCACTCTTGACTTTTAAACCTAAATATGTACCAGGGTTATGACTAGCCGTAATGACTAACGCCCCTAAAGCATTAAGTTCTTTTGCAGCCCAACTAAAAGCGGGAGTAGGGGCATAGGTTTCGCTAAAAAGGACATCAAAACCTACTGCTGTGACGGCATCAGCGACAACACGGGCAAACTCTTCCGCCATAAAACGGCGATCATAACCGACAATGATTGTGCGACTACCAACCGTAGAATAATAGGTATTATATAATACTTTTGCTGCAATTGGGGCTACTATGGCTAGGCGTTCAAAGGTAAATTCCTCGGCAATTACGCCCCGCCAACCATCCGTACCAAACTTGATTGGGCTAGTTAAATTTGGCATTGAGATATCCTAAAAATTTCTAACTGAGGATTGTAGCATTTATACAGGGGATTGGGTCAAAATCAAGTCAAAAATCACAATTAAATAACTCTTTTCTCCCTGCCCCCGGCCCCCGGCTTCTTCTCTGTCACCTGTCACCTAGCGGCAAGGGAAGCTATGGCTAATGGTAAAATTCGGTGTTCTTGAATTTGGATTCTTGCGTGTAGGGTTTCGGCTGTATCATCTGGTAATACTGGTACTGCGGCTTGTATCAAAATTGGTCCGCTGTCCATTTCTAAACGCAGCAGATGTACAGTGCAACCAGTTATTTTTACTCCGGCTTCTAAAGCCTGTTCCACAGCCCGTACACCTTTAAAACTCGGTAATAAGCTGGGATGAATGTTAATAATCCGATCAGGAAAAGCGTCAATTAATTCTTGTGTTACTATCCGCATCCAGCCAGCCATAATTACCAAATCTACATCATATTGTCGGAAGGTTTTGACAATAGCTCTATCCAAATTTTCGCGCTTTTTATAATCACGGTGGTTTAACAAGACAGCCTCTAAACCATGATTTTTAGCCCTTTCTGCTGCTTTTGCTGAGGGGTTATTGTAAATTAAAACTTGAATTTGGGCGTTGAGTTTCCCTGCTTGGATAGCTTGGGCAACCACTTCAAAATTACTACCATTTCCAGAAGCCATCACACCCAATTTTAAGGGCTTCATTGGTTGTAAGTTTTGGGCGGAAATATCAGGATAAATTAGGCTAGATGTCCCATCAATGGGGTAATATTGACTCATAAAATTATAAATATCGTCTGAGCTACTAATATTACCATGAAAATAACCCGTTCTTCTTCTATGCAACTGCTAGATAATGATACGGTTGCTGCCTGGGTTTTTCTCACACCAGCATTGATTTTGTTGGGCTTGTTTATAATTTGGCCAATTGCCTATTTGTTTTATCTCAGTTTCACTGCTGGTAGTTTTACTTCAACTGGTACTTATTTGGTAGGCTTCAAAAACTATTGGCGTTTGTTGCTGAACTCGGATTTTTGGCAAGTTATTTTCAACACAACTTATTTTACCCTTGGTAGTCTTGTTCCCAGTTTGGTCATACCCTTGGGACTAGCAGTGTTATTAGACCGTTCTTTAGCTTTGCGGGGTTTGTTACGGAGTGCCTATTTTCTTCCTTCCATTACCTCCCTTGTTGCTGCTGGTTTAGGTTTTCGTTGGTTGTTTCAAAATCCAGGTCCGGTCAATGAACTTTTGAATTTATTTGGTGTTGCACCAAGATCCTGGTTGGGAGATACTTTTTGGGCAATGCCAGTCATAATTATTTTTAGTATTTGGAAGCAAATAGGTTTTAATATGGTGGTTTTTTTGGCTGGTTTGCAAACTATTCCTACCAGTCACTATGAAGCAGCAGAACTAGATGGGGCTAATAGTTGGCAACAATTTTGGCACATTACTTTACCAGGATTAAGACCAACTTTAATTTTTACCACAGTTACTACGGCAATTTTTACATTGCGGAGTTTTGAACCTGTGTATGTGATTACAGGTGGTGGTCCTTTGAATTCTACTAATTTGTTGGTTTATTACACTTATCAAGAAGCTTTTGCCCAATTTGATTTTGGTTACGCCGCCGCAGTAGCAACGGTATTGTTAGGAGTCACTTTGGTATTAGTTTATTTGCAGTTAAAAACTTGGGGAGAAGATTCATAATTCATAATTCATAATTAGTAATTGGGAATAAGGAATCATAACCAATTACCAATTACCAATCTTTAAAACTCTTTTTTCAAGAATATGAAAATAGCGATCGCTAACAGCATGAAACTATAAAGTAAGCCATAACCTGCATTACTAATTAGTGTCATAGTGTCTGGTATTGCTTGGAGTCCATAAACTGCATCATTTTTTAAATCTAAACGTGATAAGTCTGGGAGAAGCAGATATAAACCTTGTGTGATGCTTTCTACACCAGGGTTTTGACTAAGGCGGCCAAGTGCGACTAAATCTTTGGTAATATTTCCCATTAAATAGACAGCAAATGTTAAAGCCGTGGCTATTAAGGAACTGGTAAAAATTCCTAATGTTACAGCTACAGCAGTAATTAAACTCAATTGTAAAAACACGAAGAGTACAGCAATAAGAATACTGCTAATTGGATAGGATATTTTAGCAAGTTGCAAAAATACTAAATAAATAGTTGTCATTGCTGCTATGATTACCCCCAGTACACCGGATAATCCTAAGTATTTACTGGTGATAAATTCACTACGACTTATAGGTTTAGCAATTAACATCAGAATAGTGCGTTTTTCAATTTCTTTGTTAACCAGTCCTGTACCTATAAAGACAGCAATAATTAAACCAATGACATTCATGACTGCTAAACCAAAGTCTAAGAAGATTTTGTCTTGGGTGGTGGCTGCAAATTCAAAAATTGCTCGGTTAGCAACAGCAAGAATAATTGCATAAAAACCGATAATGTACAGGATGCGATCGCGGATCACTTCCTGAAATACGTTTTTTGCCATTACAAAAGTTCTGACTGCGTTCATATTGTTTGGCAATGGGTAATGGTTAATAGGTAACTGAATCTACTGTTGTGGTGGTGGTGAACCAAGGAAAAATCTACTGTTGCGATCGCATTCAATTCCTGCTACTGCATTTTTATTTTCTGGGGTTTTAACTGCTGCAACTGGTTGAATACGACAGGATTTTTGGAGATAAAATCCCCGTGGGTTTGTGCTTGGACCTTGCCAAATACTGAGGATATCTAATCTATATCCTGATTCAACATTGACTACACGGGGTTCAATTCGCCATAGTCCCTTTTCCTCATATTTATTCAGATTTTTGTTAATCATGTTTTTGCCTAAATTTCCCACTTGCTGGTTAGCTTCTAGTAACCATCTCTCTACTTCTGACCAAGCTCTATCTTCTATTTGTTCTACTATTAGTGGTTGGATTTTATTTAAAATCACATTACCATTTTCTGGTCTTTTAGTTTTGGGTTCTAGTCTAATTACAAAGGTGCTGCGTTGAAAATTATCTGCGGACAAACTTGGATATTCTTTCAACCATTTATCTATGACAAAGTAAAACTGAATCCAGCAACTTATTAACATAGACCAAGCAATTAAAATAATTATTTTTTGGCGTGTTTCTAATTTGGGAATAGCCGCTTTGGTGGATGTTCCTGTACCTACGAAAAATTCTGGTATTGCTGTAATAATGGCTGCTATTGTTGGCCAGAACACTATGGTTCTGGTTGTGATCACATTCTCCTGATGTCCAAAAGCAAAGACGCTGACTAAAAACCCGGTTAGTAATGCGCCTACTGGCATAAAAGTTCCAGGAACTCTGAGAGGATCATCGGTGGTATACCAAGCTGTACCAGCAATTAAAAATCCCCAACCTGTCAAGGCGATTATATTTTTTATTGATCCAGTTGCAAAATATGAACTTCCCCAAGAAAAAACACTTAAATAAATAAATGTCTGCCAAGAGAAAGCCTTGGGAGGCATTAAAAGCTTTTGCACTCCCAAAAATAAATCTTGAATAAATTTAAATAGCTGGAATACTTCTTTAAACAATGATGAGTTCATATTGGTTCTAGCTAATTAAGTGAATGTGATTGATTAGCATAATTATTTAGTTGCTGATAGCCAAATTGCGAATTACTATAATTAAGCTAATAGCCGTATAACTAAGTGAATTGGCTATTAAAGTAGTGGTGATTAAGCTGCTATTTTGCAATTTAAGTTTTTGGTTCATGGCTATTTTCTGACGCTGGTTGTTTTCTGTTATTTCTTTCTTTTTACTATCATCACCTAAGGTAATAATTAATAATTTTAAAAACAGAAATTTGACCAAAAAGGTAGATAGGAAAATAACAAAGCCTGTGAAAATTAAATAATTTTGTGTTCTAGGATTTTTGAACGTGTTAAAAAATACGTAACTAATTAATTCCGATTTGATGGATACAGATAATATTGGTTCGAGCAGAAAAAATACATTCCAGCCGATGACACTGGAAAAAACATTCATGGCTATGGCATAAAAAATGCTAGTTTTTTTGTCAAATTTTAGTGATCTATTGAGAATATAACCTTCTAAGGGAATGGCAATTAGTAAAAATAAAGTTTCAAACAAAATTGCCCCAATAGGTAAAATTTTCGGCAGGGATAATTCTTCAGGCATAAAGTTCTAATAAATTACGGATTTGCGTTTTTGGTTTGAACTCAACTAGGTCAGAATCGGACTTGTGGATTTAATCCCATTAACAAGCCGAAAAAGCTGGTACGGCGGGGTTTTGGTGCAATGTATTATATATTGAGAGGCTGAACTGTAGAAAGTATAACGGAGATCATACGGATGATGTGGGAAATTATCTCATTTTTCTGAGCATTTTTACCTTGGTTGTGCTTTTTGATGTGGATTAATCTGATTAATACATCGATTTGGCTGTGATCCCAATGTGTTAGGCAAGATTATCCTACCTAATTAGTGAGCAGGTTAGGTAAAATAAGAACCTGCCACGTTACAGCTTTTTCAAAAATGACAAGAAATGGCATCGGTATTCGCACAGCGCAAGTGCGTTCTGAACGTCTTACGGGTCAAATTCACGTCTATGATGGTGTGGGTAAAGGTAAGTCCCAAGCAGCTTTAGGGGTAGTTTTGCGCTCGATTGGTTTGGGAATCAATGCACCAAGTAATTCCAATCGTGTCTTACTGTTGCGGTTTTTGAAAGGTCCTGAACGTGATTATGATGAGGATGGAGCGATCACAGCTTTACAGCGTGGTTTTCCTCATTTGATAGATCAGGTTCGCACTGGAAGAGCCGAGTTTTTTGGACATGATGAAATTACCCCCTTTGATAGATCACAAGCAGCACGGGGTTGGGATGTGGCCAAGGGTGCGATCGCTTCTGGTTTATATTCTGTTGTGGTTTTAGATGAAATTAACCCGGTTTTGGATTTGGGTTTGTTAGCAGTTGATGAGGTGGTACAAACTTTAAAATCTAAACCCCAGGAATTGGAAATCATTGCAACTGGACGCGCTGCACCCCAAGCGTTATTAGATATTGCGGATTTACACTCGGAAATGAAACCTCAGCATCACCCAACCGCTGAAGCACTTTTGATTGAAGGCATAGAAATTTATACTGGTGCAGGTAAGGGCAAATCTACTAGTGCTTTGGGTAAGGCTTTACAAGCTATTGGTAGAGGGATTAATCATCCTGGTTCTACCCGTGTGTTAATTATGCAGTGGTTAAAAGGTGGTAGTGGTTATACTGAAGATGCGGCGATCGCCGCTTTGCAACAGTCCTATCCTGAAGTGGTGGATCATTTACGTTGTGGTCGAGATGCGATTGTTTGGCGTAATTCTCGTCAGGAATTAGACTATGTAGAAGCGGAAAGAGGTTGGGAAATTGCCAAAACTGCGATCGCTTCTGGTGTGTATAAAACTATCATTCTCGATGAACTTAATCCTACGGTTGATTTAGAATTGTTACCTGTTGATCCCATTGTTCAAGCTTTGCTGCGTAAACCAAAAGACACAGAAATCATTATTACTGGGCGTTGTCAAAATCAACCTGCTTATTTTGATTTAGCCAGTATTCATTCGGAGGTTTATTGTCATAAACATTATGCAAATCAAGGTGTAGAATTGAAGCGGGGGGTTGATTTTTAAAAGCATCAGATCCCCGACTTCTTTAAGAAGTCGGGGGTCTGGTTGGATCTGGTTTAAATTAAAATCTAAGTCATAAATCATAATATTAACTAAAACAAGATTATTCTCCCACTATATTTAAAATTTTGCGGTAAAGATCATCTGCAACTCTAAATTGTGCGCTATTAATTAGATTATCAATTAGAGGCTTAACAGATAGAATAAATCCTTTTTGCTTGGCTTCAACTAAAACACCTAACAACCCAGTAATTCTTAATCCTAATCTATTTGCTTCTGCTCTACCCCGCCTCTCATCAATCAATAATAATTCAGCATTTAGTTCAATTGCTAATGTAATGGCTTCACATTCACCTATATCTAATTGTTTATCCAAAAGAGTTGTAACTAAACCCTGATTTTTGACCTGATATACTTCAAACCAAGTTAAAATTTGTACCTCTAAAGAACCAGGTACTGTTATATCTATACCGGTTAATTCCTGATAAACAGCTTGGGGAATAAAAATTTTGTTGTATAGTTTTTGGAGTAAGTCTAATTGACCAATAGCGGCTAGATTGGTAATCACAGAAGTATCACTAATAATAATCACAATCTGCCTAACTCCCGTAAATTTTTTAAATCGAGTTCAAAATCTTCAAGATCATAAGAATAAAGAGGTATTTGACGTTCTTTAAGTAACTGGCAAAAATGTATTTTATCCATTTGTGCTAATTTACTAGCTTGTCCTATGGGAAGTTTTCCAGCCTGAAACAATAACAAGGCAATTTCTTGTTTAAACTGGGTTGGGTTCATTCCACAGGCATTTAAGGTTTCATCTGATATGGTAACGCTCATAGTAAGATGGATTGTAGTTCTTAATTTTATGACAATTATAGCTTATTTATTAAACTACTTCGTCATTTAACTCATTGTCTGATAGCGTAGCGTGGCGTAAGCCATATCAGGATATCCAGGATTTAAGGATGTATTAATTATGAACATAGATAGCAACACTTTGGATTTAATCACAGGAGGATTAGGGATCGCTATTCTTTTAGGGGGAATGGTGATGATGTTTACAACTGTCTTCACCACTAAAAGATAGATCCCCGATGTTTTTCATCAGTCGGGAATCTTCCTATTCGTCTACATTTTACCTGTAAACACCCGTTCAGCAGGACCTGTCATATAAATTCTTTGGTCGGTTTGGGACCATTCGATTTCTAACGCTCCTCCGGGTAATTCTATCGTTGCTGTGCGATCGCATTTATCATTCAATACCCCAGCCACTAAAGCAGCACAAGCACCAGTCCCGCAAGCTAAGGTAATACCTGCGCCCCTTTCCCATACCCGCATTTTTAAGTAATTACGGTTGACAACTTCAATAAATTCTGTATTGGTTCTTTGGGGAAAAACCGGATGATGTTCAAATTTTGGTCCGATGGTTTCTAGGGGAATAGCTGCCACATCGTCAACGAAAGTGATACAGTGGGGATTGCCCATACTGACACAGGTAACATCCCAAGTTGTATCTGCGACTTCTAGAGGGAGGTTAATCACTTTGCTGTCAGCAGTTGTCAGAGTAGTGGGAATTTCTTGTGCGAGTAACCGGGGTAAACCCATATCTACTTTCACTTGACCATCATCTGTCAGTTGAGGCGTAATCACACCAGCTAAGGTATGAATGCGATAATAGTCTTGAGTGCGGGATATTCCTTCTAACTCAGTTAGGAAAGCTGCTAAACAGCGAATTCCGTTACCACACATTTCTGGTTCAGAACCATCGGAATTAAAAATTCGCATGGTGTAGTCAGTACCATTTTGGCCTGGAAGTGCGAAAATAACACCATCAGCACCAATACCAAAATGGCGATCGCACCACTTCACAGCTTGTTCTGGTGTGATTAGTGGTGTCAAACCGGAACGGTTATCAATGAGAATGAAATCATTACCTAAACCGTGATACTTAGTAAATTCTATTGCCATTTTCCCCTAGATGAATTATCAAAGATAAATTACTACTGATTTAAACATTTTCCAACAAGATTGGTAAGTAGTCAGGAGTCAGGAGTCAGGAGTCAGGAGTCAGGAGTCAGGAGAAAGAATGAATTGTTCTTTCCCAGTCCCCAGTCCCCAGTCCCCAGTCCCCATTCCCCATTCCCCAGTCCCCAGTCCCCAGTCCCCATTCCCTACGAAAAATGGCAGCAACTGATTTTGATACGAC
>RDYJ01000149.1 GCA_004293145.1 Nostocales cyanobacterium | reverse complement strand
TTTGGCACAATTAACAAATTTTCTATATCTGACGCACCCTACAAGAGACTGAAACCCATACTTCATATTTGATGTTTTCTGTCAATGCGTAAGTCCTATTATTTATGAATAAGCGTAAATAAATAAAATCCAGCAAAAGTAAACATAAATAGCACAGTAGCAGCATAGACTATGACATCCCGAAGAAGAAACAAGATCCAATCTTTCCGAAGTTCCTGTTTAAATTTGAGTTCCCTAAGCTGGCGATCAAGTTCCACATCCTCTTTAGCTGGTAAATTCACAATTTTGCTGGTATATATGTGATCAAATATTTCCGTTGTCGTGCGTATTTCTTCATTAGGAGTCAAAGTTTCCACCAAACTTGGTAATTGCTGAGTTAGCGTATTGGCAACAACTTGTAGATCATCCTGATTATTGAGCTTATTGATTTCTTTTTTGATCACCTTTTTTACAATTTTGACAATCAACGCTTCCAGACCTTTATCTGTCATCTGTTTTGAAGTTAAATATTTTTGAGCATTACCTTTTAACTGTAGTCTAACTAAATGCCAAACAACAGTTTAGTCCAGCTAATTGGAATAAAAGTCAAAATGGTAACAATAGTTGTCCTAATTAACATCCTCATCTCACTCATGCTGATCTACATAGCTCGGCAAGTATGGCGACTTCAAGAAAAGCTAGAAAATATAGCAGATAAGTTAAACAGCTATGAACGGGCTATCCATGCAGCACTACATACAGCACCCGAAAATATTTATACAGGGCAGCAGAAAATTTATGACTTACGGCAAAAACATCAAAACCTCAAACTGCAAATTCAACAAGTTCGGCAGATTCTCAACATCATACTATTAGGCAGAAACATTTGGCAGAGGTATCTTTGAAAACTAAAATCCAGCACTAATGAGCCGTGACATAAATCTAGGATTTTCCTGACAAAGAACTCCTTGATGGTACAAACCCCGAATTTATGCGTGGAGTCAAGCCAAAATTAGATCACTTCTATTGTCAGCAGAAATTGACTAGATCAAATTCTCTCACTATTGCCAGGGGTTAAAACCCACATAAAATTAGTGTAAAGAGATAAACAATAAAAATGTCTAATAACCGTTCTGGAATATTTATTGGTGGCTTATTACTGGGAGCCACTATTGGGGCTTTAACCAGTTTACTCGCTGCTCCCCGCACAGGGCGCGAAACGCGTAAACTGTTGAAAAAATCTGCTGATGCCCTACCGGAATTAGCAGAAGATATCTCCACAAGTGTGCAAATTCAAGCAGATCGTCTTTCTGTCAGCGCACTGCGAAACTGGGATGATACCTTAGAGAGACTGCGGGAAGCGATCGCCGCTGGAGTAGATGCTACTCAACGCGAAAGTCAAGCCCTAAAACGGCAAAACCCTGCTGATACAGAAAACACAGATTCTCTTACCCAGAATCTAGAACGCTTATAAATAGCATAACCGTGATTGACCCTCTGTTTTGGCTAGGACTGTCCATACTTTTAGTCGCTGCTAGTCTAACTGCTGTGTTAGTAGCGGCTATACCTGCTTTGCAAGAGTTAGCCCATGCTGCGCGTAGTGCTGAAAAGTTTTTTGATACTCTCTCACGGGAGTTACCACCCACTCTCAAAGCCATCCGCAATACCAGTTTAGAAATCACAGATTTAACCGATGATGTTAGTGAAAGTGTCAAAAGTGCTGGTCAAGTCGTTAAACAAGTAGATCAAAGTCTGGATAGCACCAGAAAACAAGCTGAGAATATTCAAGTTAGCACACGTAGCCTCGTAGTAGGCGTTAAAGCTGCGTGGAAAACCTTCACGCGCCCAAAATCTGCTAGACTTAGCCCCGAACGCTTACCGATGAATGACAAACCAGAACTAACCCTACGAGAACGAGAAGTGCTAAGTCGGGAAAATAAGCGCCCACAACCAGAATTGTACCGCAGCAATAATGGTTACAATCAAGCTGTTAATGGGGAAAATGATTTTGATCAAAAATAGGGAATAGGCAAGAGGAAGGAGTTTTTTAAATTAAAATTTTTCAATTACAGTTTTTAAATTAAAATTTTTAATTTATTTCTCCCTAATCTCCCTGTTCCCTGTTCTCTTAGATTAAAGTAAAGTAAACAAGTGTAAAGAAAGATCACTTTTCTTGTACTCTTTTAAAATAACTTGTTCACTTTTGCCGTTAATACTTGTATAAAAAATTCCATGCAGCGTTGTTTTTGGCGGAAAATTTTGGTATCCATTGCAGTATTTTTATTTGCTGGATCAATTTGGGCAATTCATTCACCATCAGCTCTAGCTTATGAAAATCCTGATTTACTACCTGATACATTTACCCCAGTTGTAGACTTAGCGAAAACTCTTCCTGACCCCCAAGAAGAAAAGCTAGTTCAAGAATTAGAACAGTTTGAAACCGATACCGGCTGGAAAATGCGAGTATTAACCCAGTATGACCGCACCCCAGGAAGAGCAGTCATTAAATATTGGGGTTTGGATGACAAAAGCATTCTCTTAGTTGCGGATGCTCGTGGTGGTAATATTCTCAGCTTTAGCGTGGGTGATGCAGTTTATGAACTTCTACCCCGTACATTCTGGATTGAACTGCAAACCCGTTTTGGTAACTTGTACTTTGTGCGCGAACAAGGAGAAGACCAAGCCATCCTACAAGCTTTAGATTCGGTTAAAGGCTGTTTGCTTAAAGGCGGTTGTAACGTTGTTCCTGGACTACCCAGAGAACAGTGGATACTCACATTGATTACGTCAGCTATTGGTGGCATTATTTGTGGCTTTGCGGCGCAACCCCGTGATGATAAACAGGTTTTTGCTTGGCAATGGGCTTTAATTTTCTCACCTTTATGGGGAATTTTGTTTATTGCTTTCGGTATCGCTCCAGTAATAACCCGCACAAGCGATTGGATTCCTCTGGTTCGCAATATTTCCGCTTTTTTGATTGGTGTTTTAGTAGCCTATCTATCTCCTATTTTCAGTCGGCCTTCTTCCAGTACCGAATCTTGAGTCAGTTATCAGTTATCAGTTATCACTGTTCACTGTTTACTGTTCACTGTTCCCAGTCCCCTTATTCCTCCCTTCTGATGATAAGCTGAAAACTGATATGTGAGAAGCTTAACAGCAATGGAATGGCACGTAACTGATGCTCAAAGCTTGGCAATCATTGATAGTGAAATTGGCGATCATGTCTTTTCACCAGCAGAGTATGAGATAGTCCGGCGAGTAATATACGCCACGTCTGATTTTGAGTACAAGTCTTTGATTCGTTTTTCGGAACACGCTTTACAAGCCGGAGCAGCAGCACTGGCAGCACGTACTACTATCGTGGTAGATGTGCCAATGGTGCAAGTTGGTATTGCTTACGATATTCAAAACACCTTTGCCAACCCGGTGTATTGCAGTATGGAAGCTTTGACCCGTCCTCAAAAAGAAAGAACTCGCGCTGCTTGGGGGATTGAAACCCTGGCCAAGCGTTATCCAGAGGGTATATTTGTGGTCGGTCAAGCCCAAACTGCTTTAACTGCGCTTGTAGACTTAATTGAAGCGGAAGAAATTCGACCAGCTTTGATAATTGCTACTCCCGTAGCATTTATTAATGTTGCTTCTGATAAAGAACGCTTACAAGAATCTTTAGTGCCTTATATTACTGTTGATAGTCGTAAAGGTAATGCAGTGGTAGCATCTGCTATTGTTGATGGTTTGGTTGATTTGGCTTGGCAAGCTTATGGTCAAGATAGAAACGGGGGAAGTTAAATCAGCTAAAAGTTTTTAATCATCATCGTCTCTGTATTTTTGTGGTTCTGGACGACGGCGACGTGGCTTTTCCCGTTGGTTTTCTCGTAAGCGGAGGCTAACTTCGTTAAATAAATCCTCTCGCACGTAGGGGTAGTCACTGACCCAGAGGTTGCGACTGGGGATGTAGATGTTGCTAAATTCTTCGATGCTGCTTAAATCTGGACGATTTGACATGACTATCATTTCGGCAATTTGACCACGGGTGATGGCTTTGTGAGCAGGACGTAATGGTGCATCAAATTCAATGGTAAATCCTGTATCATCGCCTAATTCTAAATTAATCCGTTTTTCGCGGTTTTCGATAATTACCAACTCGCCTTTGTTGTTGACGGTTTCTTGTTTTCCAATCAATTTTTCTGTAATCCACCAGTCTAGTACCCGCCCGCGAAAAAAGCCGCTGTACTTGTAACGGCGGCATTTTGCATTGCGGATACTGGCTTGATAGACTGGATACCACAACCAAAAAAAAGCACCAAATACCCCAAAAGCAAAAATCAGCCCAAAATCTAGCTTAAACAAGATTTTTACCAGGAAAATCACAACTACGGTAACTACAGAAATTAATAACCGCTGTAAAAAACTGCTGAATTTTCCCCAGTAGTATTTGTACTGTCGTCCAGAGGCAATCAGGGGGATGATTTGTTCAAATTTTTGCCGAGTTAGGGGAACAAGCATATTTTGGATTTTAGATTTTGGCTTTTGGATTGGAAAAATCGCAAATCGCAAATCTTTAATCCCAAATTAAGAGGAAACTGCACAGAAAATCAACGCAGATAAAGATAGATTAATTCATGGATTTGATAGTTCTGTTTCAGCTTAGATTAAATTGGGATCACAGATGTTGGCTGAGTTTTCTAAAGTATTTTTTCCAATCCATATACTAATGACTTTAGCTGGTTTATTTTGCGAATTGCCAGCAGGACTCCGGGCATATAGCATGAACGATCACTGGTATCATGGCGTAAGGTGTAAATTTGCCCTGCTGCGCCAAATATAACTTCTTGATGGGCAATTAATCCTGGTAGGCGGATACTATGAATTCTAATCCCTTCATCTGCTAAACTGCCTCTTGCTCCTGGTATTTTTTCCGTTTCTTCCACTTGAGGCGGGTTGAAATTTTTACCTAATTCTGCTAATAATTGCGCTGTTTGAATGGCTGTACCGCTAGGTGCATCAGCTTTTTGGTTGTGATGCAGTTCGATAATTTCTACATGATCAAAATATTGGGAGGCTGTCACTGCGGCTTGTTGTAGTAGTACCATTCCAATAGAGAAGTTAGGAATTATTAAACAACCTGTACTAGCTTTTTCAGCAAAGTCAGCTAATTCTTGGAGTTGTTGGCCACTTAAACCTGTTGTTCCCACTACTGGACGAATCCCATAGGCGATCGCACTCCGCACATTATCATAAACTGCATCAGGATGGGTAAAATCTACCATCACCCCTGGCTGTAGCTGTCTTTCACCGGCTACATAGCCTAACATTGGCTCTAATTGATTGGTAATGGGGACTTCTAAGGGTTCGCTTAAACCTACCAGTTCTCCTGCGTCTTTGTCTTGATGTTCTGGTGAGGTGTCTAAAGCACCCATTAAAATCATATCAGGTGCTTGGGCGATCGCTTTGATCACTTCACGCCCCATTTTGCCAGCTGCACCGTTGACAATTACGGGGATAGTGGATTGATTGGTCATATTTCGAGAAATGCGTTTTTAGTTATTTTACATGAACCTATCTCACTAACTCATATTTTGTGAATCCATATATGAATGGTAACGGGGTCAATCAAGGTATTAAAATAAGCAAGACAACAGCTTAAATCTAGACTGGTTAAGTAGGAAGTTGGCGATCGCTACTCCAAGCCCACCAAGCACAACCACAATGACAAAGATAAAATTCTTGCCACTTACGACGATGATCTGGTGTGGTAACAGGCGATCGCCTATTCAACCAAACTTTTACGGCTTCTCTGCTAGTAGAGTGACATTTGGGACAGCAAAATTGATATGCGTGAACTGCCTGATCTGTCCATTCTGGAGGAGTGGGAGTAAAAGCATCCATATAAATATTTTGAGTGAAGTTTTAGTAGTAATTTAATATACATTTATTATTATGCCTAATAATGGACATGATGGAGCCAAATCTTGAAATTCGCCGTTTGTTAGATGTGATGCCGGCTTCTGGGCGCATGATGACCAAAATCATCAGTAAACCAGAACAAAACAAGGTTATTGATGCCGCTTTTCCCTTACCCTGGAATCAAGAACGGCCAATATATATTAATTTTGATTTATGGCGGCGCTTGACTAAGCCGCAACGAGATTTATTACTGCTACATCAGGTTAGTTGGTTAACGGGGGTAAAGTGGTTACAACCAGACATTTATCAAGGAGTCGTTTTAGCAGGATTATTAGGTGGAGTAGTGGAAGCTGCCCAATCTGATTTAGTAGGTGTAATTATTGCTGGGGGATTAAGTGCTTTAGCTGGTGTGCAAATCTGGCGCATGAATAAATCCCAAGCATCAGAATTAAAAGCTGATGCAACAGCTATTTTTATCGCTCAAAGACGAAGTTACTCAGAAACCGAAGCCGCCCAATATTTGTTAACTGCTATTGAGACAGTAGCAAAAATTGAAGGGCGTTCTGGTTTAGATTTTAACGAATTAATTCGTTGTCAAAACTTAAGAGCGATCGCAGGTTTGTCACCTGTAGGTATTCCAGAGAATTATAGTAGGTGACAGGGAACAAGTAACAGGTGACAGAGTTGGAAGCCTGTTAATTTCCTAACCACCTTGGCGGTTGCTATATCAATAAATTTGGATGGGAGTGAAGCAACATTGACATTAGCACTAGGCATGATAGAACTATACGGTGTTCCCTCAGCAGTAGAAGCCGCAGATGCAATGTGTAAAGCTGCCCGCATCACATTTGTCGGCTATGAAAATACTGATTTAGGCAGAATTACAATCCTAATTCGCGGCAATATTGGTGAAGTGAAGATGGCAGTAACCGCAGGAATCGAATCTGTTTTAAAAGTTAATGGTGGCGAAATACTATCCCATCATATTATTCCCCGTCCCCATAAAAATTTAGAATATGTTTTACCAATTCATCAAAGTGCCAATATTGCCCCATTTAATGCCGTTATCCGCTTTCCTCCCCCACTCAGTAATTAATTACTAATTAAAAATATACAGATCGAATTTAGTAAATATGAATTATTATGAATTATTAATGCCATGCCAAAAATATTATTAGATGTTAGAGATTTAACTGGTATATCCCCTCATATTCAAACTCTTTTGGGGTAGGCATCCTTCCCGAAACTGCGCTTATGTTACACAATTATATTAGTTTAATCTTCAATATTTGCATCTAAACAAAATTGCAACTGCTTTAAATCCTGCACAAATGCAAAAACTGCCAACTTCTGTAGATTGGGAAATGAATCTTTGGTATTAGCAAATGTTTTTAATGTTTTTAACGATTTAGTGTTGCGATCGCCCCCCATAATTCGCTACAATCTTTAGTCTTTGGGATATAAACAAAGTCGCTCAAGGTCAAGCTACACTTTTGTAAGCTATCCTGCTGACACCCAAGTTAATGAGATTTTACAGGAAAAAAGAAAAACAATGGCGAAACGAGTGCAGTTAGTTTTAACAAAAGATGTGAGCAAGCTGGGAAAATCCGGCGACCTAGTAGATGTAGCTCCAGGCTATGCTCGTAATTATCTAATTCCCCAGAGTTTAGCTACTCATGCTACTCCTGGTATTCTTAGACAAGTAGAACGCCGTCGTGAACAAGAACGTCAACGGCAACTAGAACTCAGACAACAAGCACTAGAACAAAAAGCAGCCTTAGAAAAAGTTGCTAAATTGACAATCGCCAAGCAAGCGGGTGAAAACGAAGCTATTTTTGGTACAGTCACCACCCAAGACGTAGCAGAAGCAATTCAAGCCGCTACCAGTCAAGAAATCGATCGGCGTGGTATTACTATCCCTGATATTAACCACCTGGGTACATACAAAGCCGAAATTAAGCTGCATTCTGAAGTAACAGCGCAAATTGATATCGAAGTTGTGGCCAGCTAAGTCAGGTGATAGGTGACAGGTGACAGGTGACAGGTGACAGGGAAGAGGAAGATCCGGTAATGATGCGATCAAAAAAATAATGTATTCCCTTTTGCCTTTTGCCTTTTACCTTTTACCTTTTACCTTTTACCTCCTAACTAGCAAATTACGTTAATATTTAAAAATTTAAACCCTGCTTACCAATCCCGCTTATGTCTGAACAACTGAGTTTTCAAGGTGATGGTAGCGACCGATTACCACCCCAAAACATCGAAGCAGAAGAAGCGATTTTGGGGGGTATTTTACTAGATCCAGAAGCAGTAGGAAGAATCCGCGATCGCCTAATTCCCGAAGCATTTTATATTAACGCCCACAGAGATATATATCAAGCCGCCCTCACTCTCCACGCCCAAAATAAACCTACAGACCTACTTTCCCTCACCAGTTGGTTGACTGACAACGATAAACTTACCCGTATTGGGGGCAGAAATAAATTAGCCACATTAGTAGATCGGACAGTATCAGCAGTCAACATTGATGCCTTAGCAGGGTTAGTCATGGAAAAATACCTGCGACGGCAATTAATCAAAGCTGGTCATGAAGTTGTACAATTGGGTTACGAGACACAAACGGAATTACCCATAGTCCTTGATCAAGCAGAACAGAAAGTTTTTGGCGTTACTCAAGAAAAACCCCAATCAGGATTAGTTCACATTTCTGATACCTTAATTAATGCCTTTCAAGAAGTCGAAAAACGACATGAAGGTATCGCTTTACCCGGTATTCCCTGCGGATTTTATGATTTAGATGCCATGACCACCGGTTTTCAGCGTTCTGATTTAATTATCGTCGCTGGTAGGCCATCAATGGGTAAATGCCTGAGTTATGACTCAGAAATCGTCCTAGCAGATGGACAAATTACCACAATTGAAGAATTATATAATCAACGTCAAGGTTCATTATTAACCTTAAATAACGATTGGAAATTTACCTTTACC
>RDYJ01000254.1 GCA_004293145.1 Nostocales cyanobacterium | reverse complement strand
GTGAAGAATTGATGCAAGAATTACAAAGTGGTAATTCTAAAAAACGTCGCCAAGCTATCTGGAAATTAGGACAGGATGGTGATTCCAGAGCGGTGAAACCACTGCTAGATTTGATGATTGATACTGATTCTGAGCAAAGAAGTTTGATTTTAGGAACTTTAGGAGAAATAGGTACTCGCACACTCAACCCCATCAATAGAGCTTTAATTATATCCATGCGAGATGAAAACCCACAGGTGAGAAAAAACGCTATGCGTGATTTGGTGAGGATTTATGACATGATGGGAAAAACGAGTAAAATTGTGCTTCATGCAATAGAAGATCCTGATCCAGAAGTACAGGAAACAGCTAAGTATGCTTTAAATCAAATGAACCGCATTCGCACTATTCCCGATCAACAAATGCTGACAGATATGAGCAGGGAAGAGGGTTAAGTTTAACTAAATCATGTCTTAATCTGAATGGCTACAGCTATACAGCATATTGCAGATTAATAAGGTACAAAAATTCATCACAAATCCCTGCATGAAAAGGGTTTTACTGCTGACCGCTGACTACTGAAAGCTGCTATAGGACTCCTATTTGATTTTTGATAGCTTGCGTGGCGTAGCCATACAGAACTAGAACTCAGTACATACAGACAGCCTTCTTTCCTGTTCCCTGTTCCCTGTTCCCTGTTCCCTGTTCCCTGCCTCCAGGAAAAATTCATGAATCAAATCGGATCACTATATATTATGGGAAAAATCTATCTAAGGCGGCTTTTAGTTGTTCAATTTCTACATCAATATTGCCATTTTCTGAGGCTCTAGCAATACATTCTGTCAGGTGTTCATCTAATACAATTCTGGCTACTTTATCTAATGCACCTCTAACAGCAGCAATTTGTAATAATACATCAGGACAGGGACTATTTTGTTGTACCATTGTTTTTACACCGCGAATATGTCCCTCAATTCTTGATAGTCGGTTGACAATTTTTCGCAGAGATTCTTCACTATGAACATGAGGATGAGTTGATTTTTCTGAAGATGTTTGATCTTCTATAGGTTCATGGTGATGATGATGTGTGTGTTCTCCTTGTGGGGATGAAAGCAAGGATTTTTCAGCTATTTGGTGTGTTCCTGTCATTGGTAATTAAGATTTGGTAATTGGTGAAATCCTAGCTTAGAGGAATTTGAGTTAAAAGGTTTAAGTTTGTGAGTGGGTGGAAAAACCGAACTGGGTAAGGGCAAATTTCCAGAATAGCCTGGTTAGTCAATATTCATTTAACTTGATTACAAGACCTCCTATTTATTCCCAGTCATAATGAGGAAATCGAGTCAAAACTTTAGTATGCAGGAATTTATATCTAAGCTACCACCACAATTGTAACTAAATTTGTGAACAAATAGCAAAGATTAGTTTTTTTAGATTTAGGTTGTAATTATGCGTTCTTTCAAATTAATTCAGTCTGTACGCTTACTCAGTATCCAGATATTAGCAATTTTTCTGGGTGTGTTGTTGACTGCTTCCAGTGTGTTGGTGTTACCTTCCCACGCAGAAC
>RDYJ01000148.1 GCA_004293145.1 Nostocales cyanobacterium | reverse complement strand
AATCTTGATTTTCTTGGATATGTGCTAAAAGCCTTGGTATTTGTGGATGTTTACCAAGTTGGTTGAGGGTTTTCGCTTCTCGTTCAAATAATTCCTTAGCTTTTTTTAATACTTCCGGGTCTGTGATTGATGGTGTAAAATGTTTAACTATACATTCATTGGGTGCTGGTATTTGGGTGTCTTCCGCTAAATAGGTTGTACCAAATGTACCCTGTCCTATTTGTCTGATGATTTTGTAACGTCCTACAATGATTCTACCGATCATTCGATTCACTCCTCTACCCAGAAAATCATATACCTATTTTAAATCATTGGCGATCGCAATTTTACGGAAGACTGGGAAATTAGATCCCCCCAACCCCCCTTAAAAAGGGGGGCTAAAAGGAAGAGTATGAGATAGAATAGCTATAGAAGCCTGTTAAAAATCTGATCCATTATTTATTGAATATGACTACACAAACAATATCTACACCGGAAGTATATCAAGGACAGTTTGGTGATTTTACAATTACCAAGAGCGATCGCACAGGTGTTATCATTTATCGTACAAGTTTAATGATAGCTGCAATTAGTTTTGCGATTGGTAGCGGTTTAGCTTTATTTTATCCTCACGAACCTGCTGCTATTCAAGCTATTACTCCGCTTTACACCTGTTTTAGTTTAGCCTTGGGAGTGAGTTTATTAACAATTCACATTTATATGAAATTACTGCACCAAATTCTACAGCTTTTCTGGATAATTGGTAGCATTTCAGCTTTGATTTTCGCACATTTGGATAATCAACCTTTTGCAATTACTATTTATAATCAACCTCTAACTTTATTCGGTGTTGGTTTTACTTTTGCAGCATTAACAGGAATCTTTTTTAAAGAAGGTTTTTGTTTTCATCGTTTAGAAACTAAAATCTTAACTCCCCTTGTTCCCTTACTTTTATTAGGACATTTAACAGGGATTTTATCAACACAAATAGAACAGGTTTTATTAGGAATTTGGGCAATTTTATTTTTAGTCTTTGCATTGAGAAAAACAGTACAAAATATTCCTGATGATATTGGTGATAAATCAGTATTTGATTATTTGGAAAATCAAAGATTAGCAAAGAGTTAAAAGTTTATATCTCACGCAAAGACGCAAAGACGCAAAGGTTTAATTTGTTCAAATGTCTACTATAGAAGAACGCAAATATTGGTTAGCATGGTCGCAAATTTCAGGAATTGGTCCAATATTCTTACAAAGACTAAACCAGCATTTTGGTAAATTAGAAACAGCTTGGAAAGCAAGTCCTGCGGAATTGCGAAAAGTTGAAGGTTTTGGATTTCAAACTTTAGAAAAAGTAGTCCAAGAGAGAAGCAAATTAAACCCAGAACAACTGCTTATTCAACATCAACAAATAAACCCCAATTTCTGGACACCAGCAGACGCAGAATATCCCCAATTATTAAAAGAAATTTCCACACCTCCAGCAATTTTATATTATCGTGGTGAAGTTGATTTACAAGAAAATGCAGCACAAAAACCCCTAGTAGGAATTGTGGGAACTCGTAAACCTACAGAATATGGAATTAAATGGACTCGTCAAATTAGCACCGCTTTAGCAAAAAATGGTTTTACTGTGGTTTCCGGTATGGCCGAAGGAATAGACTCCGAAAGTCATACAGCAGCAATGAAAGCAGGAGGAAGAACAATAGCGGTTGTGGGAACAGGTGTAGATGTTATTTACCCCTATAAAAATAAAGATTTATATAAAGAGATTTTGAAATCTGGGATAGTAATTAGTGAATATCCCGCAAAAACCGCACCTAACCGCACCCATTTTCCCCGTCGAAATCGCATAATTGCGGGTTTAAGTCGTGCGGTATTAGTAATGGAAGCGGGAACAAAATCAGGTGCTTTAATAACTGCGAATTATGCAAATGAATTTTGTCGTGATGTTTATGCTTTACCGGGAAGAGTTGATGATGAACCATCTCAAGGATGTTTGAAATTAATTAGTCAAGGTGCAGGTTTAATAAATCAACAATTAAATGAATTATTAATCATGTTGGGTGCAATTCCCCAAATAGATGTAGAGATACCAATAGTTAAATCTCCAATAGTTAAATCTCCAATAGTTAAATCTCCTCCTTTACCTCAACCTACTCAACCTAAGTTAGAACCAGAATTACAACAGGTAATCAATACTTTAGCTGTTGATGCTTTACCCTTTGATTTTATTGTTCAAAAAACGGGTATGGATGCTGGTTTAGTTTCTAGTTCTTTGTTACACTTGGAATTAATGGGTTTAGTTTCCCAACTTCCCGGAATGCGATATCAGAAAATGTAGGTTACAGGTTACAGTATAAGAGCTAATAGGTGAGAAAATCAATAATTATGAATTATGAATTATGAATTATGAATTTACCTTAATTCCGGCAAAAAATTGAATTGATGGCGGTGTAGATGTCATGATTAATTAGAGGAAAAGTGATGGAAAGAAAATCAATAATTATGAATTATGAATTATGAATTATGAATTATGAATTTACCTTGGTGGGTAATATTGTGGAGTCATCACAGGAGCTTGATAAGTCCCCATAGGAATATTATTCACCATACCATTTGGTACTATTGGATTCATCATCTGGGGTTGAATGAAAGGTTGAACAGGTTGAACAGGTTGAACAGGTTGAACAGGTTGAACAGGTTGAATAAAAGGTTGAACAGGTTGCTGGAAATTGGTTGCAGGTGGATTATTTGTAGGAGTGCGGGGTGTGACAGCAGTTTGACTAAAGTGTTGGTAAGCAGTATTCGAGATGGAACTAATGAGTTTTGCCGCACCCATATCATTATTAGGACGTTGTACCATGACCGCAGCTATGTAACGCTTACCTGTGGGGATATCAATTAAACCAGCATCTCCTAACATTGTGCCAATATCACCGGTTTTATGATATGCTCTAGCGCCTTCTCCTAAGCCAGAAGGTAACAGATTATCTCTTTCTGTGCGCCGCATAATATCTAACATTAAATCACGCGATCGCATAGTTACCAAATTTCCCTGATTTACTTTAGCAATTAAATCTCCCAATTCTCGCGGTGATGTGGTATTGGTTCCTTGTAAATCTGGTAAAGGATTACGAATCATTGTAGTTGTTAATCCCCAACTACGAAAACGCTCATTTAATACTTCCTGTCCTCCCAGTCTGGTAATGAGCATATTTGTGGCTGTATTATCACTAACAGTAATCATTTTAGTGGCCACATCTATCGCCGTATATTGACTACCTACAGCCTGGGTGCGTAAACTACCAGAACCCCCTGCAACCATTTCTTTTTCCATAGTCAGCATTTCATCCAGGCGAATTTTACCTGCATCTACATCCTGGAAAAAAGCAATGAGAATCGGAATCTTAATTGTGCTGGCTGCTGGAAAACTCGCATTACTATTGATATCTACATAACCGCCCGTATCTAAATCGACCATGAACACCCCAGGTATCAGTTTAGGGTTAGCTGTGGCCAAATTTTGGACAGCAGTTTTCAAAGGGATAATTTCTTGGGATAGATATAAACCACCAGTAGCTACAGCGTTGTTGGGATTAGATTGAGTAGAATTAGTTGGAGATGAAGACCTAGATGTGGTAGTGATGCGATTAGCAGGGTCTAATATTGACAGCAAAGTGCCGATAATTGCACCTAAGCCAATACCAACAATTAACAACCGTAAAGTATATAATATGGTTCTCGCCATTGGCTTTAAGCGTGTTTTCCGCGAAGCTGGTCTTGTTGTTCTTGGCTTTCCTTGCTTCTGTACACGCACTGTTTTCGGCTTGGCAGTATCCACTTGCAGCGTTTTACCCTTACTACGAGGGATGGGTTTCACTGCTGTTGGCATCACTACCTTGGAGGGTGGTCTTTGCCCCCCAGTCGGAAGGTTAGGGGGACTGGGATGATTATTTAGCCGTGTCAGCGCCACAGTTTCACCTCTATTTGCGCCTTGTTGTTGGTTGTTGACGGGTTTTTGACCTGTCTTTTTGACTTGGCGCGGACGGCGACGACGCTGTAAAGGTTGTCTTCGTGAGACAGCTATTAGTTTGTCACTTGATTCTGACACTGCTACTCCTTGTGACCCACTCGACTGTGTTGTTTGTGAACCTTCGACCTAAAATTAACTAGCTAAAATAACTAAACTTAACTATATTATGCTATGCACCTTGAAACTCAGATCGCCTTCTGGGACTAAGTAGCGTTTTTCTGTTTAGTGTAAATCATAATCAATCCTTTTGGGGAAATATGGCTGAGATATTTAGCTCATACTCACAAGTTTTCTATTTGACTGTGATTTTTAATTGCCCATTGCACTTGTTTTAAAATCCCCCTCAGCATAGCAACTTCCGTGGTTTGCAGGTGAGCGCGGTTATATAAATGGCGGAATTTTTCCATCCGACTGGCTGCTGTGTGGGGATAAAGATAACCTATGGATAATAGTAGAGATTCTAATTCCTGGTAATAAGGTTCGACAACATCCAAGGACGCAATTTCTGTTGTCGGTATGTTCTCAGTTACAAAGTTTTCTGCTAATTGTGATAATTCGTAACAACAGATGGAAACCGCCGTAGCTAAATTTAAAGACGGGTATTCTGGATTTGTAGGAATAAATACTAACTTCTGAGCATAATTTATTTCTTGATTTGTTAATCCTCTATCTTCTCTACCAAAAATTAAAGCTGTTGGTTGTTCTGGTTCTGCTAATAACCAGGGTAAGGCAGTACGGGGGTTTTCTATGGGTAATTCCCCATTATAATCACGGCCAATGGTAGCAATGGCGCGAACGCATCCCTGTAAGGCTTCTGATAATGTATTCACTACAACCGCAGATTCTAATATTTCTTTGGCGTGAACTGCCATTTTTAAAGCTTCAAAGGATGTGCGATCGCACTGAGGATTAACTAATATTAAATCACATAAGCCAAAATTTTTCATGACTCTGGCAATTGAACCTACATTTAATTCTCCTGCTGGTTCTACTAAGATAATTTTGATTCTAGCTAAACCCATTTTTTTAATATTCATAGAAAATTAAAACACTCAGACGATTTCTTAATTCTTGGCATTCCTTTCTCCCCAAAGATTCAACTTCCTCAATTAAATTAGCTAAATCAATTTGATTCCATTGTTGATAACGTAATAAATTAGCCTGTTGTTGAGTCCATGCGTAAAAATCCGTTTCATAAAGATGATCATTCAGGTTTACCGCCGATTTTTCCGCCTTTGATGACTGCATAATTAAAACCTAGTAACCTTGAATTAATTATAACTCCTTTCTTCCTCTCTGCGACTCTGCGCCTCTGCGTGAGACATAAAACCTAAAAAGTCACCACACTTCTAATTGATTCTCCTCTGTGCATGAAATCAAAAGCATCATTAATTTTTTCAATCGGCATGACATGAGTAATTAAATCATCAATATTTATCTTGCCATCCATATACCAATCTACAATTTTTGGTACATCAGTCCTTCCTCTTGCACCACCAAAAGCCGAACCTTTCCAAACTCTACCAGTGACTAATTGAAAGGGACGAGTGCTAATTTCTTGACCAGCACCAGCGACACCAATAATGACACTAACTCCCCAACCTTTATGACAACATTCTAATGCTTGACGCATGACTTTGACATTACCAATACATTCAAAAGAATAGTCAGCACCACCTTTAGTTAAATCTACTAAATACGCAACTAAATCACCTTCAATTTCGTTAGGATTGACAAAATGTGTCATCCCAAATTTCTCGGCTAAAGCGCGTCTGTTAGGATTAATATCAACACCCACAATCATATTTGCGCCTACCATTTGTGACCCTTGGATCACATTTAACCCTATTCCCCCCAAACCAAAAACTACGACATTTGCACCCGGTTCAACTTTAGCTGTATTAATAACTGCACCGATTCCAGTTGTTACACCACAACCAATGTAACAAACCTTATCAAAAGGCGCATCTTCCCGAATTTTGGCAACGGCGATTTCTGGCAATACCGTATAATTAGCGAAAGTTGATGTTCCCATATAATGGTGAATCATGTTGCCACCGATACTAAAACGGCTAGTACCATCAGGCATTACTCCCCGTCCTTGAGTAGCGCGAATTGCTTGACAGAGGTTTGTTTTAAAGCTTAGACAATATTCACATTGACGACATTCGGGAGTGTATAAAGGAATTACATGATCACCGGGTTTAAGACTTTTTACACCATCCCCCACCTCGACAACCACACCAGCACCTTCATGACCTAAAATAGCAGGAAATAAACCTTCAGGATCAGCACCGGAAAGGGTATAAGCATCAGTATGACAAACCCCACTGGCTTTAATTTCAATTAATACTTCCCCAGCTTGTGGTCCTTCCAGTTGCACGGTTTCAATAGTTAGGGGTTTACCTGCACTGTAAGCGACTGCGGCTTTAACTTGCAAAATTCTGTTCTCCTATCAATTAATCGATTATGAGTTTAGATCAAATCCCCGACTTCTTAAAAGATACTGCTCGACAAATACCCAATTTATCCAAGAAGTCGGATAGCTGAGGATTTTTTTTAGCAATCACTTGCCAAATTCCACTACCGTATAGTACATTTGTACAGTTACAAGAGAAACCCCCCCACCTCACAAGTGGGGCTTTATTTTTTCTGAACTCCGACAACGCGCAGATTTTGTTAAATTAGGCATTTTTAGACTAAAAAACGTGATCAACTGTTTTTAATCAGTATAATCACGTCTTTTGTATTTGTATTCTATGGGCAGTACCAGACTCGAACTGATGACATCCTGCTTGTAAGGCAGGCGCTCTACCAACTGAGCTAACCGCCCGTTTTTCATCACTTAATTAATATAGCATAGCCTTTGAAAATTTTGCAAGGGTTTGGGGAAAACTTTTTTTGCGGACTGGAGGCAGGTTGTCTAAAATCAGATCCCCGACTTCTGACATCAATTCCTGATTTATTCACAAGATCACAAAAGAAGTTGGGGATCTGGGTAAGCTATACTGACTCAGGATTGAATTTTTCATTTTTCATTTCCCAAGATGCCCTCTGGACAAACACATGATCGCATTACTATCTGGTCTTTGCCTGTGGTGGCGGGGGTAACTTTAGTTTTAACTCGTAGCAGTAAGGTGACATTGTTGGTAGCGGGTGGGTTTATGTTTGGGGGGTTGATGTTTGGTCCCGACTTAGATATTTATTCCCGTCAGTTTCAGCGGTGGGGTTTTTTGCGTTGGATTTGGCTACCTTATCAAAAAAGTCTACGTCATCGGTCTTTTTTATCCCACGGTCCAATTATTGGGACAACATTACGGGTGGTGTATCTGACAACTTTTTTGGCGGTTGTAGCGATTTTGGTTTTGGTGATTTTCGCTAAATTAGGTAATGTGACTTTGAACTGGGGGGAAGTTTGGGGGAGCGTGGGGCGGACTCTATCTATCCATTATGGAGAATTTTTTGCTCTGTTTGTGGGATTTGAACTCGGTGCTATGAGTCATTCTCTCAGCGATTGGACTGGTTCGGCTTACAAACGTTTCCAAAAACAGGGGATTCAAGGGCTGCTTGGTTATGGCAAAATGCTTGGTTATGGCAAAATAAAGAAGCGTAAACCGACGCAGGGTGTAAAAGCTGTGAGAAAACGCAGAGGTAAGGCAGAATGATAGAAAATCAGACATTAGCAGCGTTACAAGAATTAATTGATGTAGTGGCGAAATTGCGATCGCCTGAAGGTGGTTGTCCTTGGGATTTAGCACAAACACCCCAAAGCCTTACCCCTTATGTAATTGAAGAAGCTTATGAGGTAGTAGATGCAATTCAAACAGGGGATAAAAAAGCGATCGCCGAAGAATTAGGTGATTTATTATTACAGGTAGTATTACAAGGGCAAATTGCCAGTGAAGCCGGTGATTTTTCCCTACAAGAAATAGCTGAAGGTATTTCTCAAAAATTGATTCGTCGTCATCCTCATGTTTTTGGTGATGTAACGGTGGAAAATATGGAAGAGGTACATCAAAATTGGAAAACCATCAAAGCAGCAGAAAAGGGAGAAACGCCAGAACAACAAAAATTGAGTGATAAACTAAATCGTGATCGGCGTAGTCTTCCTCCTTTATATGCAGCCATGAAGATTTCCCAAAAAGCTGCTAGTGTTGGTTTTGAATGGAATAATGTTGATGAAGTTTGGGGAAAATTTCACGAAGAATTAGGGGAATTTCAACAAGCTTTAGCCCAAGAAACACCAGCAAGACAAGAATCAGAATTAGGTGATTTACTATTTGCAATTATTCAACTTGCGAGATGGCATAATCTTGATCCGAGTGCAGGTTTGCAAGGTACAAGTTTGCGATTTATTCAAAGGTTGCAAAAAATGGAAGATGTCATAGATCGTCCTCTTTCTGATTATAGTTTGGAAGAATTAGATGTACTTTGGCAACAGGCAAAAGCTCAACTAGCGAAAGATGGATATAGCTTGTAGGTAATAAAGCTTTGTGCTGAGATGTTGCACCTCATTTACCTGAAATCTGCTGTATCTATTAGTTGGTAATTGATCATGATTTTAACACCTACTAGTGATATTGGGCTACCTTTCTCAGTATGATCATTTAAAAGTGAATCAAAACAATATTGCGCGTATATTAATACTGACAAAAGAAGATTTAGATTCCATTAAAATAAAATTATCAACATCAAACTTTGATCATCAAACATATTTCTATTTCCTATTCCCTCATGAGTGAGGCTATACCACACAACCTATGAAAATCATCTGCATCACCTTCTAAATCTCTGGAATCAAAATTTCTTGGTGTGAGAATACAGCACTTCCCGGTGTAATGAGGTACACTTGATTTTCAGACAGAAGGTAAAATTCAAGAACCAAGAAGATTAGACTGTACCTCATAACAAAGGAATCTGCTGTATTTATAGCTTTTGCTGCCAACCAT
>RDYJ01000045.1 GCA_004293145.1 Nostocales cyanobacterium | reverse complement strand
TGCGTCCTTTGCGGTATGCCTATGGCACGCTACGCGAACGTTATATAATTCGGCGCATCTATGGCTACGCCACGCTACGCTATCATACAGAATTGGTATCACGACAAGGACGTACAGAGATTTTTACTGGCACATTATCAGTATTAATTATTGGACGATTTGATCAACACTAACATTAACAATGCTGGGAGGTGCTGATAATGGTTGTATCGCCTGAATTGCTGCTAATTTAGAGATAGCTTGATGATAAAGTTGAGGTAATGTGGCATCCTTAGTTAGCATGGGAAGGGAAAGAAATCTCACAACCGCTTAAAAAGCCACCTACCGCCAAAATCAGATAAATAATAGTGACTGGTAACTGGGAACTAGAGGATTTAACAGACATAAATAAAACTCCGATTTCGCATTATACTTATGTCATCGGAGTTATATATTTGTTTTATGCAATTTTGTATAATCTAATAATGAAACTCCACCCAATCCCCACTCCCCAATCCCCATTCACCAATATTAGATATAATTAAAAAATCAATAGTTTTAAAATGTCGATCAATAGCCGGAAGACTACAGATTTTAGCACCAATACTTAAATAAGCTTGTAAAATTTTGGGAATTTCCACATCATATATATCTGGGCAATTTTGATTAATTTCTATAGAGTATTCGACATTCGGAGTTACTAAAATATTGGGATGTAGCCAATGATTATACAGAAAATAATTATAAGCACAAGCCGCTTGCTCAGGACATTGTGTTAACAAAGATGCACAACCAAAAAAATATTGATTACCAGTTGAAATCAGATAATTAGCTAAACCTTGCCAAAGTAATAAAAGAGTATAACTATTGCGATATTCTTTAGCTATACAAGCACGTCCAATTTCTACAGATGACTGAAGTACAAAATGGGGAATTTGAGACAGATTAAATATATCAGCAGCATCAAAACCTAAGCCCTTAGCAGCCATTGTATAGGTTTGCATTCGATATGTACCAATTGTTTCACCTGTATTTTTAGCAATGAGAAGTAAATGATGACAAACATCATCAAATTTATCTCGATCCAACTGAGCAAAATTAGAACTAGAAAATCCCAAACCTAGTTCTAGATTAAAAACCTGAAAACGTAAGCGGAAAATAGATTCTAACTCTTCCTCATTTGTCGCAAGTCGCAGGATATACTTTTCACTTTCCAAGACCGGAAACTCAGAAAGATACAAAGGTGAATGAATGCGATTGTAATACATTTACATCTGTTTTCCTACTTTAAATTGTGAAAAGTTCTACTAGGATTTAAAGACTAATTATAAGAACTTTTATAAATAAAATCTGGCAATAAGATACAAATTTATCTAATTTACAATTTCAAATATTTAATTTAAGATCCCCGACTTCTTGAAGAAGTCGGGGATCTAGTTATTCCAACTTCTGCAAAAAGTCTAATTACGGTGATTATTGGCGTAGCGAACCCTTGTACCCGCCCAAAGTAACTTCTCTCGCAGGGTTTGATAATAGGAATTATTTGCCCGCAACACAATAAATTTAGCCCGACAGTCAGCCATCCGCACATCAACACGGTGTCCAGGCCAAATAGATGTAGATAACACCCCATCCATCCACAATTTTGTACTTAAATCGTAATCCCCCAAAGGCCAAACACTAACCACAGAACCAGGGGGTAAAACTAGAGGACGACTAGAAAGACTCATTGGACAAATGGGAGTAATGGTAATAGCCTCCATGCCATCGTGCATGATTGGACCATTAGCAGAAACCGTGTAACCAGTAGAACCTGTAGGTGTAGAAATAATCAATCCATCTCCTACATACTGATCCACCACCTCACCATCAATTTCCATTTCCAAAATAGAGGTAATCATCCGGTCAGCAGAAGCGGGTTTGACACAAAACTCATTTAAAGCCAAATAATGTTCAGTTACAGGTTCTAAATTAGTTCGATGACCCTCATATACAGCCGCTTGCAACATCATCCGGCGCTGGAGAGCATAGCGATCTTCAAACAGCCGATCCCAAACTTGTTCTGGCTCTTGAAACTCATCCATTGACTCAGTTAAAAACCCCAAATGACCTCCCACATTCACCCCTAAAATGGGGATACCAACTGGGGCTAAATGTCTGGCACCGGTTAAAACCGTACCATCACCACCAAGTACCAAAGCCAGATCAATTGGTTGGCTTGCAGATGCCAAAAACACTGGATAGGGGTTGTCTTTTGGTCCACTAGGTCCAACCAAAACTTGACACTGGCGGTCTTCTAATTGTTTAGCGCAGAGTTCAGCCCAGCGTTTACTCTGGGAGTCTCGCGCTTTATAAGCAATGATTACTTGCTTGAGTTGCACGCACTGTTACCACTTGAGGAGATTAAACTGCTCCATATCGACGGTATCACGGTTGCGATAAATAGCAAGTACAATCGCTAAACCGACCGCCGCTTCAGCAGCTGCCACGGTAATCACAAAAACAGTGAAAACCTGACCTTTAATTAATGTTGAGTCAAGAAAGTTGGAAAATGCCATTAAATTCAGATTAACAGCATTCAGCAATAACTCGATTGACATCAGCACCCGCACCGCGTTACGGCTGGTAATTAACCCATAGATGCCAATGCAAAACAAAGCTGCTGCTAGTAATAAAAAGTATTGAAGTTGCATGATTGGTAATTGGTAATTGGTGATTGGTAATTGGGAAAAATCTTCTCCCCTGCTCCCTGCTCCCTGCTCCCCTGCTCCCCTGCTCCCCATCTCCCTATTCCTCAGTTTCAGTACCGCTACCAGTTGATACCAATTCTCTGGGGCGTTCTGGCAAGGTTAAGATCGTTTGTTGCAGGTCGGAAGGGGTGAGTTGGTCTGGTAAATATTCACGACGTGCCAAAATAATTGCTCCTACCATTGCCATCAGCAACAAAACAGAAGCTAATTCAAAGGGCAGCAAAAAGTCGGTGAAGAAATGTTCACCAATCAAAACTATAGAATTTTGACCAGCCACAGGTGCAGAGGAATAAGCCCAAGGAGTTGCCAGTACCATCGTACTTAAGAGGGCAAACAGTCCTATACTTACTACACCTGTAATTATTTTCCGCAACCCAGCACTAGGCAAAGGGGAAAAATCTTGACGTTTGTTTACCAACATAATGGCAAATAGAATCAAGACATTAATCGCACCAACATAAATCAAAATTTGTGCTGATGCTACAAAATCACCATTTAGCAACAGGTATAGTCCGGCCATGCTGATGAATACACCACCTAGCAAAAAGGCAGAATAGACAATGTTGGAAAACAGCACTACACCGAGTGCTGCCCCAATCATCATTACAGCCAAAATGCCAAATGAAACAATCTGTACTCCTTCCGCTAGATTCACTTTTTTCGATCCTTTTGATGTTTAATAAATGCTGACTGGTAATTGGTAATTCAATTTTGGATTTTGGATTTTGGATTTTGGATTGTATTTAGTTACTTCCAATCTAAAATCTAAAATCTAAAATCTAAAATTTGCTTACCCATTACCACTTTCCACCAAATCTTCTGGACGCGAACCAGCACGAGGAGCATCTGCGGGTACTCCGTGGGGTTCCATCACACCTTTCGGTAGGTAAACCAATTCGCGTAGTGGTGTCACCATTGGATCGTCAGTAACTTTGTAAGGCAGTCGTCCTAATGCTACGCTGTCATAGTTCAATTCATGGCGATCATAAGTAGCCAGTTCGTATTCTTCTGTCATGGATAAACAGTTAGTTGGACAGTATTCCACGCAGTTACCGCAGAAGATACAAACTCCAAAATCAATACTGTAGTGTTTGAGTTTTTTCTTTTTAGTCCCTTTGTCCATTTCCCAATCAACTACAGGCAGGTTGATGGGACAAACACGCACACAAACTTCACAAGCAATACACTTGTCAAATTCATAGTGAATCCTACCCCGAAACCGTTCACCAGGAATCAGTTTTTCGTAAGGGTATTGTACGGTAATGGGGCGGCGCTGCATATGGTCAAAGGTGACAGACAGCCCCTGTCCAATGTAACGCGCTGATTGTACTGCTTCTTTGGCGTAATCACCAACTTGTTTGAGGAACTTGAGCATTTTTTGTGTCTCTCTTTCACAATTTTGGATTTTGGATTTTGGATTTTAGATTTAAGATTCAATTCAAAATCTAAAATCTAAAATCTAAAATTTCTTTATCCACCGAAGGCGACGGGAAAAGCTAATTTTAGGGCTGCGGTTAATAGGAGATTAACCAAGCCAACTGGCAGCAAGAATTTCCATCCTAAATCTAACAGTTGGTCAATCCGTACGCGGGGCAATGTCCAACGGATGAGGATGGCGAGAAATACGAGAAAATAGGCTTTAAGTACGGTCATGGTGATACCTAAAGCGGCTGTTACTACTTGGAGTATAGGGTTGGTGTCACTTACTCCCAGCCACTCACCTATCAGGCTGACGGGGATGGGAAAATGCCAACCACCCAAGTATAAAATTGCTACGAGCAAGGAAGAAAGGATGAGGTTAATGTAAGAACCTAAGTAAAACAAACCAAATTTCATCCCTGAGTATTCGGTTTGATATCCGGCTACGAGTTCTTCTTCCGCTTCTGGTAAGTCAAAGGGTAAGCGTTCACATTCTGCTAAAGCAGCAATCCAAAAGATGAGAAAACCAAGTGGTTGTCTCCAAATGTTCCAACCCAGGATGCCAAAGTGAGATTGTTGGTTAACGATGTCAACGGTGCTGAGGCTGTTAGACATCATGGCGATCGCTAACACACTCAACGCCAAAGGTATTTCATAGCTAATTGATTGTGCTGCTGCCCGCAAACCCCCTAACAGGGAGTATTTATTATTAGATGCGTAACCAGCCATCAATAAGCCTATGGGCTGAATGCTAGATAATGCAATCCACAAGAAAACCCCCATACCGACGTTAGTAATCACGATATTCTCCCCAAAGGGAACAATCAAAAATGATAAAAATACCGGAATTACTACAATTACTGGTCCAAGGGTAAACAACCAGCGATCTGCTTTAGCTGGTACGATGTCTTCTTTAAATATTAGCTTGAGACCATCAGCTACAGGCACTAGCAAACCAAAGGGACCTTGATATTCAGGACCAATCCGTTGCTGTGCGGCAGCAGAAATTTTTCGTTCTAGCCAGGTAGCAACCAGTACACCTACCGTTGCCCCGATCAGCATCAGGATCATTGGTAATGGCATCCAAATCGCTTTGGCTGCCCCTGCTGGTATTCCTAAATCCTTGACGGATTCAATAAAAGTTCCTTGGAGGTCAATTCCTGCATTCATGTTTGCTACTCTTTAAGTCGTCGAGTCACTGTGAATTACAAATATTAGTTGATTTAATATCTGTAATTTCACTGGTTGAGAATCTCTGTTGAGATGATGCCTGATTGTAGATTTGTTGCCAATTCCTGAGTTTAGTATATCCCTTGATGGTTTTACCCTTTTGATCCCAGATGACAACTTCTACTTATGGTTGAGATTGAGATTGGTGATTGGGGAAAAAATTTTAGATTTTAGATTTTAGATTGAAGTTCAGGAAATACAATCCAAAATCCAAAATTGAATCACCCAGTCCCCAGTCCCCAGTCAAGACAAATTTACCGTCTCCAAATTGGTAACGGTTTCCTACAAGAGATTTTTACTCCTGACTCCTGACTCCTGACTCCTGCTGTATGTTGACAGTTATCAATCTGTCCACTTGAGGGCATGAATCCACAATCTCAAATCTAAAATTGGGTATTTATCACCTATTCCCAGGAAAATACCTCCTAACTGTCACCTGTCACCTGTCACCTGTCACCTCTCCCCCTAGTTAACGCTCGTCGATGGGAGTGTAAGCAACTTCGTGACGACCGTTGTAAATTTGGGTAGGACGGAAAATTCGGTTTTCTGCGAGTTGTTCTTTCCAGTGTGCTAACCAACCAGCTACACGAGCGATCGCAAAAACAGGTGTAAATAAGTCTGTGGGAATTCCCATTTTTCTATACACCAAACCGGAGTAAAAGTCAACATTGGGATAAATCCCTTTACTGCCAACTTTTTCAGCCATTACCCGTTCCACTTCTTGGGCAATTTCATAATACTTGTCGTAGCCGAATTTCTCGAACAATTGCTCTGCCAAACGTTGTAAGATTGTGGCTCGTGGATCTTTGACTTTGTATACACGGTGTCCAAACCCCATAATTTTCGCCTTTCTTTGCAGACGATCTTCTATGTAGGGACGGACATTATTAACAGTGCCAATTTCTTCTAACATCTGAATTACTTCTTCGTTAGCGCCACCATGCAATGGACCACCTAAAGTACCTACGGCACTGGCAACTACAGCATAGGGGTCTGTTAAGGTGGAAGCTGTCACCCGCGCACTGAAGGTAGAAGCATTCATTGTATGCTCAACGTGCAGGATCAAGCAGATGTCAAAAATTTTCGCTGCTAACGGATCGGGTTCTTTCTCGTTGAGCATATACAAGAAGTTGGCAGAGTAATCTAAATCATCCCTTGGTTTTACAGGGTCATTACCTTGCCGCATCAATTGAAACGCTGCTACCATCGTGGGAATAGTTGCCATGAGGCGCACTACTGCATCCCGAATATAGACAGGATTATGTAAGTCACGGCGTGAATAAAATAATCCTAGAGCAGCGGCAGAAGCTTGTAGAGCATCCATCGGATGACCACTTTCGGGAAAACACTTCATCATGTCCCGAATGCGATATTTGATCCGTCTGTGGTAGCGAATTTCATGCTCAAACGCTGCCAATTCTTCCTTGCTGGGCAATTCTCCCCAAATTAAAAGATAAGCAGTTTCCAGAAATGTACTTTTTTCTGCTAATTCTTCAATCTGGATGCCACGATATTCTAGTATTCCCTTTTGCCCGTCTACATGACTAATACTCGACTGGGCTGCGGGAATGCCTTCTAAACCAGGCTTGTATTCGCACACCGTCATGGCTACACCACTTGCTTTGTGAAATATCTGAACACGCTAACTTACCAGAGACCATTTTCACCATAACAGTTGTCGATTTAACAACTAATTTATGCGAAAGCTCGAAAAACTGTTATAGCAGGTACTTGGGTGGTGTCAACCAGAACATTTGACTACGACCCAAAGGAGAACCATCATCTGGTAGTTTTATTCCAATCATACCTGCTTTTTTGAGGACGAGTCGTTCTTTTGCTTCCCCCCATAGGAGAATTTCTGCCCAACTGCTTAAACATGGTTCATGTCCTACTAATGCTAGTTGGGTTTTTTGAGGATAATTTCTGGGTTGAAACCAGTCTCTGAGCCAATTATGGATATCGCCTTCAAAGCTAAGATGATCTGCGGTTTCTAATTGAGAACTTAGTCCGGCTGCAATGAGTATTTCTGCTGTTTGTTGGGCGCGAACTAAAGGACTGGTGAGGATTAAATCAAATGTAAAACCTAGTTTTGCTAATCTTTGGGCTACTTTTTCGGTTTTTTGTCTTCCTTCTGAAGTTAGCGATCGCTCTTCATCTTTTAGCCCTAGTTGATGTTCTTCCGCAATGCCATGACGGATTAAGTATAGTTCCATGTATATAGCAGATTGCAGATCAATGAGGTACAAAATCTAAATTGAAACCTATACACCATTTTACGAGCTAAAAAATCGTTAATTTCTCGATGACGCGGAATGGCAGATGATTTTCCTGCGGATCTGTTGACGTAAATAGTATGTTTTCCCCCCTCACGCAGGAATTCACAACCGCAAGCCTCTAAATGGCGAATTAGGTCTATGCGCTTCATGCAGCCGACAAAAAAATATGTTCACGAATAACATCTTGCCCTTGAAGTTGCTCTTCTGCAAGCAAGCGATTAGATTCTAAAATTAATTCAATAGCTTCTTCTAAGTTTTCCCGTGCTTCTTCAAGTGTCTGTGCTTGAGTATTTGCTCCGGGTAGTTCTTCCACAAATCCTATATATCCTTCTGGTACTTTTTTAAATACTTTAGTTAGTTGAAGACGCATAATATCCTCATATTAATAATATTATTATAGTCTAGCATAATAAAAAGAGATAATGGGAATTTTACCACTCATTAACCAACCTACGGCAATGAGTGAGACATACAGCAGTTTCCGCTGTTATGAGGTACACACATAGCGGGCAAGATGCCCGCACCACAAGGGTTTTATTATTCCAATTTGTACCTCATTTGAACGAAATATGCTGTATCTCTATAAAGATTCAAAAATCTGCTTGATCTGGTTCAACGGAGTTTTGTTGGAGAAGGTATGTAAAATATCGCCACGTATGGAAGCCCGACGCAATTCAATTTCACCACTGTTGTGGTTATAAGAAAAAGCGTAGCGAGTATTATTAATTTTGACCCAAAGTACATTCTTAGTTTCACCGTCACGAACCATAACCTCTATTGGGTCAACGTCTTTTTTCCAGACAATAGCACCCGCAAGAGCTAGAGAAATTTCGTTTACGTCTCCAGCATGATGGTCAGCTCGTGACATCACTCCATTGATATAGCTCTTTAAAGTCTCAATATCTGTTACTTGTTGTGGCATTATTAACTCCTGCTTAACCAAGACATAGATAATTCTTATACAAGAAGTAATTAAGTAAAGCAATAATACTTAAATTTCAGAAAAGAGAACAGTAAACAGTAAATTGTTAAAATGTATAATTATGGCTGGCAAGATGCCCAAAATACAACAATTTCATCAATTCAGAATAAAGCAAATTAAATAGTTTTCCAATTTTATTTAATCTATACCACTAAAATATCATAATATCTATTATTAGCAATCACCCATCACTAATCATTAATTCATGTCTTTTATTATTGCTGGAGAACGTAGCGGAGTGGGCAAAACTACAGTGACGCTCACACTTTTAGCCTCTTTGTGTCGTCGTAGTGCAAAGGTACAATCTTTTAAGGTGGGTCCAGATTATATTGATCCGATGTTTCATCAATATGTTACTGGCCGCCCTTGTCGAAATTTAGATGCGGTGTTAACTTCAGAAAGTTATATTCAAGAATGTTTTAAACGTCATTCCCAAGGATGTGAATATGCACTAATTGAGGGAGTAATGGGTTTATTTGATGGTGTTGGTAACTCTGTCAATGCAACTGAAAATGCAATTGATAACATGGACTTTGCTAGTACAGCCCATGTTGCCAGATTATTAGATATACCTGTAGTATTGGTAATTGATTGTAGTCGGTTATCTGGTTCGGTAGCAGCGATCGCTCATGGTTATTGTAATTTAGATCCGAGAGTTAAAATTGGTGGGTTAGTATTGAATCGGGTAGGGAGCGATCGCCATTTATCTTTATTAAAAAATTCCCTAAAAACCCTCCAATTACCTATTTTGGGTGTACTCAGAAGACAAGATAATATTACTATTCCTGACCGTCATCTTGGTTTAATCCCTACAGCAGAATTACCAGAATTGGATAATATAATTAATCGTCTCGCCGATCTAGGTGATACTTGTTTTGATTGGGATCAACTAATAAGCATTTTGAAATCTCCCCAATTTTCCACCTCCCCATCTCCCCATCTCCCCATCTCTCCATCTTCTCTAAAAATTGCAGTTGCACGAGATAAAGCTTTTAATTTCTATTATCAGGACAATTTAGATTTATTAGCAGCATTAGGAGCAGAATTAATATTTTGGAGTCCCTTAAAAGATACTGAATTACCAAAAGATATCCAAGGAATGTACTTTGGTGGTGGTTTTCCTGAAGTATTTGCACAAGAATTAGCTGCAAATATTAACGTGATTAAAGAAATAAAATCAGCGATTTTAGCAGGAATGCCGACAATTGCTGAGTGTGGAGGATTAATGTATTTATGTGAAAATATAATTGATTTTGAAGGTAAAGCTTGGCCAATGGTGGGAATATTACCCACATCTGCACAAATGGATAAAAGGTTAACTTTAGGATATCGTCGCGCAGTAGTTTTAGAAAATAGTTTCTTATTTAATGCCGGAACAAATATTTATGGTCATGAATTTCATCGTTCTCATTTAATTACCAATCCTCAACAACCATTATTTAATACTTACCGCTATGACTGTGAAGAAAATACAGGATTTGAAGGTTGGAATTTATCTAATGTTCATGCTTCTTATGTACATCAACACTGGGGGGAAAGTGTAGAAATTCCTCAAAGATTTTTACAACAATGTTTAAAACTCAGATCCCCGACTTCTGAGATAACCTCATAATTTATTGACTTAATCCAATCAGAATTTGGGGATCTTATCTCCAATTAGCTAAAATTTCTATATGACTTAATGCTGCTGATATTGTCACAGGTTTATTATATCCACCACCATGTGTAGAAATAACGGGACAGGATATTTTTTGAGCTAAATCTAAAACATATTTAGTTAATTCTTGAAAGTCTCTATTTGTCCAATCTGTAATTCCTTTACCACAGTCATCTCGATGGGAGTCATACCCAGAAAATATGAAAATTAAATCAGGATGCCAGGGTAGATTTTTGAAAGCACTGAGAAATGTTGATAAACTTTCATAACTGCGGTAAAATTCGCCATCTAATCCTATTTTGGCAAGAATATCTGAGGTTATAGATTCAGAAATCAAAGGAATATTGCAATGTCCAACTTTTGCAGCCATTGTCGTTGTACCATAGCGTAAATCAGAAGCTTTAGCCATATATATATCAACAGCACTATGGATACTTATACAATAAACACTATCATCATTGCTAAAAATTGATTGTGTACCATCTCCATGATGAATATCCCAATCTATAATTAGTATTTTATGGAAACCTTGAGACTGAGCATATTTTGCTGCTGTTGCTAAAGGGTTAAGTAAACAATATCCATGTCCCCAGTCTTTATGTGCATGATGTCCGACTAAAGAAAAACAGTAGGCACGTTCTAATCTTCCTTTTTTCATTTCATCTATAGCTGCAAATATTCCTCCCAAGCCATATATATAACCAGGTAGACAATATTCTAAACCTTCACATTCAATACTCAACGGTGGCAATGAAAGTAATGATTCATTCAGTGGTTTTCCTAATGCCTGGAAAAATAACTTTTGGAGATAATCATGACTATGAACTCGAAAATATTCACTATATTTGACTTTTTTAACAGGTAAAGATGGATGAATCGTGATTTTTTTAGCAATTTCTGCTCTGATGTGATTGTAATGAAGAAATGAATAACCTACAAAAGAAATTAAATTAATTGCCTTGGAAGTTTGGCAGGTATGTGGGTGAAAATATGTGGCAAACATTTAGATGGAAGCATTTACTAATGACTAATAACTAATGACTAGTGACCAATACTTTCATTCAGTTTGCGAATAATACGCGATAGTTCACGAATAATATTCACTGCTATTTCTGGAGTTTCTTCAATAGCGTCATACAGTTGCTCTTGGGTGAGTTCTAAACATTCACAAGGTTCTAAAGTGGTGACAGAAGCAGAACGGGGTTGAGTATCAAATACTGCCATTTCTCCAAAGTATTTTCCCGGGTCTACTTCTGCTAATTTTGTCTCTCCAATATGGACTTTTACCCTACCTGACACAATAATATAAAGAGAGCGTCCTTCCTCTCCTTGTTTAAAAATACTGTGATTGGTAGGGTATGATAACTCATTCATTACTGAAGCTAGTCTGACTACAAAATCGTCTCGCAATTCTTTAAAAATGGGTACACGGCGAACAAATAACAAACGATCAACGCTAGTGAGCATAATTACTACTTATAAATAGAACCTTGGCACAAGAATCAAACCATCATAACCAGGGTTATAACAGGTAAAACTATAACCCTTAGAAGCCAATAATACCTTACCCTTAGTTACCCTGTGAGGAAGGGATGTATTGATAGTGTTTATTAGCATCTAACTCTGATGATAATTATTATTTATCTTATATCAGTAAAGGATTAACTAGATGATGCTTCTAAACACTGTCAACTTTCCCTCAAGAAGTTTATCTTTCCGTCTGAACCATAAAATTACAGTAGTTCCTGTAAACACAGGTAATAAGTAAATTTATTTTGAATAAAGTTAAAAATTTACCCTAACTATTGATATAATGACTACGACTCTCAGGTATAAATGACTGTTCCATCGTGACAAGATAGGTTTGGTAGTAAATTTCCATCCTGGCTATGTTGGCGCAGGACGGTTTTTGATTCAAAGCATCTACTCTCAAGGGTATAAATAATTATGTACTTTGTAGAAAATTATTCTCCCATAGAAATTTATAATCATCTGCATAACCAAATTATCTATGAACATCAATTTACTCCTAATCAGTTATCAGCTCCAAATCCTGTAAATGAGTCATTTTCTATACAAGTTAGTCCAAAATTTATAAATCAAATTATTCCAACATCGATAGAAAAACCTGCCAATACTTTAAGTCAAGTTCCTGAAAATAATCCAGAAAAAAATATTGATTTAATTGGTAGAAATAGCTTACAAACTGAACCTGCATACCCAGAACAAAAGCCATTTAAACCACAAAAATTGCCCTTAATTCTAGAAAAAAGAAAAGCGCGTCCGCCTTCATCACCTGGTATCACTATGCTCACACCATCAGCTTATGGTAAATCCTGGGGAAGAGCTTCTTTGGCTGGGGGATTACAATCTCGCGCTCGGTTTACGGATAAATCCGATGGAGTATTAGGGGTTAGTGTTGGTTTTGGTGATGCCAAAAAATCAGTTGGTTTAGATGTCAATCTAGGCATTGTTGATATCAGTTCTTTTGAAGATGGAAATATTAGTTTCAAATTACATCGTCAACTTCCAGAGGATTTTGCCGTGGCTGTTGGTGTGAAAAATTTCGTGACTTTTGGTAATACTGATGGGGGTACATCGGGTTATGGTGTAATTACTAAAATGTTCCGTCTGCAAGATAGTGAAAGTAAAGCTTTTAGTCGGCTGTATGTCTCTGCTGGTGTTGGTGGGGGACAGTTTCGCTCAGAATCAGATGTGAGAAATAATATTGATTCTGTTGGTGTTTTTGGTAGTCTCGCTGTAAAAGTTTCTCAACCTGTAAATGCAATTATTGAGTGGTCTGGACAAGATTTAGGTTTGGGTTTATCTGTGGCACCATTTAAGAAAATTCCTTTGGTAATTACTCCAGGCATTAGCGATATTACTGGTAGTGCTGGTGATGGTACACGCTTTATATTAGGAATTGGTTATAGCATTTCTTTTTAAATCAATTTAATTAGCAAATATCAGGATCACTACCATGAAATTTACGCGTTCATTTTTATCAATTTTTTTATCAGTTATTTTAGTTATCCTGGCCTTTAAATCTGTTCAAGCTCAAGCAGGAAATCAGTCAGATATCACAGTTCCTGATCTCCAAGAAATTGTTGATCCTAATAATCAGTCAGATATCACAGTTCCTGATCCCCAAGAAATCATTTATCCTGATGATCCGACTGGAAAAGAAACTATTATAATTCGTGAAATCTTTGAGAAAAATTTTTCATCAGTAACACCGGAAGCAGCAGTTGCACAACTAGAAGAACTACAAGCAGTAGAATATAGTAAATATCTGGGGACTGAATTATTTGGTGAGATTAGTTCACCTCAAGATACGGCTGATACTCTTAGCAATCTGTCTAAGTTGACAGGAAAAAATACAGCAGTTCTGTATGTGACTTCGCTCAAAGATAAACTTAGCTTAATTTTAATTCCGCCCAAGCCACAAGATAAAGATTTATTAAATGAAAGCAAAAGCTTAAAAGATAATTCTTTGCTGTTATCACAACAAAGTGCAATCAAAGTTGGCGATATTGTCAGAGAATTTGTTATAGAAGCTAATTTTAATAACATCCAAAAAACTGCTCAAGATTTTCGGTCTAAAGTAACTAATGTGCGAGAAAAAAGTTACTTTAGCTCTGCTCAAAAACTCTATGAATGGATAATTAAACCCATAGAACCAGCTTTACAGTTAAATAAAATCAATACTGTAATATTCTCCCTCGATAGTGGGTTACGCACTCTACCTGTAGCTGCATTATATGATGGCAATCAGTTTCTAATTGAAAAATATAGTGTTGGTATCATCCCCAGTTTCAGCCTTACGGATACCCGTTATGTACCGATAGTTAAATCTGATATTCTTGCTTTAGGAATATCACAAAGTACAGAAGGGCAAGATCCTTTACCATCTGTACCACTAGAAATAAATTATGTAGGTAAGCAAAGTTGGCGTAATCAAGGACAGACATTGTTGGATCAAGAATCTACATTAGAAAATCTTGAATCTCTCAGTAGTCAAAAGAATTTTGGTATTCTGCACTTCGCTACTCATGGAGATTTTAAACCGGGAAAAATTAGCAAATCTTACATTCAACTTTGGAACAAAAAAATTTACATAGATAAGTTAAAAAATCTTTCTCAGCAGTTAGGATGGAATAAAGAACCTAAAGTGGAAATGCTAGTTTTGAGCGCCTGTAAAACAGCTGTGGGTAGCCAGGAGGCAGAATTAGGGTTTTCTGGGTTAGCAGTGCAAGCGGGGGTAAAATCAGTCTTAGGTAGTTTGTGGTATGTGAGTGATCAAGGCTCTCTGGCACTAATGGCAAAATTTTACGATGGTTTAAACACGGTCAATTTGCGTTCTGAATCTCTTAGACAAGCTCAGTTAGGGATGTTGAAAGGAGAAGTGAGTGTTGCAGATGGAAAATTATACCTGTCCCCTGAAAAGAGTATTCCTCTAACTCAAGAACTGATTAATTTAGGTAATATCAATTTATCCCATCCCTATTTTTGGTCGGCTTTTACAATCATTGGTAACTGGAATTAACAGTTATCAGTTATTTTTTTCTTCCCTATTCCCTGTAAAATGAATGTCTTGGAAATGGTGCTTTAGAGTTATTATCGTTTCCCTTGGGTTGTGGCTAATCTTCGATGTAGCCTCCCATTTGGGGGCGGATGTTTTTTGGTTTCAGGAAGTTGGCTACTTACAAACATTTTTGCTGCGGTTAATAACTCAAGGTGCTTTGTGGGTGAGTGTTGTTAGCTTCAGTATTACCTATCTTCTAGGAAATTTGGCCATAGCACAACGCTGGAAATATCCCCCATCTCTGACAACTGAGCCAGCCAGAACTGAAAAAACCAGACTCAGTAAAAAACTCACAAATTTTCTAAGCCCGAATTATAGCAAAGTTGATAAAACTTCCCAAATTGAGATTGGTAGCAAACAAATTAAATTGCTGTGGTTGTTACCAGTGTCATTAGGTTTGAGTTTCTTGGTAGGTTTAATGGTGACGCATTATGGGGAAGTTGCTATCAGTTACTGGCATGGAAAAAATCATCAGGTCAGTTCACCGTTTACTATTCTATTTAGACCAGAAATATTGAGAAGTTTCGTAACCAGAATTATTTCTCAATTCTGGTATTTGGTCTGGGCTGTGGTATTGGCAATTGCTCTATTAATATATTCGCAATTTTTTCTAGGGGCGATATCTATTGTTTTTAGTCTTGGTTTTGGGTGGTTAATATCTCAACAATGGGAAAAAATATTGTTGTATTTACATTCAACCCCCTTCAATAGTACAGAACCTTTGTTTGACAAAGATATCAGTTTTTATATTTTCTCTCTCCCGGTTTGGGAACTGTTGGCATTTTGGCTAGTTGGATTATCTTTATATGGCTTTGTTGCTGTACTTATCACCTATCTTTTATCGGGTGATAGCTTGAGTCAAGCTATTTTTCCTGGTTTTTCTTCACCACAAAAACGGCATTTATTTGGCTTGGGTAGCTGTTTGATGTTGGTGATAGGCTTCAGTTATTGGTTAAGTCGTTATGAACTGGTTTATTCTACCCGTGGAGTTAGTTTTGGCGCTAGTTATACCGATGTCAAGGTAGAGTTACCATCTGATAATATATTATGTATTTTAGCTATAGCGATCGCCTTTTATTTGTTATGGCAAACTTTATTTTGGAAACCTAAATCTCAACATCATCGATGGGCAATTTATAGTGTATATATTTATCTAATTTTAATAATTTCCGGTGGTTTTATTCTACCTGCTGTTGTCCAATCTTTAATAGTTCAACCTAATGAATTACAACGAGAGCAACCATATATTCAACGTACTATTGCTCTAACTCGTCAAGCATTTGATTTAGAATCAATTGATTCTCAAACCTTTAACCCCCAAGGTAAATTAACCCAAGCGGATATCAAAGCCAATGATCTCACAATTCGTAATATTCGTCTTTGGGATCAAGAACCACTATTAAAAACTAATCGTCAATTACAACAAATTCGTCCTTATTATCAGTTTCCTGATGCTGATATTGATCGCTATATTGTCAAAACTGAACCCAACCAAAAACAACCTCCATCCACAGAAAAACGTCAGGTACTAATTGCTGCTAGAGAATTAGACTATAATGCTGTCCCACAGCAAGCTAAAACATGGGTAAACCGCAATTTAGTTTACACCCACGGTTATGGCTTTACCATGAGTCCAGTTAATACTGTTGCTGCTGGTGGTTTACCAGAATATTTTGTGAAAGATATTAGTGGTAATGATAGTGCGTTAACTACTTCTAGTCCCAGTATTCGTGAAACTGTTCCTATTGGTGAACCGCGAATTTATTATGGAGAAATTTCTAATACTCATGTCATGACTGGGACAAGAGTTAAAGAATTAGATTATCCCAGTGGCAGTGATAACGTTTATAATACCTACGATGGCAGCGGTGGAATTAGAATTGATTCTCTCTGGAGAAGATGGTTATTTGCTACGTATTTGAAAGACTGGCAAATGATATTTACACGTGATTTTCTGCCAGAAACTAAAGTATTATTTCGGAGAAATATCAATCAAAGAATTCGCGTGATCGCACCTTTTTTAAAATTTGATAGCGAGCCTTATTTAGTAGCTGCTGATGCCAATGCTGACAATAAAAATCAACAATTTCCTGGAGCAAAAAATTATCTTTATTGGGTAGTAGATGCTTATACAACCAGTGATCGCTATCCTTATTCTGACCAAAATAAGGAAGGGATCAACTATATTCGGAACTCCGTTAAAATCGTCATTGATGCTTACAATGGTACAGTCAGATTTTACATTGCTGAACCAAAAGATCCCCTCATTATTGCTTGGTCAAAAATCTTCCCGCAAATGTTCCAACCACTAACAAATATGCCTGTAAATCTCCGCAGTCATATCCGCTATCCGGTGGACTTTTTCAAAATTCAATCTGAGCGGTTAATGATTTATCATATCACTAACCCCCAAGTATTTTACAATCGGGAAGATCAATGGCAAATTCCCAAAGAAATCTACGGTACTGAACCTCGTCAACTTGAACCTTACTATTTAATTACCAGTCTTCCGAATGTTGATTTTGAAGAATTTATTTTATTGCTTCCCTACACACCAAAAGAAAGAACAAATTTAATTGCTTGGTTAGCAGCACGTTCTGATGGGGAAAATTACGGTAAATTGCTGCTTTATAATTTTCCTAAAGAACGTTTGATTTATGGACCAGAACAAATAGAAGCCAGAATTAACCAAGATCCGGTAATTTCTCAACAAATTTCATTATGGAATCGTCAAGGTTCGAGAGCAATTCAAGGTAATCTTTTAATTATTCCCATTGAACAATCTTTGTTGTATGTTGAGCCAATTTATTTAGAAGCAACCCAGAATAGTATCCCAACTTTGGTAAGAGTGGTTGTTGCTTATGAAAATCGTATTGTCATGGCACAGACTTTAGAACAAGCATTGCAGGGAATTTTTCAACCAGAAGAAACACTAGCACCACCAATTATTCGTCCTCTGGAAGAGGAAGGAATACCGCCGGTTTAAAATAAGTCGTAATTTGTAATTCGTAGTTAGGAAATAAAAATGACCATACAGCTACAATTAAAACCAGAAATCGAGGCTCGTCTTATTACTGAAGCTGCTGCAAAAGGTGTATCAGTAGAGGTTTATCTTGAATCTTTGATTGAAGACAGTTTGACTATTCAAGAAAATAAATCTTTTTCTCAAGCAGCAACTCAGGATGAGTGGGAAGCAGCACTAGCAGATTTAATAAATAGTCCTGCTTTTACTTTAGCACCCCCACTTTCGGATGCAGCGATTAGTAGAGAGAATATTTATACCAGAGAAGATGAAATGTTATGAGCTATTTGGTAGATACCAATATTTTACTGCGTTTAGTGCAGAAAAATAACCCCATGAATCCTGATGCTCAAAGAGCAATTATTACACTCAAAAAACAATGTGAATCATTATATATTATTCCTCAAAATCTAATCGAGTTTTGGGCTGTTGCTACACGACCAATTAACAGTAATGGTTTAGGTTTAACCATAATTCAAGCACTAGAAGAAACGGAGAAGCTGAAAAAGATATTTACATTACAACCTGATAAACCTGAAATTTTTATTGAATGGGAATCTCTCGTTATGAAACATCAGGTTATGGGTAAACAAGTACATGATGCACGTTTAGTTGCAGCGATGGTAACGCACAAAATTACACATTTACTGACATTTAATATTGATGACTTCAAACGTTTTTCGGAAATAGTAGTTGTTGATGCACGAAGTTTTACACCTTAGTCTTGATTATAAAAGTAAGTAGAGCTTAAACGATGAATCCCCAAATAATCCAAAATTTACGTCATAAGTTACAAAAGCGTGTTATCCGCCTTAAATCAGTCAGTAATAGCTTTTTTATTCCTAGTTTAAAGTCGTGGTAAAGACTACATTCGCAAAGGTTTCCGTCAAATTTACACTTATACTCAGCAATATAATGAACCATTTGGTTATTTAATAATATACAAAATAACTGGTAAAGACCTCAATTTTTTATTAGCAACACCCTCACGTAATATTCCTGTGATCATCTATAATCACAAAACTATTTTCTTTATAACTATAGATATATATCCACATTCCGAGCCTGTTTCACAGCGAAAACCACTTAAAGCAATTTCAATCACTGAAGAAGAATTAATCCAAACTGCTGAGGAAGCAATTACTGAAGATAAGTAATTAAACCCTAACATCTTTCATGTACTTAGACCACACCCTCAATTAATCTAATTCTTCCTTTGCTCCTTTGTGCCTTTGTGCGAAACCTTCATCTATAGTATTTTATTAATTGTAATTAACCAAACTTAGAAAAATTAATCATGCTATATCACTTAGATTTTCACGTCGAATACCCCGATGACATGACACAGCAAGAACTATTTACAATTTGGAGTGAAGAAGCAGATGCAGCACTGCAAGCAAAACAAGCAGGAATTGTTGTAGATTTGTGGAAATGTGTGGGAACTCGGCGAGTAATTGCAATTTTAGATGTTCCCACACCTGACACCCTTGATCAAATTCTCTTAGATTTACCCATCATGAAAAAAATGGGTCAAAACGTGCAGGTAGAAGTAACTCCTTTGAGAAGATATGAAGACTTTGCAGCAGATGTCAAAACTAGGTTAGAGACAAAAGAAAAATAAGAAATTCATGATGTGAGATGATGACATCAATCTTAGTATTTAAGACTCGGAAAAATGAGTATGTCTATCATCTCACCGACAGCCAAACCAGAGCCAGCAACTAACGTTAAAATCCAAAAAGAATCTGTTTTATTAAATCCAGAAAACCGCATTTCTAAATCAGCTAATAGGGTGGTTGCTAACGGAATCAGAAATATGGTGAAGAGGATAGACCAAATAGCTATTAAAGCGATGGATGCACTTAAAACTAAGACAACTACTAAAGTTTGAGAACCAAAAACCAATAGAGTTTCTAGCCAAGTGTTACTTTTTCTGACTATAGCTATAGCAATAGCCACCACAAAAGCCCCCACTAACCAAGCAATCTGATGAGCCGCCAGATACCATCCCAAAAGATTATAAGCCAGCCAGAGTAATGCTAAAGCACTTACAGGAATTTTGTGGAAAAATAGCAAGTTCATATTTTCCAGTCCTATAATTATCCTACAATAATAAATACACTCAATTTATTTATAATAATAGATAGATTATTTGTCTACTTAATTTACATAAGTTTTAAAATTATTCATCTATCTACAGAATTATGGTAGTACCATTTCTGGATAAAGATGCGCTTTATTTTTCCGGTTAAGAGACGTTCCGGCGGAACGTCTCTACAAAATTTATGTGGCACTCATATAGAATTGGTATAACCATCTGTCATCAGGGTTTCATTAACAGGTAATGAAATTTTTTGCAGTTTATTACTTTAGATATAGATTCAGATAATTGCAAGCAAACCTATCGACAGAGATAGCTGCACTTTTATTTTGTTAAACCTATAATTAGAACCTGGGCAAGAATCTAGTTTTCACAACCTACTGAGAAAAACATATATAGAGAAGGTCAATAATATGTATGTTGAGCAAATATTACCACAAAAAGTAGCTGTTAAGAAAAATTTTCATCAGTTAACAGACAGTCAGATTAAAGGGGAATATACTACGCAACAGGAGGGATTAAATATCTCGGATTTAGCAGTAGCGTTAAGTCCACTAAGCTTTGTCTTGATCTGGGCATTTTTTTTGTTTATTTGGCAAAAAATTCGTTCTCATGCAGACAATAAAATAGCTTTCAGTATCAACAGCTTACATCAAGTCCCCTGTAAAAACTGTAAATTTTTCTCTAATAACCATTATCTAAAGTGTGCTGTTAAGCCTGATATAGTTCTCACTGAAGAAGCCATAAATTGTGCTGAATACTGCCCTAAAAAAGGCAAATTGCCCCCAAATAAATTATTTAGCTAACAAGACATAGCAGGAGAACGAGGAGTTAGAAGAAAGAAACTATTTTTAGTTTTTAATTGATTGTTCCTGAATTCCTTTTAACCTTACGTCTCTTTGCTATTCGGTAAAACATCTTGCAACATAGGAGCAAGTTCTTTATTTAACCTACCAGAGCGAACAAATTCAGCATAAGTATCGGCTTCAATAGCCAGTAATTCTGATCGAAATTGTTCAGCAGAAAAGTCCCGCAGATTGGGGTAATCGCCTTGTAAGTTCGCAATTTTTCCTTGTAAATCATCAATTTCACCTTTAATCAAAGTCTCTTGATAACGGTAAAATTCTGGATCAATTCCGGGACGTTGATCAACTTGAAGATGCTGCAAAACCCTCTCTAAAGCTACATGACGAGCAGCTAATTCTAAGTATTGATCACGTAAGCCAGCATCACCCAATAAATTCAGTTTTTGTAATAAAGGTTTGATAGTTAATCCTTGTACTAATAAAGTAAACAAAACTACACCAAATACAGTGGCAATAATTTCGTTTCGTTCTGGTAAAATTGTCGGTACACTTAAAGCCAAAGCAATAGAAACAGAACCACGTAACCCACCCCACCAAAGTATAGTTTGCTCAGGTAAAGTAATTTCTGATTTAGTGATGTTAGTGCTAACTAGGCTGAGAATGTAAAGAGACAATGCTCGCATGAAAATCATAGCGATAACTGTAACAGCAATGATTTGGATGTTTTCCCCCAAACTAGCAAAACGAATTTGATCACCAATCAACAAAAAGACAATTGAGTTCACAAAGAAAGCCAAAAATTCCCAGAATTCAGAAACAATAATTCGAGTCCGGGGATTCATTCCAATCCGAGAACCAAAATTACCTAAAATCAAACCTGTGGTGACAACTCCAATCACCCCAGAACCACCCAAATCTTCAATAATTAAGTAAGTACCATAGGCGGAAACTAAAGTTAAAGACTGTTCCACCATTGGTAAATCAAAGCGCTGGGTAAGGTAGGAAATACCAAAACCAATTAAACTACCGACGGCTACACCAATACCGACTACAGTACACAACTCAATGAAAATAGGTTGAAATCCTAATTTTACAGTTCCCAAAGGTAGGGCTACTAAAAAACCAAAAGCCACCACCGCCATACCATCATTAAATAAGCTTTCCCCTTCCATGAGAGTAACAAGACGCTTACCTACTCCTAATTCCCGAAATAATGCAGTTACAGAAACCGGGTCAGTAGCAGATAGACTAGCACCAATTAGTAAAGCAGTAGTTAGGGAAAGTCCAGCTAGTTGCTTGAGGCCAAAGGCTACACCAAGAATAGAAATGATTACCCCAAAGATTGCATATAAACAAATTGGCAGAAAATCCTGTTTTAATTCTTTCCAGTGGAGATTCCAAGCTGCTTCAAATAGCAGCGGTGGTAAAAAAATTAACAAAATTAAGCCAGGTGAAAGAGTAACGAGACGGACATCTGCGATCGCTAAACCTAAACCGACAATTACCAGTAATAAAGTATAGGGTATTTGACGAAACCAACTAAATATTTGTGGTAGGGTAGCCACACCTAATGAGACTGCAAGTACCAAAAGAAACTGCTTGAGATTGGCTGCAATCAACTGTTCACCAATTTCTGATTCCATCATCATTGTGAAAAATATGGTAGGGGTATGCACTTCTGGAACTTAGTTTAATGTAACAAGACTCATACCTGTTTATTCTGTGATTGATGATTTTTGGCTATCAACTCCTTAACTTGCGCCGCTACCAGTGGATGGGGATCTGTTTGCAAATCGGGAAGAATTTCTCGCAGCACTCGCTGAGAAACCACACTCAAGTATGAGATGACTGCTTCTCTGACAAAGCCTGTAGGATGGCGCAAGTTCGCCAAAATTTCTTTAGTTGTCAGTCGAACATAAGCCGCTTGAGCAAAATGCAAACAGCAAGCTAAACACCAGTCAGAGAGTAAATGTCCCTGAGCAATCATTTTACTAAGACGCTGATTGATGGAAATATTTTCATATTGCCAAAATCCCGCATCCACAAGATACTTAAGCTTTTCTTGTTCTGGTCGTCGATCTAAAATATTCAACAACAAAGACTTACAAGGTAAATTTACAGTATGGTCTAAGATTTCTAACCCCCGTGCAAGATTAACCAAAGACTGAGATTGCAGATTAAAAGCTGCGGCTTGCATCTTTTCTGCTGGGTAAAGTAATTTCAATAACAGCAATAATCTGTCTCTGACATCAAGCTCTAATTCTAGAAGTGAGCGTTGTAGTAACTGAGCAATAGTTAACAGTCGTTCATTTCCCTGATAATTTTCTAGAGACTCCAGATTGTGAAAATCTATGTAAGCCGCATAAATTTCGCCAAGAAATCTTAATTCTTGCTCAACTAAAGCTTCAACCCGACTTTCATAGAACCGATCTACAGCACTGCTTTTTCCTGGTTGCTGGTTAATTTTCAGCAAGCTGCGGAGAATATAGTCCCTGGTCGTACTTGAGGATGTTTCCAAATGCAGCCATAAAATTTCTATCGCTTCGGTTGTGTCAATTTGAGCAATAGTGCGCCAAGCATACATTCGCACCACATCCGGTTTATAAACATTCGTCGCCAGTTTCAATAACATGGGGATGGCTTCATTTTCCATGCTCACCAAGCACTGTATGGCTGTAGGGCGAGTGGATTTGTAGTAGAGTGCGGCTAACAATGTCGGATAGTATTCTTCCATCCGGGTAGCTGTAATCATTTCTAAAACAGCACAGCGTACTCTTAAGGAGTCATCCTGTAATAAGCTGGGGATATGAACCCGCAAAGCTTGTAAATAAGCCACTTCTCTCAGCGCCCTGACTCCGTTTACCCGTTCTTGTTCTTGTTTGTGGGTAAGCATCCGCCGCATCGTTTTGGTGGCTGCTGCTTGCTGTATAGGCGCTCCCTGACGCAACAGCAAGGCGGCGGCGGTGGCGCGGATCAGTGAATGGTGGGGTGGTTCGAGGTATTCTTCTAGGAGGCTTAAATTGAGATTGTCTTCCGCCAGCCACACGTAACGCATCGCTAGAGCAAAGACTTCTGGATCAAGGGTAGCTTGGGGCTGATCTAATAGGCGACGAACTTCCGGCACATAAAGAGGATTTACACCTGCCATCAGCATTAATTCTAGACTTGACCTTTGCAAATCTGAAGGTAACTTCACCAGCAAGGGGGCTAGAACTTGTCCGGCACCAGGGAGATCAATTTGGGACAAAAGTTCTAAACAAGAGTGTTTATCAGTGCTACTGCCCGGTTCTACCAAAGATTTAACTATTCCCTGTTTGAAAGCTTTGAGTCCGACAGTTGTGGCACTTAATCCACCTCTTTCTGCGCTTAAAACTAAGACATCAACATAGCGCGATCGCAATTCCCAGACAACTTTCAAACAAGTAGCCGCAACAATCACTGTTTCGCCAATTAATACCCACTTTTGTAATGGTTCAGGGACAAATTTCTTGCTGATAAATACGGTGCCAAAAATTACAAATCCCGTCAAACCAGAGGCGATCGCTTCTGCTGTACCACTTGATAAGGCTTGCATTCGGCTGCGGATACGTTCAGGAATGGGTTGATAGAGTGCAGGACCGCTACTGATCACAAAGGTATAGCGCAGCAGTTCATCACAGAATTTGAGACTGATTAAACCCCAGAAAAATCCCGGTTCTTCGATAGCTGGGAATAAGTTCAAAATCGAAATTGCCCCTGGTAATAAAAAACCCACGGTCAATGGTAAAAGTGCGGCTGTGAAAAATACCCCCACTTTTTCAATCAGTCTGCTAGACACAAACCACTGGGTAACTAACTCACACAGTCCCACAATGCCACCAAACACACCCAAAAAACTGGCCAGTTGCTGTTCACCTAAACTAGAATTGAGTTCGCGCAAATACTGAAAATCGATTAACAAACCGATCACTTGCAACAGGGCAAAAAAGGCAAATAACTGCCAAACATAACGTTTTAAGGGTGTTTCTAAGCGTCTGTGTCGGGAAGCTTGTTCTTCTGTAATCTCCCGTTGTGGTGTATGTGGGAAAGCTGCGGGATATTTAAAAGTTAAATAAAATAAAATTCCTGATCCTAAGAGAATAACAATACAACCCACGAGAATGACTGTATTCAAGGTGGCGAATTTGAGTAAAGTTGGCAAACTAAAGCCACTAATTACATCGGCCACTAAGATACCACTACTAACTAATGGGTAGGTGCGTTTAATCTCACGAATGTTGAATAATTGATTAGCAACAATAGATGTGTTGAGGTCATTGACTACATAACAGGCATCTACCCATAACCTGAGCAGAAAGATGATAATTACTGCCAAGTAGGGAATATTTATACCCCCATACAAAAATACTAATAGAAATAATGGCATCACCATGCCCGGTGCGATCGCCACAATCACTGCACGTAAGGGAAAAACCTTTTGTAACCAAGAATATAAAACCACCAGTCCAGCACCGGTGACTGCACTGGCAATATAAATCCAGGGTAGTTGTCCCGCCCCATATTTATCCAAAAATAGGGCTACAGTGCTATCCTCTGCCCACCGCAACCCTACAGATACAATTGTGTAGAAGGCAAACATCATCCAAGTGCGTTCAACTTCCTCTGGTCGAAGATTTACCCACTTAAGCAGTCGTGCTAGAACGCCTTTATCCCTAGTCAACCCGTGATTTTTCAATTCCATGCAATTTTAATTTCTGAGGTGTGAAACAGGTAATCACAACGCAACAGCTAAGTAATTAGGATAACAGTTACTGAATGGCAAAAGTCCTGAACAACTGAGTATTATCTTTCCCACTCAGGAGTCAGGACTATCATTTTGAAATAAATTTACAGTCAGAGAATTGGGGACTGGGAACTGGGGATTAGAGACTGGTTTAACCTGCCGCATCTTCCCATGTTTCCCCTGTTTTCTAGCTTTGGTTTTCTTAAGACTCTGAATCCCCTACATCCCTTCTCTAGCCTACTTCTTAGGTGATATCAGCATCATCATATTTCGCCCTTCTTTCTTGGGGGCTTGCTGTACTTCTCCAAACGGTTCTAAGTCTGTAGCCATCCGCTTGAGTAAAGTTTCTGCCAAATCACTGTGTTGGATTTCTCGACCCCGGAACATTACAGTAGCTTTGACTTTATCACCATCTTTGAGGAAGCGTTCTGCTTGTTTAACACGCACGTTGTAATCGTGTTCTTCAATCTTATAGCGCATTTTTACTTCCTTCACGTCAGCCGTATGCTGTTTCTTCCGGGCTTCCCGCGCCTTTTTTTCCTGCTCAAACTTATATTTCCCGTAGTCCATGATTCGACATACTGGCGGGTCAGCCTTGTCACTAAGTAGCACCAGGTCTAGTTCTTTTTCTTCTGCTAGTTGTAGTGCTTCATGCGGTGGCATAATTCCCAGTTGGGCACCATCATTATCAATGACCCGAATTTTCGGGAAACGAATGCGTTCGTTAATTTGGGGCAGATCGCGAGTTCTTTTTTTCTCAATCACAGGCATTATGATTTTTGGGAGCTTCTTTAGTTAAGGATTTGGCTTGGTCTGAGTTTACTTAGTTTTGTTTGGTATGCCCACAGAGGCAAAATACGGATATGACTCAAAAAAATGAGTCCATATCTTTAGGGTAACTAATCCATACAATAGTTGTTTAGTCTGTTGTATTTGTTATTCTACTAACTTTGATCAGATTTCCCTACAATAGTTAATCTAAATTACACAAACTTAGCTAAAGTTAATTATTATTACAACAATACCTTAATATATTGACATTTAGGGCAGAGGTTCTAGGAAGGAGTCTGTCGAGAAGTTCCGGTGGAAGGTCTCTACAGCAGTCAGGATTCAGGAGTTCAAGCAGTTATTGAATTACGAATTACCTATCCCTAACGGGAGCCAGAGGCACTATTACGAATTACCAGCCTCATCTAGATAAATCTTATATTAGTATTTTTAAGCGATGGAGCGGGAGGAATATGTGACAACTGTGTTATCTTGGCAGCAGCGGGTGGGAAATCAAAGAGATTGGGTTTGGCGTGGTTGGCAAATTCGCTATATCTATATCCGTCCTACTGAAAATGATCCAAACACAACTCCTTTAATTTTGCTACATGGCTTTGGTGCTTCCATTGGTCATTGGCGACATAATGTAGAAGTTTTAGGCAAATCTCATACAGTCTACGCTTTAGATATGCTAGGTTTTGGTGCTTCTGAAAAAGCCACAGTTAATTATAGTGTGGAACTCTGGGTAGAACAAGTTTATAAATTTTGGCAGGAATTTATCCGTCAACCAGTCATATTAGTAGGTAATTCCATCGGTTCCTTAATCACCTTGGTTGCTGCTGCTGCCCATCCTGATATGGTGAAGGGTATAGTGATGATGAGTTTACCTGATCCAACCCTCGAACAAGAAGCCCTTCCTGCTTTTTTACATCCAGTGGTTAGGGGAATTAAAAGTATTGTTGCTTCACCTTTACTCCTCAAACCTGTTTTTAAACTGCTAAGGAAACCCGCTGTACTGCGACGGTGGGCTAGTCTCGCTTATGCTAACCCAGAAGCCATCACCGATGAACTGATAGATATTTTAGCCGGACCGCCGCAAGACAGAGGTTCTACCCGTGCTTTTATCGCTTTGTTCAAAGCTTCCATCGGCTCAGATTTTAGTCCAAGTGTCAAGAAAATATTACCAAACTTAACAATTCCCATGTTGTTAATTTGGGGGCGAAAAGATCGCTTTGTTCCCCCAGTTCTGGCCAGTGAATTTGCTCGGTGTAACGAAAAATTAGAAATCCTGTATCTGGAAGATGTGGGTCACTGTCCCCATGATGAATCACCAGAACAGGTGAACCAGGTGATTTTAGATTGGATGAAGAAAAATAGGGGACAGGTAATAGGTGACAGGTAAGAAGGAAATTTTATTAATTACAAACTGCACTAACCAATGGTGACTTGATTGGTATCAACATTTGTAGCGCCATGAACGGAACTAGCCACAGAAATCATCTTGTTGAGAATATTCTGACTCGGAACTTTGCCTTTTAGAACCACTGTACTTCCTGTCTGAGCAACCCAGAGGGTATTAATATCATCAAGTTGGGTATCTTGATCAAACGCTAATGTTACCCTTTTAGCTAAACCGCTTTGGTCATATTCCCCGTTTAATCCCAGACGTTCTGGAGGGATAGTTTGAGTAGCTGTAGCCCCTGCTTGTTGTGCTACTTGAGAAGTTGGATTGACTTGTGCATTTTCCGGTTTTTCCAGTCCAAACAGTCTTTTTAACCAACTCATAAACAATTTTCTCCTGGTTGAAGGTATTTTAATTATCAGTATAGAAGCCAGAAGAAAAAGTAACATCTATCGCTGAAAGGATATATCATCAAAAATATTCCTAGTTTGACTTCTATATTCAGAATGTAACAAGTGCAACAATTAAGTTTACAATAGGAGGTTGCACCGAAAATTCCATAAGCATAGTTATACCTATGGTTTTTCGTGAATTTTCCAGATTTTACTCATTATTGATGCTTCTATCATCAAATGTATTGGCGAAGATGAAACATACTCTTTCTGTTCTTGTAGAAGATGAAGCGGGGGTTCTGTCCCGCATTTCCAGCTTATTTGCTCGTCGTGGCTTTAATATTGAAAGCCTTGCTGTTGGTCCTGCTGAACAGGGAGGTGTTTCCCGAATTACGATGGTTGTACCTGGTGATGATCGCGTGATTGAACAACTCACTAAGCAATTATATAAGCTTGTCAATGTCCTTAAAGTACAGGATATCACTGAGACTCCTTGTGTAGAAAGGGAATTGATGCTTTTGAAAGTGAATGCTACCAGCAGCAATCGTTCAGAAGTGATCGAAATATCTCAGATTTTCCGCGCTAGAGTTGTGGATGTGGCTGAAGATTCTCTGACTTTGGAAGTAGTTGGAGATCCGGGTAAGATGGTGGCAATTGTTCAAGTGCTACAGAAATTTGGTTTGCGGGAAATCGCCCGCACTGGTAAAATTTCGCTTCCTCGCGAATCTGGTGTTAATACTGAATTGCTGAAGTCTTTGGAAGCAAAAGTTTAGTTTGCATACTCCAATCCCCGACTTCTTGAATAAGTTGGGGATCTATCTTTTTTTACCTTTGATAATGAAACTCCCACTACAAGAGAGTTTTACTCCTGACTCCTGTACAGACGTTCCGCCACGTCTCTACTGACTCCTGACTCCTGCTATATCTCATGGTTGCATTACTTAAATTTTTTTGAACTAACCGCAAAGTACGCAAAGGATACAAAGGAAAGAGGGTTTTTCCAGAGATTTTGCGTAAGTCCTGATATAAAATTCTGTAAATCCTGATTCAGACAGTAAGTTAAAAACAAAAAAACACCCCCCATTTCTGGAGGGTATTTTTTAACTATCTAATCTTTTAAGATTAACCGTTGATTGCAGGAGCGCTCATTGCAACAGGAGCAACATCACCAGCAGCCAAGTCTAGGGGGAAGTTGTGAGCGTTACGCTCGTGCATTACTT
>RDYJ01000252.1 GCA_004293145.1 Nostocales cyanobacterium | reverse complement strand
GAGGTACAGAGTTTTTTAGTTTTAGGGAACTCTTAACAGGGAACTCTTAACAGTAAATAAATTAGGGTGTACCTCATAACTTTGGAAACTGCTGTAAATCTCTTGATTTTTCAATATCTAGGGGTTGATTTTATGCCCGTTGGGGGTTGTCCAATCATAAAATTCAATCATCGGTTTTAATTCCTCATCCTGTTCCAATTGATTTATGCTTTTGACCATGTAGAGTAGAGCAGCATATTGCAGGTATATGAGGTACAAACATAAATCATAAAACTCTTGTGGTGTGGGCCGGACAGCCCGCCACGGGTGTACCTCACTTGGATAAAATTTGCTGTATACTTGTTATGATTCTTGCTCAAAAGCCTGATTTATTCCAACTTATTCTTCTGCCGATACAAAAATGTGGGTAATTGTGAGCATTTTTGTATCGGCACGACTATACAGGAATATACTGTGCTAGAGTTTTAGTTAAAGTAGTTTTTGGCACTGCGCCTACCACTATATCAACTTGCCTTCCCCCCTTAAATACCATTAAAGTGGGAATGCTGCGAATCCCGTAATGACTGGCAACTGTGGGATTTTGGTCTGTGTTTAGTTTTACCACTTTCACCTGTCCTTCATATTCAGCAGCAACTTCATCGACAACGGGAGACAGCATTCGACAAGGTCCGCACCAAGGAGCCCAAAAATCTACTAAGACTGGAGTTTCACTCTCCAACACTTCTTGTTTGAATGTGGCTTCTGTGACATTGGTAATAGTCATAGTTGTTCTCCTGATTTAATTCAGTTCAAGCCCTTCATGCTGGTGCGCTAGGGTAAGCAATAATCAACAGCTTAAATATTGAGTTATTTAGCGATTTTACCCCAGAAATCAATTGCTTCTGAATTACCATAGTTTAAATCATTATTACAATCCTTCCGTATCCAGATATAGTCTAATTACCTAAGAGTTAAAATAGGAACAGAAAAATAATAGAGGGATCTATGATGAGCGATCGCGACTATACACTAATCATTGATAAAAGCGGCAGTATGTCCACTCCTGACCAAGCAGGTGGTAGAAGTAGATGGGATATAGCCCAAGAGTCTACCCTCGCTTTAGCTAGAAAAGCAGAACAGTTTGACCCCGATGGCATCACAGTTTATCTTTTTTCTGGCCGATTTAAACGTTACGAAAATGTCACCTCAGCTAAAGTTGCCCAGATATTCCTAGAAAATGATCCTGCTGGTACAACCAATTTAGCCGGTGTACTTAACAATGCTCTTGATAATTATTTTCAGCGTAAAAATTCAGGTCAAACTAAACCCAATGGAGAAACAATTTTAGTGGTGACTGATGGTGAACCAGATGATCGCAAAGCCGTATTTGAAGTCATCATTAACGCCACTCGGCAAATGGAACGAGATGAAGAGTTAGGAATTTCTATCATTCAAGTAGGTTCAGATGCTCAAGCTACAAAGTTTCTCAAAGCGTTAGATGAGCAGTTGCAAAGTGTCGGCGCTAAATTTGATATTTGCGACACCATAACTTTAGATGATTTAGAAGATATGAGTCTTGCGGATGTATTGATG
>RDYJ01000147.1 GCA_004293145.1 Nostocales cyanobacterium | reverse complement strand
GGTCCAACTAACAGTACACCTTTGGGAATTTTTGCCCCTAAATTGGTGTATTTGGTGGCATTTTTTAAGAAATCAACAATTTCTTCTAATTCGGCTTTGGCTTCATCCACACCTGCAACATCTAGGAATTTTACCCCAGTGCTACCTTCAGAATAAATCCGCGCTTTGCTTTTTCCTACTGTCAATGCAGCAGGTCCTCCACCTTGACGACTCATTAAAAATGCCCAAATCCCGAAGAAAATTAACGGGGGTGCAACCCAACTTAAAACAGTTCCGATCCAAGCATTTTCCGCTGGTGGTGGTGCTGCGAACTCGACATTATTCTCACGGAGAATTTTCGGTAAATCTAAGTCAATCGCTACAGGTGTGGTTCTAAATACTTGTTCAACGGTTTTACCTTCAGGGTTTTGAGTTTTGATAGAATATTCAATGCGATCGCTCCCCACCATTGCTTTCTCAACTTTACCCGCTTGTACCTGAGCAATAAAATCACTGTAGGGAACTTGGGGTAAACGTGGTCCAAATAAACTAGGAACTATCAGATTCAACAATAACAAAAGAGTCAGCAAAAGTAAGAAGCTACCACCAAACTGTTTAATTTTTGGCGTTTTCATTTGGTTCTTATTATTCGTTTCTACAGGCATTTCGATTTACCTCAATCAAATTTTGTCATTAGTTATTAGTCATTAGTCATTAGTCATTGGTAATTGGTAATTGGTAATTGGTAATTGGGTTATTAACCTCCCCTGCTCCCCTGTCACCTATTCTCAACTTAATAACAAAGCAAATAGTCCACATAAAGCAATCCCATCAAACACTCCAGCACCACCAATACTCAACACTCCCGAACTCATGGCTTGAATATCTTTGAGATGTAGCAAATCAGCACCGATTAAAGTACCGAGAACACCACCAGCAAAGGCGACAGGAGCCGCATGAGGTGAGGCTATTACCATTGCTGAGACAGCCGCAGTGAGGGGCGCTAACAAAGGATTCATTTGAATACCAATTCCTGGTACTACCCGCGCTGCAAAGTAACTAACAATAGTCACAATGGCAGTAACTAATAAAATAGCCAGTCCATTTCCCTGAGAAAATTGGTATAATGCCAAAACTACGGGTATTAATCCACCACCCACATTCAGGGCTATCACAGTAGAACTTTGCACTTGCCTTAACGGAATCCCCCAAAATTCCCTTAACCACAGTGCCGCAAATTCATCTGCCAACTGTACTGGCGTTTCTAAGCGGTAGATAGGAATATTGATGGTGCTGGTAATAATTACTAGCAGCAATAATAGAAAAGCAATGTTAGGAGAAAACCCCAACTTGGCTACTGCAATTTCCACCACGTCTACTGCGACAGCAAACCAAATAAATGGCAGTAGCAGTAACAAAACCAGAAATAACAGTAATGAAACTGGTAGATAGATCATGGGGATAGGAAAATATAATGAATTGGCAACTCATAGCCTTAAATCCAGTCTTGGCAACATCTCCAATTAACTAGAAAATGCTTTTCTGCCTACATTTGGGAATCATAAATTTACAGTATGCTCGCAGTTGCAGGTGCTGAATATGAAAAAGTAAAGTTTTGTATCTGATATCTATTGTAGAGATTGGATCGTAAAGTCTAAATTCGTGTATACCCCACCAAAAAAATGTGTATTTCCGTACTTTAATGAAAAATCAACTAGGTTTTCTGCTTAAACTACTTCTACTCTCAACTTTAATCTCGTTGTTGATTAAGTATGTAGGTCCAATGTTGTTGATTCCAGAAACATCAACAAACGCGCTTATTTTAGTTTTGTTACCTACTATGATTATGATAACTATCTTGCTTTGGCGAATGCCAGCACAGAAAAAAATTAACTGAAAATTAGCAAACCTAGCTGTATAGCTAGAAAATTTTATCTCACCAAGCTTTGGGAGTTAGTCTGTGAAACTGGGTCAATGGATTGGTTTAATCGCTTTAGTAATATCTTTATATATATTATGGCAACTGCGGGAAGTGCTGTTACTGATATTTGCTGCCGTTGTTTTAGCAACTACCTTAAATCGGTTAGCACGCACTTTTCAAAGACTAGGAATGAAACATGGAATAGCTGTTTTGTTGTCGGTGACTATCTTTTTCGCTGGTGTGATTGGCTTTTTCTGGTTGATTGTTCCACCTTTTGCCCAGCAATTTCAAGAACTAACTTATCGAGTTCCCCAAGGGTTTAAACTTATTAATAGTTGGATTGATGAACAGAGAACTCACATTCCTCCTCAATTAGTAGAATTTATCCCGGATATTAATGGCTTAATTGCTGAAGCACAACCCTTATTTAACCGCGTATTAGGAAACTCTTTTGCTTTTGTTTCTGGCTCATTAGTAATAGTTCTCAATATTTTATTAGTATTGGTTTTGACGGGAATGTTTTTAGCCAATCCTAATGCTTATCGGCAAGTATTTGTGAGACTTTTTCCGTCATTTTATCGACGACGAGTAGATGGAATTTTAAACCAGTGTGAAATTTCGTTAGAAAGATGGGTGACAGGAGCTTTTCTTGCCGTCTTAGTGGTGGGTTTGATGAGTTTGGTGGGCTTATCAATTCTTGGTGTTAAGGCAGCTTTGGCATTGGGAATTTTGGCGGGATTTATGAATTTAATTCCCAATTTAGGTCCGACGATGAGTGTTGTTCCAGCAATGGCGATCGCTCTTTTAGATTCTCCTTGGAAACCTATTTTTGTGTTGATTCTCTACTTTTTTATTCAACAAGCTGAGAGTAATTTCATTACACCTGTAGTCATGGCACATCAGGTATCTTTATTGCCAGCAGTTACCTTAATTTCTCAATTATTTTTTGTTACCTTTTTTGGCTTTTTAGGGTTATTTTTAGCACTACCTTTAACTGTTGTGGCTAAAATTTGGTTACAAGAAGTCTTAGTAAAAGATGTTTTGGATGAATGGAAACATAATCATCATTTAGATAGTGAGTTGGTAATGGTTTCTGAATCTGCTGATCACACCGAAATACAGGAAACGGAAGCGACAACAAATGATTAAAAATCATCCCAACCTATTTAAAAATGGGAGCATCGTAAATCTAACAAAAGCAATTCCAGGTTAAGATAGCTGTGTTTGAGTCAGCATCATTATTAATTGTAGAAGTGGTTAGTCCAGAATCTGTAAAAAGAGATTATCGTTTTAAACGTTCAGAATATGCAGCTTTAGGAGTTCCTGAATATTGGATTGTAGATCCTTTAGAATCTAAGATTTCTGTGTTATTGCTAGAAGAGGGATTATATGAAGATACGGTATTTACTGCTAATCAAAAAATTATATCCCGGACTTTTTCTGAATTGAATATTACAGTTGATCAGGTTTTGAATGCTGGTAATTTGGTGTAAATTGTATAGTAGGTTAGTTTTTTTGCATCTAACCTACAGTAAAAATGTGAGATTTTTTGATCAACCTCGTTAATTTCTAATTATGGGTTGTTCCATCTGGCATTATTGCACCAGAAAGATTTGTATTTTCTAAATTTGCTCCGCTAATATTTGCATCTTTCAAGTTAGCATTCTCTAGATTTGCGTCACTTAAATCTGCACCACGCAAGTCAGCAGAGGTGAGATTTACTCCACTTAAATCTTCTGGAGCTAAAGCAGCACCACAAAGATTTGCATGACTCAAGTTTGCACGAGATAAGTTAGAATTAGCAAAATTGGCTCCTCTCAAATTTGCTCCTCTCAAATTCAGGTTACTCCAGTTGACATCGGTTAGAATTGCATTACTTAAATTAGCTTGACTGAGGTTAACTTCATCTGCTAGAGTTTGCCCACTCAAATCTACACCAGCTAAATTAATCGCTGTAAAATCTCTTTCTCCAGCTTCATACCTACGCCAAAACTCTTGAGCATCAACAGAAATATCCTTAATATCTTGCGTCTCTTCAACAACTACATCAACTTCATTTTCTCTCTCAATTTCACCAACATCAATATTTTCAACTTCAGCAACTTTTTCTATCAAATCGACTTGATTTTGTTGACGTTCTACCCTGTCAAAAAACTCTTTAACTATTTCCGCATCATCTAAAATTTTCACATCATTTGAATTTTCACAAACCTGTAAATTTTCACTTCCATTATATGACTTATTTAGACACTGTTGTAAATCAGCAAATTGAGCAGTTAAATTGACTATCTCTTGGTGCAAATTTTGAACTTCTACTAATTCCGGTCTATTATTAAAATCCTGTTTCAATTCATCAAAATACTGTTTTAACCAAGCAATATTTTTTCGTCTTAATTCCTGTTCCCGTTCAACCTGAGAAATTCGCTCTGCTAAAGCTGCTAAACTTGGTTCTGAATTTGAATTAGTCATAAATCTTAGCCTCACTATTTTTTACCTATATTTACAGGTTTCCCAAAATCAAGGCTAAACTAACAACAGCAGGATATAAATTTTTCTGAATTTCCCTAATCGTATCATCATATTCATTAGGTATCGGTTTTCTGTCAGCTTAGTAAAAGGTGAACAATGCTCAAACCCCAAAGGATGAAAAGGTTAATAAATCAGGTATAATTGAGAAAGTTCTAGTCTGGTGAATTACAAAATAATCTGCGTTTATCTGCGTCCATCTGCGTTTAATTATTACAGCTTGTATCTTACTTGAAATTTATATAATAAACAGAAACAACAAACGAGATAGATTTTAGATTTTAGAATTAATCCAAAATCCAAAATCTAAAATCCCAAATTAATTAAGCGGCTTGTGGTTCAACTAAATTTTCAATTCCTTGAATAACAGTTGCTGATTCAATTTTGTCACCAGCTTTGAGAGTATCTAAAATTTCTTTACCCTCTATCAGATAGCCAAAAACGGTATAGCGACCATCTAAAAGATTGCGTCCTGCGGGGGTAAGTTCTGGTTCAAACAGAAAGAAGAAAAATTGAGAAGAAGCACCATCTACATCATTTTCAGGACGTGCCATTGCTAAAGCACCAAAGGATGAAAAAGGCAAAACTGGCATATCAAGATAACGTCCAGCATCTTCGAGAGTAATACCGTAAGTTGGTTCTTTCTCCCCTTCTACCAAAATTTCTAAAGGAATAGCCCGATATTTACCAGTGCCAGGATCAATAAAACCGACTTCTTTACCTTCTGGATCTCCGGTTTGCAATACATAAGATTCTTCAGAACGAGTAAATTCTAAACCGTTATAAAAACCACGTTGTACTAAATCAACAAAATTGCCAGCAGTCACAGGGGCGCTGTAACCATCTACTACTACAGTGAGATCCCCTTTGTTGGTTTTAATGGCAATAGTAGCGCGACCTTTGAGTTGAGGTAAATTACTGTACTTAGCAGGAACTTCAAAGGGAAATTCTTTCACCATTGACTCTTCTAGCAAGCTGACGAGTTTGAGTAATTTAGCTCTGCCTTCCAGAATAGGGTCTTTTTGTTTATTTTTGACTACTTCTTGCAGTTCTGCTATGCCAGCTTTTAACTCCGTGATCCAAGCTTCGGCTTGGGGTTGGCGTTCTTGGGGAACGCTTGTTAAGATTTGGGAGGGTTTATCGAGAATCCGTGATGCTTGGCTAAGGTCTCTGGAAACCGCACCCCAACGCTTATTAGCACGCAGTTGGTTAGAAATATCTTCTAAACTAGCTTGCAATTTACGTACTGGTTTGTTATCGATTGGGAGTGCATACCGTAGTAAGGCTTTACCATCAGTGATGGCGTTACCAGCAGGTAAGGCTGCTTGACTGGAGGAAGTCCACCCAATCGTGCTGATGCCTATAAATATTGTTACCAGCAGTATGACCTTGAGGCTGTATTTCAGCCCGGATTTTATGAAGTTAAACATGGAATTTCTCAAATGCAGCATCAAATTTTTGACTGGAAGTAACCCATCATTAATCTTCCCATATTGCGGATTGGTGATGGGTAATCGGTAATTGGTAATTCTTCCCTTATTCCCTCTTACACTGTCACCTATTCCCTATTCCCTATTAAGAGTTCCCTAATTACAGGTACAATAAATGCCGACTGTCTTCCAAAATTTGCAAGTTTCATGATTTCTAGTAATGACTTTCGACCCGGTGTCTCTATTGTCATAGACGGGTCTGTATGGCGAGTAATTGAATTCCTCCACGTTAAGCCAGGTAAAGGTTCTGCCTTTGTGAGAACCAAACTGAAAAATGTCCAAAATGGCAGCGTGGTAGAAAAAACCTTCCGGGCTGGGGAAACTTTACCCCAAGCTACTTTGGAAAAAATCACGATGCAGCATACTTATAAAGAGGGCGATGAGTTCGTCTTTATGGATATGGAAACCTATGAAGAAGGTAGATTGAGTGCTGCACAAATTGGCGATCGCGTCAAGTACCTGAAAGAAGGTATGGAAGTCAACGTTATTCGTTGGGGCGAACAAGTGCTAGAAGTTGAACTGCCTAATTCTGTGGTTCTGGAAATCGTCCAAACTGATCCTGGTGTTAAAGGTGACACTGCCACAGGTGGTACTAAACCAGCAATTGTAGAAACTGGTGCAACTATTATGGTTCCCCTATTTATTTCTCAAGGTGAACGGATCAAGATAGATACTAGAGAAGATAAATATTTAGGCAGGGAATAAGCCGCATTTTTGTGGATATCCAAGATCAATTTCCAGTCCTTGCCATCCAGCGAGATAGGAGAAATGAACAATCTCCCGTAATACCCAGGAATAAACCAAAATTTCTCGGTATTACCTCCTGAATGGGAGAAATGAATAACATTTAGCCCTTCTTAAGAGTATTGATCAATCTCGGTTATCTGGTATCCATGAGCAAATACTTATTCAGTGTCACACTTAAGATTTTGATTTACGGTTAGGTCGAGGTAAAAAATACTGTGCCATTAGACTTTAATGAAATCCGCCAACTATTAGCAACTATTGCACAAACGGATATTACGGAAGTAACGCTCAAAAGCGATGACTTTGAGCTAACAGTGCGTAAAGGTGTGAACAATTCTGTGCTGTCGGTAGGTCAAGCAACGCTAGGCGGTATGGTTGGTGGGGGATTAACACCTGTTGCACCAACAGTAAACCAGACAGCACCCACACAGCTACCAGAAGTAGCAGTAAGCCGTGATAATTTTGCTGCTGGGGGGCAATCTCCTTTAGCTGTGAATGCGTCTTCAGCTAGACTGGTAGAGGTGCAGTCTCCGATGGTAGGAACTTTTTATCGCGCACCTGCACCCGGTGAAGCGCCATTTGTAGAAGTGGGCGATCGCGTTAAGGTTGGTCAATCAGTTTGCATCATCGAAGCCATGAAGCTGATGAACGAAATTGAAGCCGAAGTCTCTGGACAGGTGATGGAAATTCTCGTTCAAAATGGCGAACCTGTAGAATATGGTCAACCTTTGATGCGAATTAATCCCGATTAAGTATTAATATCTATATGATCACATGAGTCTTTGTTAAAACTCTGAAATACTTACGGTGATAAGAATTAGTCAGTTGTCCTTTGTCAGTAGTCAGTTGCAAAGAAAATTAATAAACCGCTGACTACTGACTACTGACTAAAGAGGATAATTTTCGTCAAAGCTTTTGCGAGTCAGTGGTTGTTGTATTTCCACTCCTTCACCACCTAAAACTTCCAAAGGCTTGCCGTTGACTTCAATGTACACTTTGGCGTTAGGATTTAAAGTTGTAGCAGTGTAGACAACTTGACCGACACGACCAACCATTGAGCTACTCCCACCACCACTGGTAAAATCTTCTGATAGATTTACGTGGACTTCATTATTTTCCACTTTCATTCCTAGTAGTTTGGTACCTTGAGGAATAGTTGTAGAATCTGTACCTTCAGTAGGACCTGCTAACAAAGTTTGAAAAGCGGCTTCTAAAGTTTGGTTAGGTTGTGCAGCAGCTATTTTTACAGGCTGAGGAACTAACTCAAAGCTTTTTTCCGTTGGTTTGAGCCAATATATATTAGCAGTTTGTTCATTACCTGGCTGGGCAGTTAATGGCTGTTGTGGCTGTCTAATACTTTGGGAAGGGTTTCCTGGTGTGGGAGTATCAGGAGTTTGGGAAGTCAACCAAGCTACCCCACCACTTACCGCTACAACCGCAGCTGACACGGCCGCTATTACACCTGAAGAAACGTTACGGTTAGTTCTTTGTTGGTCATTCATATATAAAACCTGCTTGACAAAGGGCTGAAATAGTGTTGTTTAGAGGAGCAGCCTGGTTAAAGACGATACGGGTGCTGGGGGAGTTGCTTAAAAACTAGAGATGCCTTAATGTGTGAAAATTCTGCTGGCTTTGTATTTTGCTTGTTTTAGCAATATCTAATCATGCACCCATAGTAACTTTATCTCATCTTTAATTTTAGGTTGACAGTTCTAGTCCGTCACATCAACTTTGATGTAAATATAATCGATTCTTGAAATACGCATAATAAGCGGGTGTATGAGAGATATTTCATACCCTACATCCTCATTTTCACTAAAGCTCAATATTCATAAGTATGAAGTAGCTAAACTTCTGTGTACTTTTGCTGACTCATCGAATCTACTCTTTAATATATTTATTAATCAATTTTTGAATAGTAATTTCCTGAAATTCGTAGGTGAATATTTACAGAACTTCAAATTTCTGGAAAATATTTATTAATAATGTGGGTGAAAATTTCAGAAATAGTGAATTACAATACTAATACTCCCCTCTGTTATATGGAATACAGCAGAATTCAGGAGTCAGCTGTGTCTAGGTTTCAATTTTGATTCTTTACCTCATTGATCTGCAATCTGCTATATTTCCAAGCTGATAAATGGCATAACTAATATTACGCAATAAGTAGTTTGCACAGTTAGCAAATAACACAAAAACAAAAATACCCCCCATTACTGGAGGGTATTTTTTTATTTAACTAAGCTTATTAAACTCAGTTGAAATATTAACCGTTGATTGCAGGAGCGCTCATTGCAACAGGAGCAACATCACCAGCAGCCAAGTCTAGGGGGAAGTTGTGAGCGTTACGCTCGTGCATTACTT
>RDYJ01000044.1 GCA_004293145.1 Nostocales cyanobacterium | reverse complement strand
TTGTCAAGATATCCAAAAAAAGCTCAGTGATGCTCTTTCTATTAATGTTGAACAAGTTGAATATTACTCAGCAGACAAACGATATAGACTTTATCACCTAAAACTTTGCGTAAGTTATCTACGATTTTTTGTTGTTCTGGTGATACTTTTTTGCGAAAAAGTCCCATTTTTCTAACTCCTTTAATTCAAGTTGTTATTTGTATTTACTAGACAATTAAATTTGTTGATTGTATTAACAAGGTTATCCAATCCATAATTATTAACAACAGAACAAGGAATAATATGTTGTTTTTCGATGGGTATGTATGGAGAAAACCGTTGATATACAATGTCTATTTTCTCTGGAATTAGAGATAATTGTTCTGGTGATGGTTGATTTTTTTCTGTGTCCCAATTTTCAGGATGTACTCTATCAATTTGATTCAAAACTATGACATAATGAGCATCAGGTATTTTTTGTTTGTTGTTGGTTAATTTCAAGATTGCTTTTTGATCTTCTGCAAATGCACGGGTATCAGCCTGAAGAACCCACATAATTACATTTGCTTTATGAAAAGTTTCATAAATATGTTCAAAATGCTGATCATCTGCATATTCACTCTCTCCAACACCAGGAGTATCACAAAGTCGCCAAGTAAAATCTTTACCCTGATGAATTTCAGGTAACATCTTACCCTCGTATTTGCTGACGGTTTGAGTACAAGCAACAGCATAATCTGTACCCCAATTTACCCCAAATAAAGCATTGGAAAGACTTGTTTTCCCTGTACCTGTTTGACCAAATTTAGCTATAGTTGGAGGAATAACCTCTATATTAATAGGGGTTTTTTGTTCACTACTTAAGTAAGACATTATGATTAATTTTTGAGTGACTCTATTTTTTGATGACGAGTAAAATCAGATTCTCTGAAAAATATCAGACACTGCTTTCAGTAAGTTGGTTTTTTAACCACTTCTCATTGTTCCAAAAATATGAGTTATCTGTCTATTGGAAAACATCGGATTTTATCGGGAGATGTATTACAAAATTTTACGTATAAAATCGGAAAATATCGGTAAAAATAGGATTGTCTTTTGCTATAATTACTGAAACCTTTACCCTATATAGTTTTTATGACTGTTGACGAAGTTGTAAAATTTGTTGATAAAATGGTATTTGAAAAAACGGGAAAACATTTAGATGATATCCAAACTGCTGTAGTTGAAGGTACATGGAAAAGACAAACTTATGATAGTATTGCCAGAGAATATAATCTTTCTAGCAGTCATGTAGGAGATGTAGGATCTGAATTATGGCAAATTTTATCGGAAATATTACATGAAGATATTAAAAAAACTAATTTTCGTTCTACATTTGAAAGATTAAATATTGAATCATCTCAAAATCCAAATATTTGTATTGGTAATAATTATTATTATAGTTCACAAACATTAAATCAACCTAATAAAGAAAATGATAAAAGTAATATAAATACTGAATCTAAATTATCTGCTTATGATTTAATATTTGCTCCTGAAATCATAAATTTTTATCAACGAGAAACAGAATTAGAAAAACTCTTTGGTTGGATATTTAACCAAAATAATCGTTTAACTTCAGTATCAGGATTATATGGAACTGGTAAAACTACTTTAGTTAAAAGATTTGTTGATTTAAACTTACATAAATTTGCAGTGGTTATTTGGAGAAGTTTAAAATATCCTCAACCTTTAGAGTTACTTGTTACTGATTTATTGAATGTTTGTCAACAACAACCTCAAGCAACTTTAGATAAACAATTAAAGCAATTATTTGATATTCTTACAGAACAAAAATGTTTAATTATTCTTGATGATTTACAAAATATCTTTATCACTGGTAAATTTGCTGGACAATACAAAGTTGCATATCAAGATTATCAAAACTTTTTTACTATGATAACAGAGGTTAAACATCAAAGTCATGTCATTGTGATTAGTCAAGAACAATGTTCAGAAATGGAATGTTTAGATGATGAATTATATCCGATTAAGTCTTTAGAATTATCAGGACTATATGATGTTGATATTCTCCAAAATAGAGGATTAAAAAATGAAGATCATTGGTTACAATTAATTGATCTGTATGCAGGTAATTTTATTGATTTAAAAAGTGTGAGTATCTTAATTAACAAGAATTATGATGGTCAAGTTGCTGATTTTTTAGCTGAGAATACTTTACAGATTACAAATCAAATGCAATCTCGTTTTGGGGAAGTATTTAACCATTTATCAACCCCAGAGAAAGAAATAGTATTGCATTTAAGTAAGTTTGATATACCTATTACTAGAGACTATTTAAAAGAGGGTTTAAATTTATCTGTTGTTGATTTTAATAATGGTTTACAGTCTTTACAACAAAGGTATTTAGTCACGAAAATAAAAAATGAGAAAATATTGTTTCAATTGTCTTCAGTTTTTAGGGAATATATGAGAAAATCTTGTCAAGATTGATGATATTTTCATAAATCATATTAGTAACTTATATTAAGCGATCGCTGCTTTTCAAGATTGAGTATACAAAAAGCTAAAATTAACTGTTGATTTACATCTTGCAGCTTCTCAATAGGAGTTGGTGGACATTACCCATACTACGACATAATCAGGGTTCTAGACTTTGATGTTCGCAATAAAAGGTGCAAGAAGATATGAGATTGATACCTTTAGAGGGGGGCTTTTGTTGTATGGTATTTTCTCTGCTCTACTTAGTTCTGGTAATTTCAATGCTGATTTTACCGTTAAAGTCGGGAATTGGTGCAGATGGTTTGATCACAATAACTTGTACTTGCGTCACAATATCATGCTGTTGAAGAATAGCATTTGCGATCGCACCTGCCAACTTTTCCAACAAATCAAATTTAGATGTCTTCACCAAATTCTGAACTAAACCAATAACGCTACGATAATCTACAGTATCTTCAATAGCGTCAGTCTCAGCAGCTTGAGAAAGATCCACCCATAACTTCAAATCTACCTCAAACCATTGTCCTAAAACCTTTTCTTCTGGTAGATAACCAATATAACCATAGCAGCGAATCCCTGTTAAATGAATACAGTCCATCATAGTTTGAGTCTGAATTTTGCCTTTTAAATTTTAAATTAAATAGCTCACAAAAAATCTAAAATTAAACATTGTCTTATCTCTCTATATTGATTTCATGCAGCTTACATTTAATAATGTTAATCAACTTTGGTCTTATGTGATAACAGCAACCCTTAAACATTTAGGTTTAAGTTGTGCTGTCTTATGTCCTGGTTCTCGTTCTACTCCCTTAACGGTAGCTTTTGCGAAACAAACACCCGATATTGAAGCTATTCCCATTTTAGATGAACGTTCTGCCGCTTTTTTTGCGCTGGGAAGAGCAAAAGCAACAGGAAAACCTGTGGTACTGGTTTGTACTTCAGGAACAGCCGGAGCGAACTTTTACCCTGCGGTAATTGAAGCTAAGGAAAGTCGCGTACCATTATTAATATTAACCACTGATAGACCCGCAGAATTGCGAGAGTGTCATTCTGGTCAAACTATCGACCAGGTGAAATTATACGGTAATTATCCCAACTGGCAAATTGAGTTAGCTACACCGTCCCTAGATCGGGAAATGTTAGGTTATTTGCGACAAACTGTAATTCATGCTTGGGAACGTTGCCAATTTCCTACAGGGGGAATAGTACATTTAAATATACCCTTTCGTGACCCACTCGCACCCGTTCCCGATGGTACTGATTTTACATTAGACTGTGAAAATTTCTTTTCTGGCATAGTTCCCACCCCATTATCAATTACTAATTATCAATTACCCAAAGCATGGCAACAATGTCAACGGGGTATTATTATTGCCGGAGTATCACAACCTCAATCACCTCAAGAATATTGTAGAGCGATCGCGCGTCTTTCCCAAACTTTGCAATGGCCTGTTTTAGCTGAGGGACTTTCCCCAGTCAGAAATTACACAGACTGTAACCCCTATTTAATTTCTACTTATGACATCATTTTACGTAATCAAAAACTTGCCCAAGAATTAGCACCAGAAATGGTAATTCAAATCGGAGAAATGCCTACTAGCAAAGAATTGCGTAATTGGTTAATTACGAATAACCCTCAACGTTGGGTAATTGATAGTAGTGATGAAAATTTAGATCCTTTACATGGCAAAACAACACATTTAAGGATATCTGTAGAACATTTGGGGAATGAGGAATGGGAAATGAAGAATGGGGAACGAGGAACGTACTTACAACAATGGTGTAATATAGAAACAAGAGTTAGAAACACTATTGATAATACGTTTAAAAATATAGAGGAGTTAATTGAAAGTAAAGCTGCTTGGTTAATTTCTCGAATTCTTCCCCCACAAACACCATTGTTTATTTCTAATAGTATGCCTGTGCGGGATGTAGAATTTTTCTGGAAACCGAATAATTTAGGGATAAAATCTTATTTTAACCGGGGTGCAAATGGTATTGATGGTAATCTTTCCACAGCTTTAGGAATAGCACATCAACAAAAAAGTAGTGTGATGATAACGGGAGATTTAGCCCTGTTACATGATACCAATGGTTTTTTGATGAGAAATAAGTTGATTGGACATCTAACAATTGTGTTAATTAATAATAATGGTGGGGGAATTTTTGAAATGTTACCTATTGCCAAATTTGACCCACCTTTTGAAGAATTTTTTGCCACCCCCCAGGACATTGATTTTTCTCAGTTATGCGCTACTTATGGTGTGCAGCATGAGTTGATTAGTTCTTGGAAACACTTGGAGGAAAGATTAAAACTGTTACCAAGTCAGGGGATAAGGATTTTGGAGATAAGAACAAATCGCAAAAGGGATGCTAAATGGAGAAAGGAGCATTTAGGAAAGTTTACCAATGATTTTTAAGCATTTAACAGTCGCGTGAATGCTTGTATTAAAATTTATCCTTCATGCCTCGAATTCTCGCAAAGGTTTGTACGGGGTCACTACTTTTTACAGCTAATTGCAATAAAGGCTGATCCCAGCGTAAAAAAGGATTTGTATGCTTTTCTATACCCAGTAGAGAAGGAACTGTAGCTTCCTGACGTTGACGCATCCCTGTTACTTCTTCAAATCGCTTTTGCAACTCTGGATTTTCACGATCCACTGTTAATGCAAAGCGCAAATTACTCAAAGTGTATTCATGGGCGCACCAAACACGAGTATTATCAGGTAAAGCCCGAAGCTTGCTGAGGGAGTCTACCATTTGCGCTGCTGTACCTTCAAATAAGCGACCACAACCACCAGCAAATAGAGTATCACCGCAGAATAACTCCCCTGTTTCATTTGGTGTTACTGGTGGGAAGTAGTAAGCAATGTGAGCGCGAGTATGTCCGGGAACAAAAAATACTTCTGCTGTACGGTGAGCAAATTGTACGCGATCGCCTTCTTGCAAAAATACCTGTTGTCCAGGAATTCTACCCCGATCCTCAATGCCCCCATATACGGTCAATTGGGGGAATTGCTCGATTAAGTCCTGATTAGCACCCACATGATCATGATGATGGTGTGTGTTAAAAATTGCTACTAAATTGCATTTGAGTTGTGCAAGTTGCTGTAAAACTGGTTTAGACTCCGCTGGATCGACAACAGCAGCAATATTGTGCTGTAAATCGTGTAGCAAAAATATATAGTTGTCAGCAAGTGCTGGTAGTCGGATTACTTGCATTACCTGTGCCTCTATCTTCAGTAGATATTTAGTATCACTAACAAACCCTTTTTCTCAGTAAGCTACGGTACTGTTTGCAAAATTGCAAAGAATTACCTCTACTCAAAGAATCCCTGCTATAATCATATAAAATCTTACCTCTTAGTTATGCAATAATACCCATGATATCTGGAAAATTATCAATTAGACAAACTCTTTGGAAATTCAGAAATGAAGAAGAGAATATTAACTCTGGGTTTTTGTTATACACTTTGGTTTGATTTTTTTGGCTAACATTGACCATTTTCACATTTTAATATGATAATTGCGCCATCATCACCCCATTGCCACAGAATATGATTTTGCAGTGACAGGAGAAAATATTAAACTTGAAAATCTCCATACTTGGATGCAGCTAATCAGCGTGCAGTTAAAGTCAGAGAAAGATATGTAGCAAAATATAGTATCAATTCTCTGTCTGATATTCTGGAGTCAGTTATTACTAACTTGTAATTAGTGATGAAAGATAATTAAGTATGAATTTTGAATTTTTTACGTTAATTTCATTAATTTCATTTAATTAAATCCAATGTTTACCAGAAAGATACTACTAAGATTTGCTAAACCTTATCCAAGCTTAATTGTAATAACAATATTATTAGGATTTTCTGGAGCTTTGTTTAATGGTGTTAGTACGGCTATAATTGTCCCAGTAATTTTAAAAATAGTGGGACAGGAAGTAAATTTGCAAGGCGCTCCTGGTATTTTGCAATTTATAATCAATCCATTTGATAGTGTGCCAGAAAGTTTTCGTAACGGAGTAATGTCCGGGGCAATTCTCAGTATAATCGCTTTAAAAAATTTAGCTACTTATCTTGGTTCATTAACATCTAGTTCCCTCACCAGGATGATAATATCCGATATGCGAGAAGCTGGAATTAGTATGTTATTGAAAGTTGATATAGAGTACTACAGCAAGATGAAGGTTGGTGATTTAATCAACCGTCTAGGTGCAGAAATAAATCGTGCATCTGTTTTTATCGGTGATACGATTAGGTTAATTACTTTATCAATTACGGTTCTAGTTTTTGTTGGGTTGTTATTGTCAATTTCTTGGCAATTAACGATTGCTGCAACGGCTGTAATGGCATCATTGACCCTTGTAAATCAGTATTTTATTAATCAGTCTAAGAAATTTGGGAAACAAATTAGTGAGTTTTCTAAACTTTATTCAATTGCTGTTGTAGAATTTTTAAATGGAATTAAATTAGTCAAATCAACGGGTAACGAGAACAGAGAATATGAACGGATTAAAAAATTAATTAGAATCCGTGAAAAAGCAGATTTTGAAGCTCAGGCAAATTCACAAGCAATTGGACCATTAAGTGAAGTAATTGGAATTGCTTGTTTACTGATGATTGTATTTTTGAGTAAAACTTTATTCTCTGAACAATTGACATCAATTTCCACTGTACTACTGACCTACTTGATAGTCTTGTTAAGATTGCTACCCCTAATAGCCCAATTAAGTAATCTTCGCAGTAGCTTTGCTAGTATTGCTGCCAGTATAGATGCGGTGAGTGAGTTTTTAAAGCTAGATGACAAGCCTTTTATGAATAATGGCAAACTTATCTACAAAAAATTAAAACAAGGAGTGCGCTTCAAATCTATTTCTTTTACCTATCCTAACCATGAAAAACAGGTCCTCAAAGATGTAGATTTATATTTACCTTGTGGTACAACTCTTGCATTGGTAGGTGGTTCAGGTGCAGGTAAATCTACATTAGCAGACCTTTTACCAAGATTTTATGATCCTACAAGTGGCTATATTACATTTGATGACATAGATTTGCGAGAGTTTGATTTAGCATCTGTGCGAAAAAATATGGGCATTGTCAGTCAAGATACTTTTCTATTCAATGATTCAGTGCGAAATAACATTGCCTATCCTAAACCAGAAGCTACAGAAGAAGAAATTATCACAGCAGCAAAACTAGCTAATGCCTATGAATTTATTAGTAAATTACCTCAGCAATTTGATACTGTGGTAGGTGATCGCGGTGTGATGTTATCGGGTGGACAAAAACAAAGATTAGCGATCGCTCGTGCATTATTACAAAATCCAGAAATTCTAATTTTGGATGAAGCTACCAGTGCTTTAGATACTGTTTCCGAACGGTTGGTACAAGCGGCAATTGATGAACTCAGTCGAGATCGCACCACCTTAGTAATTGCACACCGACTTTCTACAGTCCGTAAAGCTGATCAAATTGCAGTCTTAGATCAAGGAAGAGTAGTAGAAGTTGGAACTCATGAAGAATTACTGCAAAAAGGTGGTTACTACTCACACTTGTACTCAATGCAATTTGCTAATAATGCTGATACAACAGGCAACCGCAACCAAAGCTTACTTCGCATATCCTATGAAATTCGTACCCAACTAAACTCACTAATCGGATTGCTGCAATTATTACTGGATAATCTTGTAGATGATGCTCAAGAGCGGCAAGAATTACTTGAACAATCTTACAAAGCAGCATGGAGAATTCTCAACACTGTTGATGTGTTCGATGATGTAATTAATCGACAAATTAAAGGACAGTTAGTTTCCATTGCCGAGCAAAATCACAGTAGTGTTACTGCATATTACCAAAAATTTAGTTGTATATTTGATGAATTTCGATCTGGGCTTAATCCTACAGTAGCTTGTATTCGCACAGTAGCCGATAATATGACAGAAAACCATGAATCCAAAAATCAATTACTTACAGAAGCTTATGAATGTACTATTTATCTTCTTGGTAATTTACAGAAATTTGAGGATAGCATTAAAATCTAACGAAAAGTGCTATAAATAAAAGTATAAATTTTTACAGATTCGTGGGAGAATAGGATTACAAAAATTTAAAGATGCGATCGCCAAAGCTAGACAAATTATTTTACACAAACTAAACTTACTCAACTGGCGATCAGAATTTGTGACTCAATTCTCGTAACTCAACTTGATCAATTTACATTCTTAGGATTTTTATATGGACGGTATCTGTACTCTCGCCAATGATTATGTTTTCGACCAACTTGTTGCCCTAATCAACAGTATAGAGGCGATTTATGGTCAAACCATGCCTGTATGTGTCTATCCCTATGATGACAATACAGCAAAAATTGCTGCGGAACTTACTCACCGTCCTCATGTAACACTTTATGATAACCAAGACTCTATTCAAAAATGGGATAAATTTGTGCAAGAAATTTGGGATATCCATCCCAGCGCCCAAGCACATTGGCAGAAAATAGGCAGCGATAAATATCATCGAGTGGGAACCCATCGCCGTTACTGTGCTTTTGATGCACCTTTTGACCGCTTTGTTTATATGGACGCTGATACTGTATTAATGAGTCCATTAGACCATATTTTTACTCAACTAAATCACAATGATTGGGTAGTATACGATTTTCAATTTAAAGATATGTCTCATGTTTACAGTATCTCATCCACAAAATTAAAGGAGTTATTCCCGACAGAACGTTTACAGACAGAAATATTTTGTTCTGGTTTCTATGGTTCTAAAAAAGATATATTTCCTGAGCAAAAGCGAGAAATGATTTTAGAGTGGCTACGTCAAGGAGAAGCAGAAGTTCTTTTTGATATGGCTCCTGACCAAACAATTCTCAACTATATGGTCATGCGATTAGGAATATCTAACTATAATTTTGCCTTGAATTTACCTGCTGGAACAGCTACAGGTAATGCTGTAACATCTCTGCATTTTGAGAACAGAGATAATATTCTTGACGACAAGGGTAACAGATTAACTTATTTACATTATATTGGGTTATCTTCTCAATTATTCAGTCGAGTTTGCGCTGGGGAAAATATTGATTTTCCTTATCGGGATATTTTCTTGCACTATCGCTATTTACACGAACCAGAAAAACGACCAAAATTTACAACTAAACCAAAAGTTTATAATGCTCCTCCCAGTTTAGGAACAAGAATTTTAAGAAAGTTGGGATTGGTAAAATATTAGAGGATTAATTAAATGCATCGGGGAATTTATATTCTTGCTAATGATAAGGTAATAGACCAAACAATCGCTCTCATCAATAGCATCCGATTTTATGACTCGGATACGCCGATTGTTATGATTCCCTACAACAACGATTATCAGAAAATAAAGGAATTATTCGCTCAATTTTCTCACGTTACAATTTTTGAAAATTTAGATTTAATTGACCACTTTTCTGAGCAAGTAACTCAAATATGTGGTAAAGATTTACTGGACAGACCAAACCTACTCCGCAAGCTGCTGTGCTGGTTTGGTCCGTTGGAGGAATTTCTGTATATAGATACAGATATCGTCGTTTTTGACAAAATTATTAACAATCTCAGCTATCTAAAAGAGTATGATTTTATCTGTTATGATTACCAACATACGGGCGGTATATCCCAAGTTTTTAATCCGGCAATTCAGGAAAATAATGTATTTAGTGAAAATGAACTAAAAGACGTTTTCAACAGTGGATTTTGGATTTCTAAACAAGGCATCTTTTCCGAAGAGACTATTTGGGATGTATTTCGAGAATGCGTCCGTCATCCAGAATATTTCTACTTACTAAATTCCGATCAAACTATTCTCAATTATTTGATCATCAAGTATGTCTCACGAAGGTTTAATATAGTTCGTAGGCCAAACCAAGCACCAGGAAATTGGGCTGGTAGTTCCCATTTCCAAACTCAGGGTAATATCCTCATTGACCCTAAATTGAATCAACTACTACAATTTATTCATTGGGCAGGAATTAGAATTCAACCAGGTTGTCCCTACTGGGAAATTTGGGAATATTATCGTGATCTTAATCCAGCCTTACCAGCCGCAGCTATTCCTGCACCTGTACAAAAAAGTAAATGGCAACAAATGTTAGATAATCTAAAAAATCAGTTGCGCCAACTTAAACCCAAATCTTAATTATTAGAGGATGTTTTAAAGTAAGAATTCAGAAGTATTTTCTATCAACCAGGTATCCCACTTAGTTTAAGGGGGATTTTGAGAATAAATTACCCCCCGTAAAAAGGGGTAAGAGGGGATATACATCAAATCTTAAGACCAAGAATCTAAATCCAGAGATTGCATTCCTCGACTGCTGGCAAATTCCAGCAAACTTCCCAGTTGGAACCACACAAATAAACAAGTTAGCAAACTCAGAGGTAAACCAACACCCAAAGCTAGAGGAGAGGGAAAGCCAAATATCTCTAACCCAGAAGACATAAATAAACAAACGCCGACAGTAATACCAATAAATGGTACGAACAATTGTTTTAAAGAAGAACTAGATTTAATAGGTTCTTGGGAAACACTTGGCCATTTCTGGACAATTACTTTTAAAGTTCCAGACAAAGCAAACCCAGAAGTTAATGCTGTGAGAAAACCAACCAAAAGTAGGAAATAAGGTGGTTGCAGCGGGTAATAATACATGAAAACTCCTAATTGTTATTAAATTAATTTTTACTTGATGACTGGTTATTAGTAAAGGAAATTAGAGAAGTAGCTTTTGGCAAAATAGCCGCTACACCTTCCTTAGATAACTCTGTTAAAATACCAACAGCTACATCTAATAACCGATTTGGTGGTAAGTCATCTTTAACTAAATCCCACAGCCGTTGTATTTCATTAGTATGTAAGCGGTCATCCTCAGTTAAAGCCAGCACCAACTGACGACGGAGAAATTTACCTTCTTCAGATAATAGAAATTGCAAACCCATTCGCGCTGTCGGTAAAACATCAAATTCCCCATCAGTCCGCGCAATGGAAATCAAATTTTCTAACCGCTGCCATTGGAATTTACCATCTTTAAATAAGACATTCAATAACCGCCGTCTTAATGCGGGAGATTCCCCTGTCAGTAGCCGACGTGCGATGTAGGGATATCCTACTTCCACAATTTTAAAATTGGGATTGAGACTTAGAGCAATACCTTCCTGTGTCACCAGGGAACGAATAATTAAAGCAAACTTGGCAGGAACTCGGAAAGGATATTCATACATTAATTCCGAGAATTCATCAGTAATCGTTTTAAAATTAAAATCCTTAACATTTTTGCCAATTGCATTACCCAGCACTGCTTCCAAGGCTGGAACAATGGGGACAATATTTGTTTCTGGAGCCAGAAAGCCTAGTTTAACAAAGTCTTCAGCTAAGTCAGTGTAATCTTTATTGACAAGATGCACTAACGCATCTACCAATGTTTCCTTGGTGGTTTCCTCCAACTGATCCATCATGCCAAAGTCGATGTAAGCCATCTTACCATCGGCAACAGCAAATAAATTACCAGGATGGGGATCAGCATGGAAAAAGCCATGTTCTAATAATTGTTGCAAACCAGAAGTCACACCTATCTGGATAATGGCTTCAGGATCTAAACCTGCTTGGCGGATGCTTTGTGTATCCGTGAGTTTAAATCCGTTAATCCATTCTAAGGTTAAAACACGGGTACTGCTGTAACGCCAGTAAATAGATGGTACTTTCACTTGAGGGTCATCACGGAAATTACTCGCAAATTTTTCCGCATTCCGACCTTCATTGATATAATCAATTTCTTCAAATAACTTGATCCCAAACTCGTCTACAATTAATGTCAGGTCATGGCCGAGATTGAGGGGTAACCAAGGACTCAGCCAACTGGCCGCCCAACGCATTAAATATAAGTCTCGTGTAATCACTGGACGTAAGTGGGGACGTTGTACCTTTACGGCTACTTCCTCACCACTGATTAAACGACCCCGATATACTTGACCCAAACTAGCTGCTGCTACAGGTTTGGGGGATATTTCGCTAAATATCTCATCAATGGATCGGTTGAGTTCAGTTTCAATAATGTGTTGCGCTAAGTCATTATCAAAAGGTGGTAACTGGTCCTGCAACTTCACCAGTTCTGCTAAATAATCTTTGCGAATCAAGTCTGGCCGAGTTGAGAGGGCTTGACCAACTTTAATAAAAGCCGGACCAAGACGAGTTAGCAGTTCTCGCAACTGGGTAGCTCGTTTTCCCTGATTTTTCTCAACTTGATCTTGCCATTCATCCCACTTGAGGCTAAGTATAAAGCCAGCAAAGGAGAAGATGATTCTCAGCAGTCTGCCCCAAGCTAACCAGGGACGGTAACTATAGTAACGAGCGATCGCTTTTGGATTATACTGCTTTAGTTGAGCAGGTTGATACTGACCCACGCCTTTATTTGCCTCTTCAACTGGGAACTTGATAATTTTGGTTATTTGCTCTCTGACAAACTGGTTGTTAGCCAAAGATTTCAGTAGTTTTCGATTTGACTACTACCAGCTTTTGTGGGTATATAGCAGAGTTACTTCCGATTATAACTAAACGCAAGAATTAAGCTTTACCCATCTCTAGGTACTATGAGGCAAACCAAGCCTATTTTTACTTCCTAGATTAGTTTATCTTTTTCTTAATTATACTTTATAAAAGTACAAATTTTTATCTCCTAACTAAAGTATTCTATATTTTCTTAATGATTGATTTAGATCATAAAAAATATTTATATATCAAAATTCACTTGATACCAGCAAGTAGCCATTAAAAAAAGCTTCTATGAAAATAGGCGATTTTATTACCAGGGTATAGGACGGAAAAATTGTATTTTTGTATACTCTTTCCCGAAAGCTACTTTAGTTTCCTAGCCTCCAACAAATCCCTGATTTAAAAGTATTCTCAAGTCTTTACGGGTAAAGCCTAATGCTAAACCACTACTGACTCCTGATTTCTGAAGTCTTACTTTTCTTGTTTGCAATTAACTCCAGGTGCAAGATTACAAGGTACTGTTAATGGTAAAGGTTCAACGGGAAAAAGGGAAAAAACCTTGACTCTTTACCCTTTAACCTTTCCCCAAACCAACTGAAAACTTCTTGGTTCTAAGCGATTAGGATTGCCTTAACTTTTGAGTTTTCTACTTTGATTTAGCCTCCAAATTTTCCAAGCGGCTTTTCAGTTCTTGATTTTGCTGTTTAATTTGGTTGAGTTCTTCACGCATTTGCAGCAAGCTCTTTTCTGGTCCAATATTCTTCTGTACTTTGCTAATTTCTTCCTCAGCGTAACGACGAACTCGCCCATCTGCGGTTTGATTAGCTAAAGCTTGCAAAATACCAATGGCTTTCGGGGTTTCCATTTGCCCTAAAGCCGTTACCACCGCTACTTGGGTTAAAAAGAAGGTTTCTTTGGCGATTTCTGCTAATCGGTCTAAAATCCGTTCTATATTCACAGGAGTTTGACCAACAGAAATCTTACCTAAAGCCCGAATAGTAGACAAGCGTAGTGGTTGGGAAATTCCCAGTTTAGTGTATTCCAGCAGTAAATTTAAGGCTGTTTCCGAAGCTTTAAATTCAGCTAAACCAGCAATAGCACCACTCCGCACCACTTCATTCCAACCTGCCTTTTCTTCTAAAACAGATTTGAGTAGCTTAATGACTTTTTCTTCGTGGGGTTTATCATCTAGGTTTGCAGATGCTATTGCTCCAATACTACGACAAGCAGCAGCTTCCACATAGTAACTAGCATCCCCATCCTGTACAAATGCCTTCACAGCTTTATAACTAGGATGAGTTTTGATTTGAGATAGAGACTCTAGCACAGAGCGCCGTACACAGGGATTTTGATCTTGCAACCCAGAAACTAAACCATCAAAAGCTTGATCTAACTTAATCTCTGCTAATTGTTTAGCAACTTCTACACGCACACCCCAAAAAGGATCATTTTTCACAGCTGCTGATAGGGCTTTAGCTGCTTCTAGCGCACCTTTTTTAGCCAAAGCTTCTGCTGCATAGATACGAGAAATAGGATTTGGATCAAATTCTAACTGCGCTTTTAACTCCGGTATTGGGTATTCCAAAACCACAGTTTTGAGATAATTATTGCCCACATCAAAGCTGATAAAATCTGGCTTTTCTGTTAATGGGAAGTAAAAACTTTGTTCCCGTTCATTTACCCGCACAGTAAAAGTTTTCAGGGCTGAATTGGTCTGACTATAACCAAAACCGATAGGAATTTTGAGGTCAAATAAATCCTTATCATCACTGGCTTGGGTTTGAGTAACTGTCACCTTGGCTAAGTTCCCATCCCCATCCCAAGAGTAAGCAATTTTAAAATCGGGATGACCACCACGATAAACATATTGGTCGAATAAGAAAGTAAGATTACGTCCAGTTGCTTTTTCAATTGATCTTAATAAATCGACTGTTTCCACAGTTTGGTGAGCATGATCTTGAACAAAGGTTTGGATAGCTGTCCAAAATAATTCTTCTCCCAATTCTGCACGGATCATGTGATAAACACAAGATCCTTTTTCGTAAATGTGGCGATCATACAGTTCAATTGCTTCGCGGTAAACATGAGTTACCATTGGCCGACGATAACGACTGCTATCTTCACTCAAATAACTGCGAGCTTCCAACAAGCGATAATAAGCTGCATCCTCTGAGCCATATTCCTGTTCTGTCCACATCACCTCAGAATAGGAAGCCATTCCTTCCTTAATCCAAGCATGAGACCAGTGTTTAATCACCAGCAAATCCCCAAACCACTGGTGTGCTAGTTCATGAACAACCAAGCTTTCTGTGTTGCGGTTATCTAATAATGCCCGTTCATCCAGCAAACATCGATCAGTTAAGAGCGTGGTAGAGGTGTTTTCCATCCCCCCAAAAATGAAGTCATCCACACAAACCTGGGCATATTTGGGAAAAGGGTATAAATAACCATACTTTTCACTTAAAAATGCAATCATGCGGGGAGTTTTACCCATGCTGCGTTTAGCATCTGCTTCCCTACCTTTATCTACGTAGTAGGTGACAGGTTTACCTTGCCATTCATCGTGAATTTCCGCAAAGTCACCGACTGCCAAAGTCATCAAGTAGGTGGGATGAACTTGCTGTTGCGACCAATGGTAAATTTTATGCTCTCCATCTTCTACTGTATCCATTAGTTGTCCGTTAGAAATCGCGATCAGGGGTTTGGGTACACGGACACGAATTTCTGAAGTTGATAACTGTCCTGGGTAGTCAAAGCAAGGAAACCAAAAACGAGAATCTTCGTCTTCTCCTTGAGTCCAGACTTGGATAGGTTTGTGGGGGTAGTGTTTGTCTGGTTGGATGAAGTAAATACCGCGTTGGGGTTTTTCGACGGAGTAGGCGATCGCTATCAACAATCTCTTACCAATCTGCGTAGGTTGAGAAAGTTTAATACACAGCTTTTCCCCATCGTATTCAAATTTTTGCTCAATTTCATCTACCAGCACAGATTGGATATTTAGGTTTACAGCGTCCAAGGTCAACCGCTCAATATTATTACGGATTGGCAATAGGCGAATGCTACAATTACCATAGTAACTTTGGTTGGGAATATCCAAACTGAGGTTCAGAAAAATATGTTCTACTTGTCCCGGTCTGTCAGGATTGTAGTGTGGTTTAGCCCCTGGTAACTCAAAAGATTTGTGTTTGTTATTCTCTGTATCAAAATAAAACTGCAACATTGCTTATTACTAACCTTGTAATCCTGAAACTTTCATAAAAATAGCGATCTGTAGATGCCTTTCCCTGATCAAAATGATGATTTAATCAGGATTTTTTCTGGGAGGGAATGATTTAAATCAATCTTCTCATTTTGCTACCCAATCTCCATGTCTTGATGTTGTCTGATATTTTTTTGCACTTTTGCATCATCGGGACAAGAGTCTCTGGTATGCCGTTAGGCAATCGATTTCCATCGAGTACAAATACTACCAATTATTCTTCTAGCTTAGAATAACTTGTGACTAAGAATCCGAATATTTTTTGAATATCAACCTAAGATACCATTTACGGATTTACTCCTGACTCTGGTGAAGTATTTTTTAGAGTTCCTACAAAATTATGAGTGTGTAGAAATACTAATTTTCTCAGTAAATTCCGTTGAATTAGTCGGAATTGGTGATAAAAATCCCAAAACCTGACTATTACTGTAGAAAATTCCTGATGATAATTTAAACAAAAAGGATAATCACAATGCCTGAAAGCAAATCAAAGTTTCTAGTTCCTGCCATTAGCACTGCCATAGTTGTAGCGGGAGGTATAACTGCTTATTTATATTTTAAAGCTCCCTTGGGAGATAGCTCAACTGCTATGGGCAGTGCTAAAGTAGTCCCCGCTAATGCCTTGATGGCTACCTATATTAACACTGATCCCCAAGCTTGGAATAAGTTGCAGCAATTTGGCACTGCACCAGCGCAAGAGTTAATAGCAAAAAGTCTAGAAAATGTTAATAAACAGCTATTCAGTGATAGTAATATCTCCTACAAAACAGACATCAAACCCTGGGTAGGTGGTGTAATGATCGCAGTGTTACCACCAAAATCGACTACCCCTAATCAGTCAACTCCACCTACTCCAGCACAACAAGAGCCAAATATCTTGTTAGTAGTTGGGATCAAAGACAAACTCAACGCCTTAAATTTTGCTAATAAATTAAAAGCGCAAAAAAACCAACAAATCCAAGAATCAGACTACAAAGGTCAGAAAATCATTACCAGTAAAAACAAAGACAGATCCACTTATGCAGTAGTGTTAAATAACACTTATATCCTGTTAGCACCAGAAAAACAAGCTGTAGAAAAAGCTATTGACACTTATAAAGGTGAACCTTCTTTTGCTAGTAAACAAGGAGCAAGCAGCATTTTAGCCAAAGGTGTGGATGTTCAAAACAGCCTTGCTCAAATTTATGTGCCTGATTATGCCAATATGACACAGCAGTTAACAGCTTTAAATTCCCAGGCAAGACCATTACCACCGCAAGCTTTAGAACAATTAAAACAGGTAAAATCCCTAGTGGCGGCAATTGGTGTTGATGATGCTGGACTGCGGTTAAAAACGGTAGTTAACTTAGATCCCCAACTGAGCAAATTTCAATATCAAACTACTGCCGCTAAAATAGTTGGACAACTTCCTAGTGATACTATTGCCCTAGTCACAGGCCAAAATATTAAGCGCAGTTGGGAAACCTTCCTGGATCAATCAAAAGATTATCCTGAAATTAAACAAGGTGTTGAACAAACTCGTGGACAACTCAAGCAATTTGTCAATCTTGATTTAGATAAAGATATTTTTAGTTGGATGGATGGAGAATTTGCCCTTAGTGCGGTGAAATCTAGTCAAAGTTGGTTAGCAAATGTTGGTTTTGGGGGAGCAATGGTATTTGATACCAGCGATCGCAAAACAGCCGAAGCTACCTTCACCAAGCTAAACGAAATAGCCAAAAAGCAATCTCTCAATATCACTCAAAGAACCATTGGTGGTAAAAATATCACAGAATGGCAAATTCCCCAACAAGGCGCTTTCATAGCACATGGTTGGTTAGATCAGGACACCGTATTTCTGGCTATTGGTGGACCAGTTGCCGAAGCACTAATAGACAACAAAGGTAAAACCCTGGATAATACGGAGACATTTAAAGCAGTAACCGGGTCTTTACAAAAACCCAATGGTGGTTATTTCTATTTGGATATGGAAAACACCAGTTCATTAATTACCCGGTTTGCTACGGCAGGTCAACCCCTGCCCCCGGATGCTAGTGCTATCCTGGGTTCTATTCGTGGTTTGGGTGTAACTGTCAATAGCCCCGATAAATCTACCACTCAAATGGAAATGTTGTTAGCTTTAAAGCCAAGTAAATAAGGAGTCAGCAGTCAGGAGTCAGCAGCCAGGAGTCAGGAGTCAGCAGCCAGGAGTCAGGAGTCAGCAGCCAGGAGTCAGGAGTCAGCAGTCAGGAGTCAGCAGTCAGCAGTCAGGATAATAAGAATAAATTTCTTCCATATTCCCTCTTACACTGTCACCTGTCACCTGTCACCTGTCACCTGTCACCTGTCACCTGTCACCTGTCACCTGTCACCTGTCACCTCTAACCTGCTGTAAAATAAAGCTGTTAAACGCCACGAAAATTATGACTACTGCTATTAAAACTACTCCTGACTTGCCTTCCCGCTTGGTAAATGGCATTCTCTCAGTTAAGCCTTTATTTAACCTGGCCAAACACCAAGCCAGACAAATGATGATTAAACGGGCTGAAAAAATAGGTGTACATTGGCATCAAGAAGTTGAAAAACTGCAAGCACGAGATTGGGCAACTGATTTAGCCCAAGTCCAAAATCCTCAACTTACCTACCCAGACTATTACGTTACTTCATTCCACGCTTACGAAACAGGAAATCTGAGTTGGCAAGCTGCTTTTGAGGTAGAGTCTGCGGCTCATGCTGTCCACGCTAAAATTTGGCAAGATGCCCAAGCTCAAGGTGATGCCAAACTACGCCATAGTTACCACCACATCGTCACCAGTTCTATTTCCCAACCACCACAAGATATTTTAGACTTGGGTTGTAGTGTAGGTATGAGTACCTTTGCTCTACAGGAAATTTATCCCCAAGCCAAAATTACCGGGTTAGATTTATCTCCCTATTTCTTAGCTGTTGCTAACTATCATTCTCAACAACGTCAAGCAAACATTAATTGGGTTCATGCTCAAGCTGAATCTACAGGATTAGCAGATAATTCTTATGATTTAGTTTCTATTTTTCTTGTATGTCATGAATTACCCCAGTCAGCAACCAGAAAGATTTTTGCAGAAGCCAAACGTGTTTTACGTCCAGGTGGGCATTTAGCAATTATGGACATGAATCCAAAATCGGAAATTTACAAAAAAATGCCTACCTACATTTTGACATTGCTCAAAAGTACGGAACCTTATTTAGATGAATATTTCACTTTGGATATTGAGCAAGCTTTAGTAGAGGCTGGTTTTCAAACTCCTACCATCACTAGCAACAGCCCCCGTCACCGGACTGTAATTGCTCAGGTACGTGACTAATTTATCTCTGTTACTGTGGGCTGTAATTCCACCGCTGCTGTTTTTGTGGTTTTACTACCGTCGGACTCCTGCGGCTCCTCCTCCACTACAGCTGCTATGTTTGTTCGTTGTTGGTGCAATATCTGGTTTCGTCGCCCTGGGGCTAGAATGGGCTGTAGAAATTGTCGCTAACTCGGTAGTAGACTGGGCAAAAATACAGCGCTCTTTTGTGGGTTTTGCCCTGCGGCAGATGGTTTTTATTGCTCCAATTGAAGAAGGCTGTAAGTTGGCCGCTGTTATTGTCCCCATCTGCTATTTTCAACGCCGTTATCGGTTACGTGCCAGTACAATTTTTATCTTTACGATAGCGGCAGCTTTGGGATTTACGGCTGAGGAAAATTGGATTTACTGGTTTAACGGTACTGCACCAATTTTAGAACGCATTATCAGCACGCCTGTACATTCTATGTTTTCTGCACCTTGGGGATATGCCTTGGGAATATATATTTTTTCCAAAAGGCGATTAAATAAAGACAGAAGTTTAATTTTAACGGCTTGGGGCAATTCTGTATTTTTTCATGCTTTGGTAAATATCTTATCTCGAAGTTGGGTTTATCCACCACCTCTCAGTTTTCTTGGTTATGGTTTATTTCCATTGTTATTATGGCTATTTTGGCGGGAAGAACAATTACTGCGAAAAGTACAAGGTAAACGCCCTATTACTTTAATTTCTGGTGACACATTGCAGCAGCGTTATTGGCAAAGAAGTTTAGTATTGTTTATTCTCATATTGGGTGGTAATGCTATTTTTGGGTTGTTTATTCTCACTAGAAAAGTTACTCCGTTACCACTAATAAGGTGGTTTGAGGCTGATATTTTTTGGTTTATAGTGAGGGAAGTTGCGTTAAATCTCTTTTTAGGAATTTTGGCTTGGTTGATATATCGCTATTTACGCAATTTATCCCGTCCTCGATATTTTTTTTAATGATGAAAAGTAAGAATTCAGGAGAAGGATGCAGTATAAATATTCTTACTCCTGTACGGGCGAAGCGTTCGATGTAAGGGCGTTCGCGGAGCGTGCTGGAAGCATCAGCATTCGGAAAATAAACTTGGGAAAAACCGATAATTTATCGCCCGAATGCTTCGCCCCTACTCCTTAACTTAAACTATTGCTAATACTGGTTGACTTACTGCTGCACTAACAGGGGTTGTTTCTGAGTCAGCAGCGTAAATTTCACAGGAGTTATTCGGGCTTTCAATCAGTTTAACTTTGTAAAGTTCTGCACCTATTTCTTGAATGGGCGATCGCAATGTATTACTAATATAAAGTGCGATATTTTCGGCAGTGGGTACAACTTTGGCAAAGAAAGCAATATCTTTGTTTAAAAAGGTGTGATCGAAGGGTTCTACTATATAATCTGCGATTACCTGATTTAAAGCCCCTAAATCAACAATCATACCCGTGCGAGGATCAATTTCTCCCTTTACGGTAACTTCTAAATGGTAGTTGTGTCCATGTCCATTCACACGAGCGCATTTACCGTAAATTTCTGTATTTTCCTCTAAACTCAAATCTGGGTGCGCTAGTCTGTGTGCGGCGCTAAAGTGAGTGCTAATACTGAGATATGCTTCCATTGCGTTACCCATATATTCTGCCCAAAGTTCAGGATGTTCAAATAACTGCACCTTGACTATAGGTAAGTGCGGTGCTAATTTTTGCCAGATAACCCTGGCGATATTTTCTGTGGTGGGGAGAGTTTGTTGAAATTCTGCCCACTCATCATTGAGGTAGGAAAAATCTAGTTGACTGGTAATTTCCCGTTTGATCACTTGTTTCACATCAGACAAGTTCAACACCATGCCATACTCATCTAGTTCTCCAAGCAGAGAAATAAATAAAACATAGTTGTGTCCGTGTCCGGGAAATTTCGAGCAAAGACCAAATTTTTCAACATTCTCGGTTTCACTCAGTTCTGGCAACCAATACCGATGGCTGGCCGAAAACTGAGCGCGGCGATTTACAATACATTGCATGAGTACACTGGAAACAGAACTTAAAATTTCTTAATCTTTCACTTTATACAGTGTAATCTAATTTGTTGCTTATGGGGCAGTTGTTTTTTTACTGGTAACTATTGAGTAGGTACTGGGGAAAGGGTGCGATTGCTACCTACGGTTTAAGTGTTGTATAATATCATTATTAATTTTGTTAACCGATGCAAAATAACAGAAAAGTAAATTAATGTTTATGCTCATCCCATTTTCTTTGTAAACCTATTATATACTTACTGATTCCAGTGTTATATTTATAACTAAAATTTGTGCTGAAAGGATGTTAAAAAATGATCGGATGGTTGTTTGGGGGTGTAGTTAAAAAGTTTGAACGTGCAGCAAAAGACGTGATTAAAGAAGGTAGTCAAGAGATATCTAACTTATTTGATCATAAACTCAAACCTCTAGCTGATCAATTTGACTATGTATCACAACAAAGTCTTCAAGAAATAGAAGATTTGGAAATTCAGACAAAAGTAGATATTGAAAATTTGCTGAATCATGCTAACGATAAAGTCAAGGCTAATTTACAAGAAATTAATCAATATAAGAGAACAAGTAATTAAAGACTCACAACAAACAATTAGTCAAACCAACTTTTATTTAGAAAATCGCATTAATCAACTTTCATTAGCAGTTATGGAAGCTATTGCTGGTGCAGATAGTAGTTTGCAAAGAGTCGAAAATTTAGAAAATCAATTATTTGCAGATGCGAGTCAACTGATAGATAAAATAGATGAAGCAATAGATGGTAAATTAGAATTTGTTCGTAACGAATTAAAAAAACATTTACACCATGCTTTACCCAACCCTTTAGATAAATGTAGACAACAATTAGGAATTGGCTGGAAATTTGGCGGTAGTATTTCCGATATGCAGCTTTATAAATTAAATCAATGTTATGAATTGAGTAAATTAAATGAAAACACACCTATTGATCAAGTTTTAGAAACCTATGGACAATTACAACATAATGCAGCAATGATGGCCGCTTTAGTCAGAAAATCTCCAGAATTAAGACGTAGAGCAATTGAAGACTGGATGAAATATGGTTTATTATGTGAATTTTGGCGTATTACAATAGCTGATGCTGAACAACAAGATAATTTGAGATTACAGGGTAGTTGTTCACAACAAATGTTAAAAAGTAATTAATAACTATAAGGTAAGAATAGGGTTAATTTTATGGTTGCATCTGATAATAACTGGAAAACACCTTTAGGAGTTTACGAAAAAGCAATAGAGGAATTGAGAAATGCGAGAACCGAATTAAAAGAAACTCAAAATAATTTCCTTGTTACTGTTCAAACTTTGCAAACAGAAATACAAACATTAAAATCTCAACTTCGTGAAACACAAGAGAAACTAGAAACCAGTGAACAAATAACCAAAGAAACCAAAAGTAATTTAAGTCAAGCTACAGAGGAAATAGAGAAGTTAAAAGCAATGTTAAATGAACCACAAGCAAATACCCAAATTATCCAAGAATTAGCAGATATAAAAGCACAAATATCACAATTACAAACTCACATTCAACAACCAGAACAACCAACTATTGTACAAGTTTTATCAAATTTACAATTACAATTATCCCAATTAACAGATGAATTAACCTTAGTATCTCATGCTTCGGGAATGGATTATAGAAATTTACAGCAATTATTAGCTGCACAAAACTGGAAAGATGCTGATCAAGAAACCTATTCTATAATGCTGAAAATATCTGAACGCGAAGATAAAGGTTGGTTAGATGATGGAGAAATTAGAAAACTCCCCCGCTATGATTTACATATAATTAATCAACTTTGGGTTAAATCTAGTGATGGTAAGTTTGGGTTTAGTATCCAAAAACAGATTTTTCAAAATCATAAACAATTTACAGCTAGATGCGGTTGGATTGAAAATCTTACTACGAATGAATTGATAAAATACGAAGATTATAATTTTACTTTAGATGCAAATAGAGGACATTTTCCCTCAACACCTCGAATAGTCGGGTTAGGTTTCAAAAATAGTAAGGAAATTACCCACCGATTAAATATTTTTTACTCAAGATATTAATTTTTTGATAAAAAACCCACACACGGAAAATAAAAAATGCTTAATAAAATGGTTTTCTTAGTCTATGTCTTATTGCTACACAAGGTTTAGGAGATGCAGCGATCGCCTATTTTCTCAACAATGGCAAAATTGATGACAGTGAATCGCAGAAATCTAATATTTTTAACTGCTCAATTATCTCTATGTCTGCCCTCAAATCTGTATATATTTGTTATAATTTATTTAATCTGTAGTCATGAAAGATCACAATGAGTTTAGTTATTTCTGATGATATTATCAAAGCCAGTGGATTATCAGAAAAAGAATTAGTCTTAGAACTAATTATCCTCTTATTTCAAAGAAAAAAAATTAGTATTGGTAAAGCATCACAACTAGCACAAATGCCTTTACTAGAATTTCAGAATGAATTGGCGATGAGAAATGTTTCTATTCATTATGATGAAACTGATTTGGAAATTGATTTACAAAATTTGGGAATTATCTAATATTTATGATCATTGTTAGCAATACTTCACCTATTACTAACCTATCTGCTATCGGGAAAATCGAATTATTAAAACAACTTTATGGTGAAATCATAATATCACCAGATGTTTTTCAAGAATTAACCCAATGGGGAGATTCAATTCCAGGAGCAAAAGAGGTAAAATTTTACGATTGGATTAAAGTTAAACCAATTAATAACACTATTTTAGTACAATCTTTAAAAGAAAAGTTAGATGTCGGTGAATCTTCTGTTATAGCTCTAGCTTCAGAATTAAATGCAGATTGGCTAATTATAGATGAACAATTAGGTAGACAAGTTGCAGTTGAGTATAACTTAAAAATAATAGGTATTTTAGGAATTTTAATTGAAGCAAAACGTCAGGGATTAATTCTAACCGTTAAACCCATTCTTGATGATTTAAGAAATATAGCAAAGTTTTGGGTTAGTCCCTCTCTATACCATCGCATTTTATCAATTGTTGGAGAATGACAAAAAAGTACATTAATAATAAAACAAAGCAGTTAAGATATTTTCACCCCACTGATTCTTGCGCTTCCCGATGCAACCTTTTAGCTATCCTAAATAATTCTTGACCTGTGTGTAAATGGCGATCATCGTAACTTAACGGAAAATATGCCAACTCTTCTATTCCGTCTGCAACTTGACTCAAACAGTAATAAGTATGCGCTGCTGCTGCGGCGAAATTAGCAGGATTTGGTAGAGAACGAAACTTAAATTGAGCTTCCTTCAAGTCTTCTCGACAGGAGTCTAAATAATCCTGAAATTCATCTAACAATTCATCATCAAAAGGATCTGCGGCTAATTCCTCAATTTGCGCTTCTAGAGAACTGAGAATAGTAAAAAGTATCCGATTTACTGGTTTATAAACTCGGCGCAACCATTCTTCGATTTGTTCATCAGCATCTCTTCCCGTTGGCCTGGTTTTTTGAGCAGGTTTTTGCTCAGAATTGCGTTTTGGTTTGGGAATACTTGATTTTTGAGAATTATTCAGCAGTTTTTGGTCATATTGATGGCGATTTTGGGTATCTCCTAAAACCTCATAAGCTGCATTAATCAGAATAATTTGCTCGTTATTTGCTGTTTTCTGTTGAGTATCAGGATGAAATAACTTTACCAAGCGGCGATATGCTTGTTTAATCTCCGCTTGGCTGGCTTTGTGACTAACTTTGAGGATTTCGTAGTGGTTAGAATTGACCATGATCAGTTAACAGTTATCAATTATCAGTTATCAGTTATCAGTTAACTGATTTACTTTAACTTATCCTTAGCTGATGTTAGTTACTTACCTTCGCTTCTAAATCTTGAAACAATGGTGTACTTAAATATCTCTCACCAAAACTGGGTTGAATCATGACTATTAAACGTCCTGCATTTTCTGGCCTTTTGGCGACACGAATTGCAGCACACAAAGCAGCACCACTAGAAATACCAGATAATAGTCCTTCTTCTCTAGCTAATCTACGACTGTAGGCGATCGCCTCTTCATCACTGACAGTAATCACTTCATCAATCAATTCTACCTTCAAAACTTGGGGAATAAAACCCGCGCCAATACCCTGAATTTTGTGGGGTCCAGGTTTACCTCCTGATAAAATTGGGCTATTAGCAGGTTCAACAGCGATCGCTTTAAAACTAGGCTTTTTGGCTTTCATCACCTCAGCCACACCAGTAATAGTACCACCTGTCCCCACACCTGCCACAATCATATCTACCTGGCCATCCGTATCTTCCCAGATTTCAGCCGCTGTAGTTTCTCTATGTATTTTCGCATTAGCGGGATTACGGAACTGTTGCAACATATACGCATGGGCTGTGGTTTCCACTATCTCCTGCGCCCTGCGAATTGCCCCACTCATCCCCTCAATACCTGGTGTCAGTTCCAATTCTGCCCCATAAGCCCGTAACATTGCCCGACGTTCTGAACTCATGGTTTCCGGCATGGTCAAAATTAATTTATACCCCTTAGCAGCCGCTGTCATTGCTAAGGCAATACCTGTATTTCCCGATGTCGGTTCCACCAATACCGTCTTGCTAGGAGTGATTAAACCTTCCCGTTCAGCATCATTAATCATACTCACACCGATTCGGTCTTTCACTGATGCAGATGGGTTCATACTTTCCAGTTTCACCAAAATCTGCGCCACACAACCTTCCTCTTGGGGAATACGGTTTAACTGCACTAGGGGAGTCCGTCCAACCAATTCTGTAATATTCCGAGCAATCCGCATAATAAATTTTCAATCCTTTAAATGTAGTACATGATATCTAACTGCTTCCGTGAATCTCGTTGTTCACAAAGATCCTGAAGCGAATATTTGTGTAAGACTGCGTTTGCTGCTTGACGAGCTTCTTGCCAAATTTCTTCTACAATCGCACTATCTATACTTGTGCGGTTTGTATCATCTTCACCTGGTTTGATATCCAAGCCTTCTAAACATTCCAAAATATCAAAAACGCTAATTTTCCAAGGTTCTCGCGCTAACAGATAGCCTCCTTTTGAACCGCGTTGACTTTTAACTATACCTCCACGCCTCAAAGTAGCAAGTAGCTGCTCCAAATAGCGATCTGGTATATTTTGGTGGGCAGCGATTTGTCGAATTTGCATTGGTTCGCCGCTTTCGTAATAAGTTGCCATTTCTAATAAGGCCAGAATTGCGTATTCAGATTTACACGATATTTCCACAAGCTGCAATTTAAGAATAAAGGATAAAGGATAAACAATGAAGGATCATTCATAATTCATAATTCATACTTTTATAGTATACTCCGGTTTTCCAGTGGGGTTTGTACTTTTTTCTGTTCTCAATAAAAAACCCGCCTCATGGCGGGTAAAAATAGGTTTCAAGATTGTCAACAGACTATCAAAGTTCTAGTTTAGAAGGTGAAAGTTGTTCTGAGAGTACCGATAAAAGTATCTTCACTGTTGTTGTCCTGTCCAGTAGCTGGCAACCAAATCACACCAGGAGTAACAGAGATGTTATCGGAAACGCGATACTTGTAGAAACCTTCAACTTGGTAGGGAATATCACCAGTATTAGCTCCACCATTATTATTAAAGGAATAAGGTTGAGCGCCACCGAAAACACCCAATACGTTACCTTTCTTACCAAAGTCAGGTAATGCTACCCCAACTCCATAACTCCAAGCTTCATAATTATCACCAGCACCAAAGCCTATGACATCATGGTAAGAAACGAAACCACTGATGGAAAGTTTGTCACTAGGTTTGAAAGCTGCGGAAATACCGTAGGAGTTGCTGGAAGATGGGTTGGTGAGAGTGTTAGAGAGTGATGTACCAACAACATCTCCACCCAGTCCTGAGTCAAATAAACGACTATTTGCACCATGATAACCATGTACATAGGTAGCAGCTAAAGCAATGCGATTACCAACATTGAAGTTTAACTGACCTAAAGCAGCATAGTTACCGTCAAACAACCCTTCACCAGCCGCAGGACTCTCAGCCTCAGAAGCTAAGTAACCTAAAGTCAGTGAGCTTGGTTTGAGAATACCACCTGGTTTACCAAAGGGTACATTGAGGGCAATACCTGAACCACCACCAATTCGATAGATGGGGTTTTCAGAACTAAAGGTAGTTAAAGCACCGTTACCACCATCAGTTTTGTCGAAGAAGTAGGGGTTGTTCACAGCGGCATAATGGCTGTGTTGACCACCAGTAGCTGCTATGTATACCTGTGCTGGACCGACAGGAGCTTCATAAGTCAGTTTATCAATTGCAACACTGTTATCACCAGTGCTACCAACTTCAAAGCTTTGTCTACCTTCTCCAGCGCCTCCAAAACCTGTAGCATTACCCGCAGCTAAACGGGTATTTAACATATCTCTACCAGTGAAGCTGCTTTGCAGGTTCAAACGCACTCGATCTTGAAAAACTGTCTTACCCGCAATGTCACCATTAAAAGCATCAGTGATAGCAAAAATGGCTTCACCTTGTAATTTTGTGGTAGTAGAGAACTGGTTAGCTTCCAACTCAGCTGTACGAGCTTCCAACGCATCTACACGACCGCGTAATGTTGCCAGTTCAGCGGAAAATTCTTCTTGTAAACGCTGTAAAGTAGCTAAATCCTGTTTTGTTACCAAATCAGCAGTTGCTGTGGCAATCAGTTCATTAACTCTATCTAAACAAGCATTTAAACCAGCTGCAAACTCATAACGGGTCAACGCCCGGTTGCCGCGATATGTACCATTAGGATAACCAGCAATACAGCCATAACGCTCAACCAAAGACTGCAAGGCTTGGAACGCCCAGTCAGTGGGTTGAACATCGGAAAACTGAGAAACTGATGTGACTTGAGACTGTAAATTTTGACCTTCGTTGCTGTAGCGGTTAACTTGAGCTAAAACTTGAGTTTCTGTTGCTTGAGCCAATATTTCAGGCTGTTGGGAAACTTCTGTTGCGACTTGCGTTTCCAGTGCTGATACTTCAGTGGTGGCATTTGGAGCCGCTATCGCTGTTCCTGAAACTAACAACGCTGCTCCCAAAACTGCTGGGCTGACCACCAGGGACTTCCACAAGAGATTAGACATCTTTTCTTTACTCCTCACACCATATTATAGATAAACGTTTTTGTCGTACCTATTTATCAGAAATGCGACATCTTGCTTTAACCTGTGGATGAGGCATAACTGCCACTACTACAATTTTAGTTTTTACAAAGCTAATAAATGATTAACAAATCGTTAAAAACTTATGCAATTAACTTATGTAAAAACTTCCACACTATAGTTTGATATTATATAATGTTTAAGCCCAATGATCAAGATAAGAGTTACCAATAATCTAGTGAGATTTTTACAGATCAAAATTTATTTACCCACAAACGACTATCCGCCCTAAGTTAAATCAGATGACTTAATCTTAGGGCGGTCTAGCGGGTCTTCAGATTGCAACCAGACTGCCGGAAGGAACTCCGACTTTTAGCCTAGCTAGTTGAGCTAACTTAGTATCTCACGATAACTAAGGCTAACTTTTAGAGAACAGCCCCGGCACACAGCCGGCTAACTGCAACCTGATGACCCATGCGTATACTACTTTCTATCATGGGCATCACCTCCTTATTGCCTAATCGGTCTTAGTTTCAAAAAGGCAGAGTGAAAAACTCTGGGTTTGTAACCTGAGATTACTATAACACATAAAATTAGTTTGGCAATATTCTCAAGATAAAAAAACCCCAGACAATTTGCCTGGGGTGGATTGAAAAGGATGAATGCTAAAAGATTTGATTAATTCATCATCAAATTAGAGAGCGTTACCACGTGGTAATACTTCTTCAGGGAATACAAATTGTTCGTGGGGTTGGTCTTGAGGAGCCATCCAAGCGCGGATACCCTCGTTCAACAAAATATTTTTGGTATAGAATGTTTCAAAC
>RDYJ01000043.1 GCA_004293145.1 Nostocales cyanobacterium | reverse complement strand
CCCTTAAAAGGTTTTAATGGAGTATTTGAAATTCGCAGCAATTATCAAACCGACACTTACCGCACTGTTTATGCTATAAAAATAGATGATGCTGTGTATATTCTCCATGCTTTCAAGAAAAAATCACCCAAAGGGATCAAAACACCTCAACAAACTATTGAGTTAATTCAGCAGCGATTACAAGCAGCAATACAAATTTCACAAATAAGACAATTATAGTAGGAAGATTATGTTAGATTATACAATCAGTTCCGGCAACATATTTCAAGATTTAGGATTTGCTAATGCAGAAGAAAAACTAGCTAAAGTTAAATTAGCTTCTGTCATTGCTGATATTTTACAACAGCAACAAATTACATCGCAACAAGCTGCACAAATTTTAGGCTTAGAAATTGAAAAAGTAAATAATTTAAGTAATGGGATTCTCAAAGATTTTACAATTGAGAATTTACTAACCTATTTAATAAAATTAGGACAAAATATAGAAATAATGGTAACAAACCAACAAGCAGAAAAACCTCAACCTAAAATTAATGTTGTTTATCAAAAAATTGCTTAACGTCTAGATATGCACATTATTAGCAAAAAAAGACTGAAAGAATTTTGGGAGCAACATCCAAAAGCTGAATCAAATCTAGAAACATGGTATAAAATTATTAGTAAAGCCAAATGGGAAAATTTTGTTGAATTACGTCAAGTATTCCCATCTGCTGATTTAGTTGGTAACTTTACCGTTTTTAATATTAGTGGTAACAATTACCGACTGATCGCTTTAGTAGACTATCAATATCAAGAAGTGTATATTCGCCATATCCTTACCCATGCAGAATATGACAAACAAAATTGGAAACAAGACCCTTGGTACACCTAAAACCTATCTAGAATTGATTACCGCTTTTCCTCCTCGCAAAATTACATCAGAGGAAGAACTAGCTACCACTCAAAATATCATTGATTCCTTATTAGATCAAGAAAGGCTAACTTCTGATGAACGAGATTATCTACATTTATTAGGACTATTAGTATCTGAATATGAAGAACATCATTATCCTGTGGCAGATATTTATGGAATCGAATTATTAAAAGTATTACTGGAAGAATTGAACTTACAACCCAAAGATTTAATGCCAATTTTTGAACAAGAAACAGTTTTATCTGAGGTTCTCAGCGGAAAACAGCAAATGACTATGAATCACATAGAAAAACTGGCTAAATTCTTTCATATTTCCCCATCTGTCTTTTTTAAAGATGTTTAAGTCGTAGAAACACTAAAGCAAATCAAATATCATCTGTATAAATTATCTGGAATGGCTTATACTATATAATTAAATTGTGCATTATTCCCATACTGAATTACGAGGTAAAAACCATCATGGAAACAATCACTAAGAAAAAATATATTTATTGGCAAGACGAGGATATGTTTGTCGGTTATTTATAAGAATATCCTGATTATTGGACTCAAGGAACTTCTTTAGAAGAACTCCAGCAAAATTTATTAGATTTGTATCACGAATTTACCAGAGGTAATATTCCTGCTATCAGAAAAGTTGCAGAGTTAGAATTATTGTGAAAAGAAGGGACTTAATGAGAACTTAGCTAAACATATTCTCAAAATGCTGCAAAACTCTTAACTCCTCTTTGCGCCTCTGCGTCTGGAGCGTGACATAAAAAAAATATGTAACTTCCCCCCGAAAAAATTAATCACAGGTAAGATGACACAGAAACAGCAAACCATTACACTGACATTGGTGTAAATACCTCTTACCGGAGTTCCAAATGACATTAGCCAGCACTCCACAAATAAAACCCTTAACAGACACAGAATTACAGAAAATTAACGCTTATTGGCGTGCAGCCAACTATCTCTCAGTCGGACAAATATACCTCCTCGACAACCCCCTACTGAAAGAACCACTCAAACAAGAACACGTCAAACCCAGACTGTTAGGACATTGGGGAACCACACCCGGACTAAACTTCATCTACGTCCACCTCAACCGCGTCATTAAAAAATACGACCTCAGCACCATATACATAGCTGGACCTGGACACGGTGGACCCGGACTTGTCGCCAACACCTACTTAGAAGGAACATATAGCGAATATTACCCCAACATCACCCAAGATGCTGGAGGAATGCAAAAACTGTTCAAACAATTCTCCTTCCCTGGTGGTATTCCTAGTCATGTAGCGCCAGAAACACCAGGTTCTATTCACGAAGGGGGAGAACTCGGTTATGCTTTGGTTCACGCCTTTGGTGCTGCTTTTGACAACCCTGATTTAATTGTTGCGGCTGTTGTCGGTGATGGAGAAGCAGAAACTGGCGCTTTAGCTACCAGTTGGCATTCTAACAAATTCCTCAACCCTGTAACTGATGGTGCGGTTTTACCGATCTTACATTTGAACGGTTATAAAATTGCCAATCCTACCGTATTAGCACGCATACCTCATGAAGAATTAGAAAGCCTATTTATCGGCTATGGCTATAAACCTTACTTTGTGGAAGGTTCTGACCCTGCGGAAGTTCACCAAAAAATGGCGGCAACATTAGATACTATCATTCCAGAAATTCAAGGTATCCAAAGAGAAGCGCGGGTACATGGTTTCAAAGAACGACCGCAATGGCCGATGATTATATTACGCACTCCTAAAGGTTGGACTGGACCCAAGGAAGTAGACGGGAAGAAAACAGAAGACTATTGGCGATCGCACCAAGTCCCCTTTGGTGATATAGCTGGTAAACCGGAACATCTGCGACTATTGGAAACCTGGATGCAGAGTTACAAACCCGAAGAACTCTTTGACGCAAACGGTACGCTTCTTCCCGAACTCGCAGAACTCGCACCTAAAGGTCAGCGTCGCATGGGAGACAACCCCCATACTAACGGCGGTATGTTGCTGCGTGATTTAATCATGCCTGATTTTTGCAACTATGCTGTAGAAGTACGCGAACCTGGTAAAGCGATCGCGGAAGCTACTAAAGTTAGTGGTAAATTCCTGCGGGATATCATGAAACTGAACGAGGAAAGCCGCAACTTCCGCGTTTTTGGACCCGATGAAACCGCATCAAATCGCATCGATCCAGTATTAGAAGTTACTGACCGCACTTGGGTGGCGGAAACTCTCCCCGAAGATGACCATTTATCACCTAATGGTCGGGTAATGGAAATGCTGAGTGAAACCAACTGTCAAGGATGGTTAGAAGGATATCTGCTGACAGGTCGTCATGGTTTCTTCTCCTGTTATGAAGCATTTATTCATATCATTGATTCCATGTTTAACCAACACGCCAAATGGTTAAAAACAACTCTAGAAATTCCCTGGAGAAGACCAATTGCATCATTAAATTATCTTCTTACTTCCCACGTTTGGCGACAAGATCATAACGGTTTCTCTCACCAAGATCCGGGTTTTATTGATCATGTCATGAACAAAAAATCAGAAATTATTCGTGTTTATCTTCCCCCCGATGCTAACACTTTGTTATCTGTAACTGACCACTGTTTAAGAAGTCGTCATTATGTCAATGTGATAGTCGCTGGAAAACAACCAGCATTACAATATTTAGACATGGATGCAGCCATTAAACACTGTACCAAAGGTTTAGGAATTTGGGAATGGGCAAGTAGTGACTTGGATGGAGAACCTGATGTAGTCATGGCTTGTGCTGGTGATATTCCTACTTTAGAAACTTTAGCAGCAGTGGATATTTTACGGCAAAATTTCCCAGATTTAAAAGTGCGGGTAGTGAACGTAGTTAATTTGATGAAACTACAACCACAAAGTGAACATCCCCACGGTTTAAGCAGCAAAGATTTTGATACGATTTTCACAACTGATAAACCGATCATCTTTGCTTTTCATGGTTATCCTTGGTTAATTCATCGTCTCACCTATCGTCATACAAACCACAAAAATCTTCATGTCCGTGGTTATAAAGAAGAAGGAACAACAACCACACCTTTTGATATGGTGGTGATGAATGATTTAGATAGATTCCATTTAGTCATGGATGTAATTGACCGTGTACCAAAATTAGGTTCTAAAGCTGCTTATGTGAAGCAAAAATTACAAGATACGTTGATTGAACATAAACATTATATCGAGAAACACGGCGAAGATATGCCAGAAATTCGCGATTGGAAATGGCCTTATTAGACCATAACAACTAAATAAATAACCTCAGATCCCCGATTTATTGGGGATCTATTTTCTGAGTTTTTGTTATATTAATATAAGGTAGTTAGTCTTTGAGGTTAATAAATAAATATGACACAGGAATTAATAGACCTCAGAAATAGTATTTTAGCAGGACGTTATCACGATGCTTTGGCTATTGTTGACGAATTAGAGGGGATGAGTAAAAAAGCGATATTACGACAAATCAAATCTTTTCTCAAGGTGCTGTTAATACATTTGATAAAAAATCAAATAGAACAACGGTTAACAAATTCCTGGGTTGCTTCTATTCGCAACGCCTTAATAGAAATTCAAGATATTAATCTCAAGGAAAATCAAAAATCCTATTACATTAATCAAAATGAATGGGGTAGTTGGTTACAAGAAGAAATTGAAGCTGCTATTTCCGATGCTAGTACAGAGGTTTTGAATGGTATTTATAGTCCATTTCAACTAGCAGAAACTGTGGATAAACAACAAATAATTAATGAGGCACAAAAGTTATTACAATTAATATATACTTATCAAAGTAACGAGTTACCAGGAATTATCAACAATAGTCTAATTCAATTCCCCGGTGGTGAAGATTGGAAATTAGGTAAAAGGTAACAATCCAATTATTAGTAAATTTACGGAAAGAAAATCACTAGCACCTAAAAAAACTACTTATATTTATTGCGTGTGGTAATACCCGTACATAATAATTACCTAAATATCGCCAGGAATAGGTGTCTTAATAAGGTAGGATAAATCTTAAATCAAAGTAAAAATATCTTACTAGAGAATTATCATGACAGTCGCCGCAGCTTTTGATTTAGATAGCTTAAATCAGCAATTTGAAACCGCCACTCCTACAGAAATTCTCAAGTGGTCTGTGGAAAACATACCCACAGGACTGGTACAAACTAGCGCCTTTAACGTTGATGATATCATCATCACCCATATTCTTTATACTGTACTCAAACATCCTGTTCCCGTTATCTTTCTCGATACCCTCTATCACTTCCCCCAAACCCTAGAATTGGTTGCGAAAGCTAAAGAAATCTATAATCTAGATTTACAAACTTACAAAACTCCAGATGTAGACACTCGTGAAGCTTTTGCTGCTAAATATGGTGAAGCATTATGGGATACAGATATTACTCAATTCCACCAAATTACCAAAATTGAACCCCTCACACGCGGTTTGGATGAACTTAATACCGTAGCGTGGATTACAGGCCGTCGTCGTGACCAAGCTGTTACCCGTGCGAATATGCCCATATTTGAATTAGACAACCAAGGAAGATTAAAATTAAATCCCCTTGCTGCTTGGACTCGCAAACAAAGCTGGACTTATGTTGCTGAACATAAAGTAATTTACAATCCTCTCCATGATCAAGGTTATCCTAGTATTGGTGACGAACCTATTACCACCAAAGTAGGTGAAGGTGAAGACGAACGCGCTGGACGCTGGCGGGGAACTGGTAAGACTGAGTGTGGTATTCACATTTAGTTATTAGTTATTGGTCATTGGTCATTGGTCATTGGTAAAGTGTTAAAAAATGGCTAATTACTAATGACTTATATATTTTGTCTGAATCAGGACACCCTTCGGGAAGTCAAAAGTCAAAAGTCAAAAGTCAAAAGTCAGAATTTTTTTGTCAGAATCAGGATGTCCAGGATTTTAGGATTTAGAGGATGTGATTGGATGATTGTTTGTTGGGAAGTTGGGTATTTTTTTTGTCAGAATCAGGATGTCCAGGATTTTAGGATTTAGAGGATGTGATTGGATGATTGTTTGTTGGGAAGTTGGGTATTTTTCAGGATTATCATTATTCTCACCACTTAAATCAGAAAATAATGCAACCCATCTTTCCATACTTTGCGGACGGTTTTGGGGTTCTAATTCTAAACCTTTAATAATTGCATAATTTAACTTATCACTAATCCTTGAATTTAATTCCTTCGGTTCTAATAAATCATTATTGAAAACCTTCCTGGCTAAAGAAGAAATGGGTATATATCCAGTCACTAAATAAAACAAAGAAGCAGCTAAAGTATAAACATCTATGGTTGCTGATTTTTCCGTTTCTAAAATTTGTTCCCAAGGCGCAAAAGCTAGATTAGCAGATTGGTTAACACTTTGACTATCCATCTTTCCTGCTAAACAAAAATCTATTAAAACTACAGTATTACTATTTTCTCTTAAAATCATATTACCAGGATGTGCGTCCCGGTGAATAATGCCATTTTCATGACAAATAGATAAAGCACCAGCAATTTGTTTAATATAATCAATAGCAGTAGATTCTGATAAAACACCCTTATCTTGTACTAAATGATATAAATTTTCACCGTTGACAAAATCCATCACCAGACATGGTAAACCATCCTCCTCAAAAAAATCTATAATTCTGACAATATTGGGATGTTGAAGTTTGTTAATCTCTGCTAATCTTCTTCCTTCCTTGCGAAAACCTTCTACATATTTGGGATAATTAGCATCTCTACACAAACGACTATTAGGAGTTTTGATAACAACCGGAAAATTCAAATCTTTATGTATAGCTTTAAAAGTAACACCAAAACCCCCAGAACCTATTTCTTCTTCTATTACATATTGGGGACGTTGTTGTAAAGGCTTTCCAGGTTGTAACATAAAAGATGTATGCTTAAATATGCCCGTAATTGTAACATAACCCAAGCATCAAAAATAATCGAACGCAGATGAACGCAGATAAACACAGATAAAAATTAAAACATCTTTCCTCTGCGTCCTATTTGCCTCTGCGGTTCGTTATTATAAAACCTATGTAAAATCTCTCTCAAACTCTCTTTCCTTCGCTTCCTTCGTTTCTTCGTGGTTCATTCAAAAAAAATCAAACTCACCAACATGATCAAAATCTTACACCTTTCAGATATCCATATAGGAAGCGGCTTCTCCCACGGCCGCATCAATCCGGTGACGGGTTTAAATACACGATTAGAGGATTTTGTCAATACCCTATCCTTGTGTATCGATCGCGCTTTATCAGAACCAGTAGATATGGTGATATTCGGAGGTGATGCTTTTCCCGATGCCACACCCCCACCCTACGTACAAGAAGCCTTTGCTAGTCAATTTCGCCGTCTCGTAGATGCTGATATACCAACGGTTCTGTTAGTTGGAAATCATGACTTACATTCCCAAGGTGTGGGCGGTGCGAGTTTAAATATTTACCGTACTCTCGGCGTTCCTGGTTTTGTGGTCGGTGATAAGTTGACAACTCACCACATCCAAACCCGTAGCGGAATGGTGCAAATAATTACACTCCCTTGGTTAACTCGTTCGGCGTTGATGACTCGCAAAGAAACTGCGGGTTTATCTATGGCTGAAGTTAATCAAATGTTGACGGAAAAGTTAGAAGTAGTTTTAGAAGGGGAAATTAGAAAACTTGACCCGGATGTACCTACAGTGCTTTTAGCGCATTTGATGGCTGATAATGCTATGTTGGGTGCAGAACGTTTGTTAGCTGTGGGTAAAGGTTTTACTTTGCCTTTATCATTGCTGACGCGTCCTTGTTTTGATTATGTGGCTTTGGGTCACGTTCACTGTCACCAGAATTTAAATAAATCTAATGATCCGCCGGTGATTTATCCGGGTAGTATTGAACGGGTTGATTTTAGTGAAGAGAAAGAAGATAAGGGTTATGTGATGGTGGAACTAGAACGGGGGAAAGTTGAGTGGGAATTTTGCCCCTTACCTGTTCGCACTTTCCGCACCATTGAGGTAGATTTATCTAAGAGTGATGATCCACAAACGGTATTATTGAAAGCGATAACTTCGTTAAGCTCCGCTAACGCAAAACATGATCTTCAGGATACCGTAGTCCGGCTGATTTACAAACTCCGTTCTGAACAGCTAGATTTAATTGATAATTCATCTGTGCATAGTGCTTTAAGTGCCGCACACACATATACAATTCAACCAGAATTAGTTAGTCAGTTAGCTAAACCGCGTATTCCTGAATTAAACGCTAGTAGCAGTATTGACCCGATGGAAGCGTTAAAAACCTATTTAAATAATCGGGAAGATTTAAAAGACCTTGCTGCATCTATGTTAGAAGCTGCACAAAACTTATTAGAAGATGATGGGGAAATTTGGTTAGAAAGTGTGACTCCTTTAACTTGACAACTATACTTAATTAAATTCAGGGAATAGTGAACAGTTGTTAGGCAGATAGTGGGGTGCTGAAACCAAATGCAACTATTATGGCAAGTAATAGGTGGCAGGTGACAGGTTACAGAGTTGAAAGTCTGTTTATATCTGATGTTTTGTCATCATTTGATGTTCTCACCACCTTGGCACTTGCTATAACTGTTAACTGATAATTGTGAATCATCCTGTAACCGGAGTAGTGTAATAAATGTGCGGAATTGTTGGATATATAGGTACTCAAGCAGCGACAGATATTTTACTAGCTGGACTAGAAAAGCTAGAGTATAGAGGTTATGATTCAGCTGGAATTGCTACCATTTGGGAAGGTGATATTCAATGTGTGCGGGCTAAAGGTAAACTCCTGAATTTACGTTCTAAACTCGAACAAATCGAAAATCCTGCCCAAATTGGCATTGGTCACACCCGTTGGGCAACTCATGGTAAACCAGAAGAATATAATGCCCATCCCCATCAGGATACAGCTTTGCGGATAGCGGTGGTGCAGAATGGAATTATTGAAAACTACCGCGAGTTACGGGAACATTTAAAAGCATTAGGACACGAATTCCGTTCAGATACAGATACAGAAGTTATTCCCCATCTCATAGCAGAATGTTTAAAGCATACTTCTGAAAATCCTGCTTCCCCTTCCTTGTTTTTAGATGCAGTGCGGGAAGCAGTGAGTAAGTTAGAAGGGGCTTTTGCTGTAGCTGCCATTTCTGCTGACTACCCGGATGAATTGATTGTAGTTCGCCAACAAGCGCCTTTAGTGATTGGCTTTGGCCAAGGTGAGTTTTTCTGTGCCTCCGATACCCCGGCAATTGTCCCCTATACCCGCGCCGTACTGCCTCTAGAAAACGGCGAAATTGCCCGTTTGACTCCTTTGGGGGTGGAGGTGTATAACTTTGCTGGACATCGTTTAAAGAAGCATCCCCGCACCTTGAACTGGAATCCCATCATGGTGGAAAAGCAGGGTTTCAAACATTTTATGCTCAAGGAAATCTATGAGCAACCGGGGGTAGTGAGAGCTTGTTTAGAAGCTTATTTTGCTAGTAGTTCCGAAACACCTGTAACGCTGGGTTTAGCTGAGGAATTTTACGCAGATTTAGAACAAATTCAAATTGTCGCTTGTGGGACAAGTTGGCACGCGGCTTTGGTTGGTAAGTATTTATTAGAACAACTGGCAGAAATTCCGACTCAAGTACAGTATGCTTCTGAGTTTCGCTATGCACCTACACCTTTAACCACTAATACTTTAACTATTGGTGTCACACAATCTGGGGAAACTGCGGATACTTTAGCAGCTTTATCGATGGAAAAGGAACGACGACAGGGCAAAGAGGCTAAGTATCAAGCGCGACTTTTAGGTATTACCAACCGTCCAGAAAGTAGTTTGGGTAATATGGTGGGTAATATTATCAATACTCATGGGGGGATTGAAATTGGTGTTGCGGCCACAAAAACTTTTATTGCCCAGTTGATGGCGTTTTATGCTTTGGCGTTAGATTTAGCTGATCGTCGGCAAACAATTACATCTGAAAGATTAGCAGAAATAGTTACGGGTTTGCGTCAGTTACCGATAGAAATTGAAGCGATTTTAGAAACTCAAGAAAGATATATTGAGCAATTAGTTCATGACTTTGCAGAAACTAAGGATTTCATTTTTGTAGGAAGAGGAATTAATTTTCCCATAGCCTTAGAAGGGGCTTTGAAGTTAAAGGAAATTAGCTATATTCACGCGGAAGGATATCCAGCAGGAGAAATGAAACATGGACCAATTGCGTTGTTAGATGCAAAAGTTCCTGTGGTGGCGATCGCCATGCCTGGTACTGTATATGAAAAGGTGATTTCTAACGCCCAAGAAGCGAAAGCCAGAGACTCCCGATTAATTGGTGTAACTTCTGTTAATAATGGGGAAGCAGCAGAAATCTTTAATAATTTAATTCCTGTAGCTGAAGTGGAGGAAATTTTGTCACCAATTCTTACAGTTATTCCCTTACAATTGTTAGCTTATCATATTGCGGCGCGGCGCGGTTTGGATGTAGATCAGCCAAGGAATTTAGCCAAGTCTGTAACAGTTGAATAAGTTGTAATTGGTAAGGTTTTAGCTGTTGTGAAGAAATAAAAAAGTTGGAAAAAGTCTCCTCTGGGTGTGTGAACCAATCATCCAGAGGAGAATTTTTTTGTGGGAAGCAAGGAGTAATATAGGGATTTAGTAATGCGGAATACCTACACCCTATAAAGACAATTAATAGACAAATAATGTTGATGACAAAGGGATCATCCCAAATGTGTAAGTTTATTTTTATCTAACAACAGAAAATTATCTCAGGCTTGATCAGCGAAATATTAAAATAAGTATTCAGTATGGAGTAATAAGATCCCCGAATTCTTTTATTATCGTGTCAATAAATTGTGAATTGATGACAGAAGTCGGGGATCTGGGTATCAACAAATTTTCTAGCTGAATACATATACCTTTAGACTATCAACTAGCAGTTTTCATTCTTATTTTACTCTCTTATTTTACTCTTTGTCTGCCTTTCTTCCTTTGCGTCTTTGCGTGAGATATAAAAATCTCAAAACCATAAACAGAGCAAAACAGCTAAAATAGTACCCTAAAGAAAAATCATCAAAAATGGTAATATGACCACAGCCACACCCGTAAAAACAGAATACGAAGCAATAATCGGTTTAGAAACCCACTGTCAACTCAGCACCAACACCAAAATCTTCTCCAACAGTTCCACCGCGTTTGGTGCTGATCCCAACACCAACATTGACCCGGTGTGTATGGGTTTACCGGGAGTCTTACCCGTACTCAACGCCAAAGTTCTAGAATATGCAGTCAAAGCAGGTTTAGCATTAAATTGTCAAATCGCTAGATACAGCAAATTTGACCGTAAACAGTATTTTTATCCTGATTTACCCAAAAACTATCAAATTTCTCAATATGACTTACCCATAGCTGAACACGGTTGGATAGAAATAGAATTAGTTGATGATGCTGGTAACCCCACCCGCAAACGCATTGGTATTACCCGTCTCCACATGGAAGAAGATGCGGGAAAACTCGTACACGCAGGAAGTGAAAGGCTTTCCGGTTCTAGTTATTCTCTCGTAGACTATAACCGCGCCGGTGTACCTTTGGTGGAAATTGTCTCAGAACCAGACCTGAGAACAGGCCAAGAAGCAGCCGAATATGCCCAAGAATTACGCCGCATTGTGCGCTATCTTGGTGTTAGTGATGGCAATATGCAAGAAGGGTCTCTGCGTTGCGATGTGAATATTTCCGTTCGTCCTGTGGGAAGAAAGGAATTTGGGACGAAGGTAGAAATCAAAAATATGAACTCCTTCAGTGCTATCCAAAAAGCGATAGACTATGAAATTGAGCGTCAAATTGCCGCAATTGAAGCTGGAGAAAGAATAATTCAAGAAACCCGTCTTTGGGAAGAAGGTTCACAACGTACTAGCAGTATGCGCGTTAAAGAAGGTTCTAGCGATTATCGGTATTTTCCCGAACCTGATTTAGCACCTATCGAAGTTACTGATGTAGAATTAGAAACTTGGAAAAGTGAATTACCGGAACTACCAGCGCAAAAACGCCATCGTTATGAAAGCGAGTTGGGACTTTCTGCCTATGATACACGAGTCTTAACAGAAGATAGTGCAGTGGCTGAATATTTTGAAAGTGCCATAACTGCTGGTGCAAACCCCAAAGCTGCTGCTAACTGGATCACTCAAGATATTGCTGCTTACTTAAATAAGCAAAAATTCACCATTTCCGAAATTGCACTGACTCCTGTTAATCTTGCTGATGTCATCACTCGCATTGAAACAGGTAAAATCAGCAATGCTCAAGCTAAGGAAAAACTCGCAGATTTACTCAGTGGTGTTACTCCTGAAAAAGCTTTTGCAGGTCAAGAGTTAATTAGTGATCCTACTGTATTAGAACCCATTATTGATCAAGTCCTAGCGGAAAATCCCCAACAACTAGAAAAGTATCGAGGTGGTAATGTAAACCTCAAAGGTTTCTTTGTGGGACAAGTGCTGAAGAAGACAAACAAACGTGCTGAACCAAAATTAACTAATGAGTTAGTCGAAAAGAAACTTAACGCAAATTAGTACAGCAGGAGTCAGAAGAAGCAGGTGGGGTGCGGGGTGCAGAGGAGAAAAGTTTTCCCCCTTGCTCCCTGCTCCTTGTCCTCTTGACTGTCACCTGTCACCTGTTCGCTTATTATGTTAATTTCATCAAATTTTAAAAATTGGGTTGACAAAACATTACCTAAAAGTGTATTCTTGATAACCCAAAAAGACAATAATTTCCGAAAATTTTTTCTAAAAATCCTTAAAAAGGGGCTTCACCCCTCACGCTAAAAATGTTATACTGTGATAAGTAGATGCACCCTGATGATTTGGAGAGCTATTCAATGGCTCTCTTTTTTAGTTTTTTATTAACTCAGTAATAATATTGGGCGAAGTTTTACAATACAGCTATTGAGTTTCATAAGCGTTTGCAAGTTAAATAAATTGCCATCTGGTGCAAGATTGCCATGAACAGATAAACTCACAATAAGAAGAAATACGCGATATATATAGTTGTGAGGGAAAATATGGGAGACTGGCAAGAAATTACTGGTGGTGTGACAGCAGCGAGGGGATATCGAGCAGCGGGAATTACAGCTGGACTCAAACCTTCGGGATTGCCGGATTTAGCGTTAATATTATCAGATGTGGATGCGATCGCTGCTGGTGTATTCACCACGAGCCACGTCAAAGCCGCTTGCGTGGACTATTGTCGTCAACGCTTACAAGCTAAACATAGCGCCAGAGCCATACTTTGTAACGCTGGACAAGCCAATGCAGCCACAGGTAGCCAAGGTGTGAAAGATGCGCTAGAAAGTGCAGACTTATTAGCCAAAGAATTGGGTATTTCCCCGGAAGCAATTTTGCTGGCTTCTACAGGGGTAATTGGTCAAAGAATCAAAATGGATGCTTTGCGGAGTGGTATACCTACACTAGTAGCCGCACTTTCAGAAGATGGATCGGATGCAGCCTCAAAATCAATTGTTACCACAGATTTAGTCACAAAATCAATTGCTCTAGAAACAACTATACATGATCGCCCCGTGCGAATTGGTGGAATTGCTAAAGGTTCGGGGATGATACATCCCAACATGGCCACCATGTTGGCATTTGTTACCTGTGATGCGGCTGTTTCCTCCACCCTGTGGCAACAAATGTTAACACGAGCAGCGGATAGAAGTTTCAATTCCATCACCGTTGATGGCGATACCAGCACCAATGATAGCTTAATTGCTCTAGCTAACGGTGAATCTCGCACCCCAGCAATTACGGAAACCGGTCCAGAAGCTGAAAAATTAGAAGCGATGTTAACAGCAGTCTGTCAGCATTTAGCCAAAGCGATCGCTCGTGACGGAGAAGGTGCAACCTGCTTGGTAGAAGTGCAAGTCAGCGGTGCAAACGATGAAACCGCAGCGAGACAAATTGCCAAAACCATTGCTGGGTCTTCCTTAGTCAAATCTGCAATCTTTGGCCGTGACCCCAACTGGGGAAGAATTGCTGGTGCTGCTGGCCGTGCAGGAGTACCCTTTGAACAAGATAACCTGCAAATTAAAATCGGAGATTTCCTCCTGTTGGAAAATGGTCAACCTTTACCTTTTGATAAAGCATCTGTCAGTGCATATTTGAAACAAGCCGCCGCAGGTGCTTATCTCAAAGAAGATACAGTGTTAATTTCTGTTAGCATCGGTCATGGCCAGGGAACAGGTAAAGCTTGGGGTTGTGATTTGACTTACGACTACGTGAAAATTAACGCAGATTATACAACCTAGTACGATTTAGATCCTCGATTTTTTGAAGAAGTCGGGGATCTGATTATTCTGATGATTGCTATCAACTTGTCACAAGTTCCCTTAAAATAGGTAAAACAAAAGTAATCAGCTTTCTCTCTTCTACAGTCACTCTTACAGTTGTTGTTATCCCTGTGGAAATTTCTAACTGTGGTCCTTGAGAAGATGACCATTTATAGCCACTGACGGTTTTTGAGTCCAGTTGCAGTTGAGATATGGCCTCTATTTTACCACCTCCCTCACCCATTATTTTTTTGACAACTTCCGGGTTTCCCACTACAGAAGTTGCCCCTTCTGAGGTAATAGGAAAGGGAGTAATTTCAGTAATTTTACCAACAATACCGCCAAATCTTGTCCGTTTTACCGTATCTGGTGTAATTAAAATTTCCATTCCTGGTCGGATTTTTTTACCATCTTCCACAGCAAAATAGGTAACACTCATCATTTCCTTAGTTTCCCCAGCTATTTGCAGAGTTCCTAAACGAGTGCCAGGGTTAACATATTGTCCCCCAGTGGCAGTAATTTCCACAATACATCCAGCATAGGGACTTCTAATAGTGCTGTTGTATTTTACTTCGTTTTGTAAGCGAGCAATTCCTTGCTGCACTTCCTGAATTTGATTATTCTCAGTATTAGTAGTTTCTAGGTTATTCTGTTCTAATTGTTTATTTTGAGTATCTAATTTTTCCAATTCAGCATTAATTTGATTAATATTATTGAGATTTTCCTGATATTTTTGTTGTAATTCCGTTTCCTGTACCCGCAACTGTTGTAACTGTGCTTGAGTTTCCGAGATATTCTGACGGGTTTTTCGGTATTCTTGTTCAGCTTGTAATACCTGTTCTTGGGAAATTGCCCCTTGTTTCTGCAATTCTCGCTGGTTGGTAAGTCGCTTTACCAATATAGGTGTTAATTCTTCTGTATCTTTGAGCTTTTGTTGGAGACTAAGACGCTGTTTAGAAATACTATTCAACCCTTCATCTTTAATGCGAGGAGCCAACTTTTGTGTATCTTGCAACCGTTCTTTTAAACTGGTACGTTGGGCAGTAATGGCTGATGTTTCTGACTGAGTGCGTTGTTGTCGCACTAAAGTAGTTTTTTGTGCTTGTTGCTGTAATTGAGCAAGTTTATCCTGTAGTTGTTGTAACTGCTGTTTTTTATCGGCGGGATTAATAATTCCCAATATCTCATTTTTTTTTATACATTGTCCACTACGAATATTTAAGGATTGCAATTGTCCAGTAATGGGAGATTGCAAATCTACTACCCGATGCGGATTAATTAACACTCCCTTACCTGTGACTGTAATCGGAATCTTGCCAAATATACTCCAAGTTATACCTAAAATGCCAAAAACAACTAATGCACTTAATGGTAGCCAATCTTTGGGACTTACCACTTGCATTAACTGTTATCACATCACCACTCGCTGCAATAACAGAGAGTTCCGATTAACTCGTCATGAATAGTCGCTCGATAACCGCCTGATTCTGACAGTTTCTAGTTTGTGTATAATATATCGGTAATTCACGTCCACCGACAGAACCCTAACCCCAAAAAACCAAAAAAAGGATGATGACAATGAGTACGGAATATCATGTCCAACTTATTCAAGCAGGTAACACCCAAACCTTAACAATTCCTCAAGAATTAAACCTATCAACAACAGAAGTAATTATCCGACAAGAAGACGGAAAACTGATCATAGAACCCTATCAGAAAAAATCCCTCCTGGAAATTTTTGCCACCTTAGATGATATTGAAGAAGATTTTCCAAATGTTGATGAAGGATTATTACCTCTAGATGATATTGAACTGTAAAAATGTCTTATTCTTACTTGCTAGACACTAATATACTCTCTGATTTTATTAAACACCCAACGGGGAGGATTTTTTCTCAAATTCAAGATGTAGGTGAAGAAAAAATTTGTACCAGTATTATTGTAGCTTGTGAATTACGATTTGGCGCGGAAAAAAGCAATTCATTTCGATTAAAACAACGAATTGAACTAGCTTTTAGCATTATTCCTGTATTGCCATTAATGCTGGATGTAGATCATAATTATGCCACAATTCGCACACATTTAGAACGTCAAGGAACGCCCATTGGTAGTAATGATTTATTAATTGCTGTGCAAGCGTTCACTCTAAATCTAACTCTCGTTACTGCCAATGTTCGTGAATTTTCTCGCGTTCCTAATTTAAAAGTAGAAAACTGGCTTAAATCTGATTAAGAAAGCTATGAGAAATGAAGAATAAACACAAAAATTAAAAATCATCCCCAGGTCAAATGAAATCAATAGTTCCATGACAGAAAAAGCCCTACAGGAACTTGCATCCATCCTCAACCCCACCGTTCACATCCACACAGGAGAAACCCCCCTATTAATTGCTGTGGGTGCTGTGGGTAAAGCCTTGGGTATAACCATTCGTCCTGCCCCGCAAGCGGAAAATTCCAGTACCCTAGAAACAATAGCCCGCGCTTCCGGTTTCCGTACCCGTCAAGTCACTCTTACCCCTAACTGGTGGACAACAGATTGTGGTCCACTTCTGGCTTTTACAAAAGAAGAAAACCAACCCGTGTCCCTATTAATTGGTAAAGGCGGTACATATCAGATTTTTGACCCAGTAACATTCACTTACACCCCGGTTAACAAAAGCACCGCAGCTAAACTCGATCCCATTGCCTATACACTTTATCGCCCATTTCCAGATAAAAAAATTACAGTCTGGGATGTTCTCCAATTTACCTTGAGAAGACACATCACAGACTTTGTGAAAATCCTGATCATGGGATTAATTACCACATTGTTCGGGATGTTGACACCGCAATTTACCGGTCTTTTGATTGATTATGCCATTCCCGACGCAAAACGCCAATTATTAATTCAGATGGGGTTGGGATTATTCGCTGCCAGCTTGGGGATGATGATCTTCCAATTAGCGCAAAGTTTTGTCATTCTCAAGTTGCAATCTCAAGTTAGTTTTGATACTCAAGCTGCTATATGGGATCGGTTACTCAAACTTAAACCGGGCTTTTTCCGCGAATATTCCACAGGAGATTTACAAAATCGCGTTTCCGCAATTTCCCAGATTCGTAATATTCTTAGTGGTAGTATTTTACGGACTATATTTACCAGTATATTTTCGTTCCTGAATTTAGGACTGTTGATAATTTACAGTTTTCCCCTGGCATTAGTGGCAATGGCTATTGCTTTAGTGACAATAATTATTACTACTATATCTGGTATAATTACTAGACAAAAAATGCGTCCCCTCCAGGAAGTTTCGGGGGAAGTTTTTGGACTGACAGTACAGTTAATTGGGGGAGTCTCCAAACTGCGAGTAGCGGCGGCGGAGTCTGAAGCCTTTACTTGTTGGGCGAAAAAATATACTCAGCAGATCAAATTGATGTTAAGTACCCAGTTAGTAGAAGATTTACTGACGGCTTTTAATGTCATGTTACCGGAAGTAAGTTCTATGATCCTATTTGGGTTAGCTGTGACTTTAATCACACAACCTCAAGGACAAACAGGATTATCTACAGGGACATTTTTGGCGTTTAATAGTGCTTTTGGGGCATTTATTAGCAGTGCCACCCGATTAAGTAATACCCTCATGGATGTTTTAGAAATCACGATTTTATGGGAACGCGCCCAACCGATTTTACAGACAGAAACAGAAGTTGATGCTCATAAATACCATCCGGGAAAACTTGCTGGTGATATAAAATTAGACCAGGTTTGTTTTCGTTATCGTCAGGATAGTCCCCTGATTTTAGATCATATTACTCTATCAGCCAAAGCGGGGGAATTTATTGCCCTTGTTGGACCATCGGGAAGTGGAAAATCTACTATTGCTAGATTGTTGTTAGGGTTTGAAACTCCAGAAGCGGGTACAATATTCTATGATGGCAGGGATTTGTCGGCTTTGGATATTGCCGCAGTGCGACGACAGTTAGGGGTAGTGCTGCAAAATGGGCGAATTATGAGTAGTTCAATTTGGGAAAATATTGCTGGAGGTTCGATAGTCACCCAAGATGAGGCTTGGGAAGCCTTGGAAATGGTGGGTTTAGCGGATGATATTGCAGCCTTCCCGATGGGGTTACACACTGTTATTTCTGAAGGTGGTGGTAATCTATCAGGAGGACAACGACAACGGTTATTTATTGCCCGTGCTTTGGTGCATAAACCGCAGATTTTATTGTTTGATGAAGCGACATCTGCGTTAGATAATCAGACTCAGGCCATTGTTACTCAAAGTTTAGAACAGTTGGGGGTAACTCGTGTGATTATTGCCCATCGTTTGAGTACCATTCAAAATGCTGATAGGATTTATGTGTTGGAAAATGGGAAGATAATCCAACAGGGGAGTTTTGAAGAGTTGGCAGCAGTTAAGGGGTTATTTGCTAATTTGATGCGGCGACAGATGGTGTAACAAATAAAAGGGATTTTATTGTTTACTATTGATCCAATCTTCTCCTCCAGGTAACTCTATTAACATCCTTGTTACAGCCGCAGATAAATCTTTAGCAGCATGAGAATAAGTTAAGTCTAAAAATCTCAATGCAGTTTCAATCAATTCATTTCTATTGACAATTTCTGATAGCTTAAATTGACTATATGCACCATTAAAAACTTCCTCACTAGCATCAGCGATCGCATCTTCAATCACTTCTTCTAAAATTAAATTTTCCCATTCATCACGATTCACATAATAGGATTTTTTATTTTCCTTGAGATTCACCTTTTGAATTTCTCTAAGAGAATTACGAATAGAGCTTACCCAAGAATTAGTTAATCTCTGTTCAACTTGATTTTTAATCAAATGAATCAGCAGAATTCTTAGATAAAATTCAATATTACGCAAAATCGCTTGTTTACTCATCCCCTCTAACTCATCCACAATTGCCAAAGCATCTGCATAACGTTTCTCGATGATGCTTGTTCTCAGGTCTACTAATTCTTGAGTCATTTTAATTAACCTCAACCTAAAAACTATCTTAGTAAGAATTCAGGAGTCAGGAGTCAGAAGTCAGAATTTTTAATGAATCAGTGGATGATCAAATAGTGAGTTTAGATGTAAACTTAAAAACCTAACTTCTGACCGCTGTTCCTCAAATGCTTACCTTTCTAATCCTAATTATATAATCATTTGCCAGTTATTTAATTTTGAATTTTGACCTTCCCTGTATCACCTGTAAACTACCACCAGCATATAAAATTGGTTCACCGACATCAAAACCATATTCTCTTAACAAACCAGGTAAATCAGTTTTTAATAACTCCCAAGCAGTTTGAGTTTCAAACAACCAGAAAAACACCGACAACCCAGGCCAAAATAAGGGATTTGTGGGAGGATGAAAATCTACCAAAGTAAAAACTCCCCCCGGTTTTAATACTCGATAAACCTCTTGAATGATTTTTCTTAATTGTTCAGGTCGCATCTCATGTAAAGCCGCGCTAGTATGCACAACATCAAAAGAATTATCTGCAAAAGGCATATCTTCCGCAAACGCTTCTACATAAGTAGCATTCGGCACATTATTTTTTGCCCGTTGTAAAGATAATGGAGAAGCATCCAGCCCTGTAACATTTTGTGATAATTTCACCAAAAATTCTGTCGCTTGACCACTACCGCAGCATAAATCTAGAATTTTACTATCTGAGGACAATGTTAAGCCTTGTAAAGCGAGTTGGCGGAAACGCCTTTCACCACCCACACTCAAGGCTGCTAACCGGGAGATAGCATCATATAGCCATTGATAGCGGTAACTCAAGTCTCGAAAAATTGTTGCCATTGCATCTTTCCTGAACGATAAGCTTTATATTTAATTAAAGATATATTGTGAACATTAGTAAAAAAATTGTAAGGATTGGGGGAAAGTAACTGCTATGAGTCGTGTAGGCGTATTATTACTCAATCTCGGTGGACCGGATAAATTAGAAGATGTGGGTCCATTCTTATATAACCTATTTTCTGATCCTGAAATTATTCGCCTGCCATTTCGCTGGATGCAAAAACCCCTAGCTTGGTTTATTGCGACGCGGCGCACGAAAACATCTCAGGCAAATTATAAGCATATTGGCGGCGGTTCACCACTGCGGCGCATTACAGAAGAACAAGGGGAGGCATTAAGAGCGCAGATGGAGGCTATGGGTAAAGCAGCAGATATCTATGTAGGAATGCGTTATTGGCATCCTTACACAGAAGAAGCGATCGCCCAACTAACTCAAGATAACCTGGAAAAGCTGGTAATTCTGCCACTTTACCCCCAATTCTCTATTAGCACCAGTGGTTCTAGCTTCCGGTTGTTAGAACAACTTTGGCAAGAAAACCCAAAACTACAAAGTCTTGAATACACAGTCATTGATTCATGGTACAAACAACCAGGCTACCTGCAAGCAATGGCGGAACTGATCATTGAGCAACTTAATCAATTTCCCAATCCTGATCAAGCACACATCTTTTTTAGCGCCCACGGCGTACCAAAAAGCTATGTTATCGAAGCTGGGGACCCTTATCAGCAAGAAATTGAGGAATGTACTCAGCTGATCATGCAAACCCTCAATCGCCCCAATGCCCACACCTTAGCTTATCAAAGTCGTGTTGGTCCTGTAGAATGGCTGCAACCTTATACTGAAGATGCCCTGAATGAATTAGGCGCACAAGGCGTTAAAGATTTGGTAGTTGTGCCGATCAGTTTTGTTTCCGAACACATCGAAACCCTCCAAGAAATCGACATTGAATATCGGGAAATAGCCGAAGCCGCAGGAATTCACAACTTCCGTCGTGCTGCTGCTCCCAACACCCATCCGGTATTTATTAAAGCACTGGCAGACTTGGTAATTGAGTCTTTAGAAAAACCTAACCTCAAACTCTCTCAAGTTACCCAGATGAAAAAAAAGGTGAAAATGTATCCTCAAGAACGTTGGGAATGGGGATTAACAACTAGCGCCGAAGTCTGGAATGGTAGAATTGCCATGCTCGGTTTTATTGCCTTGGTCATCGAGATATTGACCGGTCGAGGCTTACTTCATGCTATAGGGCTTTTATAGTAGGTGACAGAAGAAACAGGGGTCAGGGCGCAGAGGAGCAGAGGAGCAGGGGAGCAGGGAGCAGGGAAAACAGGGGAAGATGAATAACCCAATTCCCAATTCCCCGTTCCCTATTGCCTGTGCTTGCGATTTTCCCAGTACCACTGATACCACTGTTTAGCACTACGAACTGCAAACCAGAGGAGGATTAAGGCAATTAATCCTCCTTGTCGGGGAGCATCGACGGCAAAAAGTACTAGCAGAATACACAAACTATCTTGCAGAAAAACAGCCCACAACGGCAAACCGCGCAAGCGATAAAACCAACCTAATTGGACTAATTGCAGTACCAAAGCCAACAAACCGCCAATCAAGGCAATTATCCAACTTGGCAATTCTGTTGCTGATGCTACAGCTAACCCCATAATTGCCCCTACGATGGGAGATAAAAATAACTGCACCAACTGTAATATTCTTTGTCCACCGAGTTTTTTGGAAGCAAATAGCTCAAATAGTGACCAACTGGTGAGTAAACATAGTAAAACTAAGGGTGAAATACGCGATAAAACTGGAACTTGAGACCAGAGGTTATTACCTTGTAATAGGCCAATGATTAGCAAGGGTGTCCCTAATCTCATTCCTGCTGCGGCTCCCGCAGACAGTGCGGCTAGGATTTCAATCATGAGAATATCCCTATAGTATTAATAACTGAACAAAGGGACGTTATGAATATTTAGATTGCTTACTGTATCCATAATAGATGCTAAGATACCCCGGGTATTTTTTATATAAACAGTTGTAGTCTATATTTCTGAGTTTTGGGTAGCTATAGTAGCAAGTTTAAATTTGCACTTTCTGGCAACCAACCAAAAAATTTATTACGGATTCAGTAATCTTATTTAGTAATCAATACTTTATATAGCCGTGGACAGGGTGGTGAGGACATCAATTGATAATGAAACTCCCACTACAAGAGAGTTTTACTCCTGACTCCTGTACAGACGTTCCGGCGGAACGTCTCTACTGACTCCTGCTATAATACAAAAATTTTGTTAGTGATCTTCTGTAAGGTAAAAATGTGGGGAGGAGCGATAGCGCAAGCGATGACTTGTCAGTTCGCTTTAATAGAGTTTGGGAAGTAAGCTTGCGCTTCATAGCAGGATCAAAAGTTATAGCTGTCAAGAATACAGGAGTCAGAATTATTACCTGATGAGGGATAGGATTAGAAGCGTAGTATTTCACCTCTAGTTCGACTCCTGAATCTTGAATTTTAAATTCCCAGTCGTTGATAAACCTGATCTAAATGTCTGAGATGATGCAGAGGATCAAAACAAGCATCTATTTCCGCTGGTGATAGCTTTTGAGTCACACGGGGATCTTTGCTAATCAAATCTCGGAAATTACCTTCCGGTTTATTCCAAGCAGTGTGGGCGCTTTGTTGAACTATGGCATAAGCTTCTTCGCGGTTAAGTCCTTTATCTATTAAAGTCAATAGGACTCTTTGGCTGAAAACTACACCACCATAGCAATTAAGATTGCGTTCCATGTTCTGGGGATACACCAGCAGATTTGTCACCAATTCAGTGATTTCATGCAGCATAAAGTGAGTTAAAATGCAAGCATCTGGTAAAACTACCCGTTCTACGGAACTGTGAGAAATATCTCGTTCGTGCCATAAAGCCACGTTTTCTAACACTGCACCTGCATGACTTCTCACCAGTCGCGCCATCCCTGTGAGTCGTTCAGACCGGATGGGGTTGCGTTTGTGAGGCATGGCACTGGAGCCTTTTTGACCCTTGGAAAAATATTCTTCAACTTCCAAAACGTCGGTTTTTTGGAGATTGCGAATTTCTACCGCAAACCGTTCAATGGATGCAGCAACTAAGGCTAATTGCTGTACATAGTCGGCGTGAATATCACGGGAAATGACTTGAGTAGAGGCAGTATCGGGTTTGAGTCCGAGTTTTTGACAAGCGATCGCTTCTACACGGGGTTCGATATTGGCATAAGTTCCCACAGCGCCGGATATCTTACCTACAGCTATGGTTTTTTTCAGAATTTGTAGGCGCTCTTGGTGTCGCAATACTTCTGCTAACCATCCCGCTAACTTAAAACCAAAGGTCATTGGTTCAGCGTGAATACCATGTGATCGCCCAATCATCACAGTATAACGGTGTTCTCTAGCCTTGTGGCGAATTGCCTGAATTAAATCTTCTAGGCGTTGCAACAAGATATCCAAACTAGCCACTAATTGCAGTGCTAAAGCCGTATCCAGCACATCTGAACTCGTTAAACCAAGGTGAATATAGCGTCCAGCATCACCTACATATTCATTAACATTGGTCAAAAAGGCGATCATATCATGGCGAACTTCCGCTTCAATTTCTAGCACCCGCTGGGGGTCAAAATTCGCTTTGGCTTTAATTTCTGCAACTGCTGCTGATGGAATGTAACCTAATTCTGCCTGGGCTTCACAAACGGCAATTTCTACTTGCAGCCAGGTTTGTAGCTTATAGGTTTCGCTCCAAAGATTGCCCATTTCAGGCAAAGTATAACGCTCAATCACATTCAGGCATATAATACAACCGTCATATTTTACAGTTTAATTAGCGTTTCTAAGAAAGCGCAGATTGAAAAGTTTTGTTTGAAATCGGTTATTTGGTTAGACAAATACTTTTTCCCCCACCCCTAAAAGTATTGAGGTATTGGCTGTAAAACCTCACGTTTTCTATTTAACCAACAAGTATCAGTTTAATATCTTGTCTAACCTCAGTATTATTACATAACTATGCGTTGAGACTGATTTCAAATTCAGTGAAACAACGATGGCTTATTTGCTATTGACTGAGGAAAATAATTACAGCTTTGAAGAAATTATACTAACTCCATTGTGCGGAACAAGGGATTACTACAAAGGAATTGATATGGCGAAAAGTGAGACCTCTGTGCAGTTTGATGGTATGGAGCTATTACACTTATACTACCAAAATCCTTCAATTAAACTGCGTAACCAACTTGTAGAAATACATAAGGGTTTAGTGCGGAAGATGGCTTATAAGTTTATTCATCAATGTCATGAGCCTTATGAAGATTTGGAACAAATTGGTTATTTGGGGTTGATCAGAGCTATTGAGCGTTTCAACCCCAGTCAAGGATATGCGTTTAGTTCCTTTGCTATACCTTATATTCGCGGTGAAATACTCCATTTTTTGCGCGATCGCTCTACTCTAGTTAAGATACCCAGGCGCTGGCAAGAAATTTACAATGAGGGGGAAAAAATTCGGAAAGAATTAACATTTTCTTTAGGTCGTCCTGTCAAAGATACCGAAATTGCTCACCAGCTTCATATTTCTTGGCAAGAATGGCAAGAATGTAAGTTGGCTGTTCAAAATCGGATGCCTTTAAGCTTAGACGCAACTACAATTAATTATCTTGACTATCACATAACTTTAGGTGACTTACTGCCTTGTCCGCATACTACACTACTTCAACAACAACAGGAGGAAAGATTACAACTACAAGGAGCTATGAGTATGTTAGACGATAAACCCCGCATGGCAGTGGAGTTAGTATTGGTTAAAGAACTAACTCGCAAGGATGCTGCTCAGAAAATTGGCGCTAGTCCGATGACAGTTACCCGGTATTTGCATAAAGGTATTAAAGATTTAATTGGCTATTTGCAACCACAGGCTGAGTCAGGAGTGCTGAGTGCTTAGTTATTCATCTCAAATCATAAATATTGGTCAGAATCCTGACTTATACCAATTCTGTATGATAGCGTAGCGTGGCGTAGCCATAGAAGCGCCGAATTATATAACGTTCGCGTAGCGTGCCATAGGCATACCGCAAAGGACGCAAAGAACACAAAGAAAGAGATAAAGAAATTTAGCGCAGCCTCATCAAGAAACGGTATTACAAGATGAGAGGATTAACTGAATTTATTTTCATCTTCACATCCTGTAGGTCTCTTGTTTTTTGCGCCTTTCTAGTTACAGCAAATTGCATCCAAATGAGGTACATCCGTGGTGGGCAAGACTTGTACTGAGCTTGTTGAAGTATGCCCGCACCACAAGATTTTTATGATTTATGTTTGTACCTTATATACCTGCAATCTGCTGTAGCTTATTGCTATTCTTCCAAATCTCGATGAGTAAATGATTTCGCATTTGCCCCAGTGTAGCTACTCACAATATGACCATCACCACACATTTGATATTTATAAGTTACTAACCCTTCTAAACCTACAGGTCCACGAGGAGGCATTTGTTGGGTACTAATTCCCACTTCTGCACCAAAACCATAACGGAAACCATCAGCAAAACGAGTCGAACAATTGTGATACACTCCCGCAGCATTTACTAAAGCTTGAAAAGTTTCTGCTGCTGTTAAATCTGCCGTCACAATTGCTTCCGTGTGCCGAGAACCATATTTCTCAATATGAGAAATTGCTGCTTCCAAATTATCAACAATCTTAATTGACAAAATCAAATCGCTGTATTCTGTTTCCCAGTCTGTTGCTGTTGCCAAACCAATATTAGGTAAAATTTCTAAAGTCCTGACATCACCTTTTAATTCTACATTCTGCGCTGCTAAAGCTGCGGCGACTTGAGGCAGAAATGCGCCCGCAATACAGCTGTGAACTAATAAAGTTTCAATGGCATTACAAGCAGCAGGATATTGAGTTTTAGAATCAACAGTAATCTTAATTGCCTGATCAATATCAGCCGCTTGATCTACATAAAGATGACAAATGCCATCGGCATGACCAAGTACAGGAATGCGTGTATTTTCTTGGACAAATTTCACAAAAGAATTAGACCCTCTGGGAATAATTAAATCTACATATTTATCTAAATGTAAAAGTTCTAAAATTTCTTCTCTGGTGGTTAGCAATTGTACCGCATCCGGGTTAACAGCAGTCTGAGATAATCCTTGTTTAATGGCTTTAACTATTGCTTCACAAGAATGTATTGCTTCCTTCCCACCTTTGAGAATTACACCATTACCTGATTTAATAGCTAAAGAAACAATTTGAATTGCTGCTTCGGGACGGGCTTCAAAAATGATTCCTAATACACCCAAAGGACAAGTAATACGTTTGAGAATTAAACCAGTATCAAGTTCCCGGTGAATTTGTACCTTACCCACAGGATCATCTAGCTTACCAAGATCACGCACCCCAGCAATCGCATCTCTTAACTTATGTTCATCTAACTGTAAACGTTTATAAAGAGGTTTGGCGATTCCTGCCGCCATTGCTGTTTGACAATCAGCCACATTTGCCTGTATAATTTCATGCTTTGCTGATTCTAAACCTTGAGCGATCGCTTCAATAGCTTGATTTTTATCCTCAGTGGAAAGTAACCCTAACTTACTAGCAGCTAGACGGGTTTGTTGGGCAATTTGAATTAAGGGAGAAGCAACTTGCACAGTAGTCATGACAAAAATAAATTCACATTCTAATCATCTTAATGTTAGTTATCAATCCCTGCCTATTCTAGTTAAATCAGCAACCACGGATACTAATTGATCAGGTTCAACGGGTTTCTTGATATGTTTTTGGAATCCTGCGGCTAGGGACTCTCTTTCCTCCGCATCTCCAGTATAAGCCGTCAAGGCAGCAGCGGGAATTTTTTCTCCCTCCGCCGCCGCACTCAAGGTCTTGACCTGACGAATATCTGGTTTATCATCTCCTATCAGCACCCGCACACCTGCTAGTGATGGGTAGGAAGGAGGAGAAGCAGGTTCTGGAATCATTGCGACAGCACTTTTTTCCAGTTTGGGTAGAGTTGAGTCCGTTCTGCTTCTAATTGTTTGCGTTGGGTGATATCCTCAATCACCAGAATAATCAGTGGTGTGTCACCTATTTGTGTAATTTGTCGGCCATTGAGGCGAATTATTTTGTGACCTATTTGCTCAAAATCATGCTCAATTTCTACATCTTGAAACTGACCTTGTTGGGGTATAACTTCTTCTAAAAGCGATCGCAACTGAGGAATATTCCACTGTCCTGATTTGCTTCAATATTTCGCCGTTGCAGTTCATCGTTAATAGTATTTAGCTCTTCATTGGTAGCTTGAATTTCTTCCTTGGCTGTTTCCAGTTCTTCATTTGTACTTTGCAACTCCTCGTTACTAGAAAGAATTTCCTCATTAGCTGCTCTCAAATCCTGATTACTGGCTTGTTGTTCCTCAATAATTGAGTGCAAATAATCTTGAGTAGTTGCTAGTTCTTGTTGGAGAACAGAAATTTCCTGCTCGTAACTATTTTTTTGCTGCTGCTCAGTTTTATCATTCCTAGTCGCTGAAGAGAGCAAGGTAGTTTTCATAGGCATTTCTGCAAATAAAACTAAAAATAATTCTGCTCCTAACCCAGTAATTTGAAAGGGAATTACATGAATACTTACTAATCTAACGTGTTTTTCTTCTTCGATTTGTATCCCTTCTTTTTTGATGCTTTCTCCTTGTGTTTTAGCTTGATAAATTAAGCTACGTAACTCAAGCCTTAATTCTTTTTTGGCCATTTTCAGTAAATTAAAACTCGGCTTTCCAGGCGCTGGTTGTAAATAAAGACCAGTCTGCCCCCGGAATTGTAAAATCTCCAAATCGCCGTTAATAATTACACCTACTGGCGCGAACTGATTTAACACAATCCTGTCAGCTTGTTTCTGTATTTCTAGATCATTCCAAGAAGCATCATTGACTGATAATTGGGATTTTGCCGTTGTCAGAGGATAGTTGCTAGTAATGGATTCAATAGCTAGTCGGGTAGATGCCATTTTCCGCCCATAAATTTTGTACTTTCTATCCACTAAAGTAAACAAATCCTTAAATTCACCCACTGTCTCGGAAGTTCCTAACATCAAAAAACCTGTAGGTTTGAGACCATAATGGAAAATTGGTAAAACCTTTTTCTGAGCAGCAGCGCCCAAGTAAATCATGACATGACGGCAAGTAATCAAATCTAACCGAGAAAGTGGGGGGTCACCAATTAGATTTTGTCTGGCAAAAACACATAGTTCTCTCACTGATTTACTAATTTGGTAGCCACCTTCCACTGGAACAAAAAAGCGTTTTAATCTTTCTGGAGAAATCTCTGCTACCTGTTTAGGCTTATAAATGCCAGCTCTGGCTTTTTCTATGGCCACCTCATTGATATCTGTCCCAAAAATCTGGATGGGTAGATTAATTCCCTGATTAGTTAAAAATTCTAGTAAGCAGATGGCTATCGAGTAGGCTTCTTCACCAGTTGAACATCCTACTACCCATAAACGGATAGGGTCATCGACTTTGCGCTGGTTAGTAATAATAGCTGGAAATACTTTAATTTTTAAAGCTTCAAAGGCTTCTGGGTCGCGGAAAAAACTTGTAACCGTAATTAAAACATCCTGATATAAAGCGGTAACTTCAGCTGGTTTATCTTGAAGATAATGAAGGTAATCTTCTAAGTTATCCAGTCTATATAACATCATCCGCCGCTGAATTCGCCGTTTTAGGGTAGTCTGCTTGTAATGGGTAAAGTCAACACCAGTAGCTGCCCTTAAAAGATGGAAAATCTTTAACAAAGCATCCGTTTCTTCCGGTATAACTTCAGTCGGTTTGACTGCTGTTAAGTGGTTGACGTAAGGATGAGTGCTAATATTTGTAAGTTTTTCGGCAATTTCTCGTGGGGTGAGGATAAAATCTACATGACCAGAAGCAACGGCTGTATTCGGCATACTGCTGACTTTTGCTGATTCTTCACATTGAGCAAAGGTAATGCCACCGCTGGCTTTGATGCTTTCTAAGCCCCTTGTCCCATCTCCGGCACCTCCTGAAAGCACTACTCCAATGGCTTTGTTTTTTAAATCCTCTGCTAAGGAAATAAAGAAACTATCAATGGTCATTGGTAGTCCATAGGTTTTTTCACGGGGTCTGAGTTTCAGCACCCCTTGAGTAATGGTCATGGTAGCACCAGGTGGAATTATATAGACATGATTCGGTTCTACAGTCATTCCTTCCTGTGCCTGGGTTACAGGCATTTGGGTTGTCCGGGAAAGAATCTCTGTCAACATACTTTTTTGTTGGGGGTTCATGTGCTGAATCAGCACATATCCCATGCCAGTATTACTAGGCAAATTGTTTAATAATTGTGTAAATGCTTCTAGCCCCCCCGCTGATGCGCCTATACCGACAACGGGAAATAACTCTTGCTCTTGATCTTGGGTTGTTGGTAATGGTTGAGTAGTAGAGTCTTGAGTTTGAGTTTTTTGGGTAGATCGTTTAGAGTTCATAATACACTACCGTTTAATGACCGGGACTCGGATGTTTTTATCTC
>RDYJ01000146.1 GCA_004293145.1 Nostocales cyanobacterium | reverse complement strand
CCTAAATTTAAACATCCAATCACATCCTGTAAATCCTTAAATCCTGGATATCCTGATTCAGACAAAAAAATCAAGAAATCCCTAAATTTAAACATCCAACCACATCCTGTAAATCCTTAAATCCTGGATATCCTGATTCAGACACAAATACAAACATTCAATCACATTCTGAAAATCCTTAAATCCTGGAAATCCTGATTCAGACAAAAAATAACTATGATTCAACTTAAAAATAAACTTACCATCGAAGAATTTCTCTCACTTCCTGAAAGTGATAATGTCTATGAGTTTGTTAATGGTGAAGCTGTACCTAAATATAAAAATGAGCAAATGTCTCCTAAATTTTTTCACGGTTCGACCACAGGATCACTATTTATATTATTATCTAAATGGGGGAAAGAAAAAGGTCGCGTTGTTGTTGAATGGAGTGTAAAATTAACCAGAAATCAACAAGATTGGATACCCGTACCTGATTTAACCTATGTTTCCTACCAACGTCTTCCCATTGACTGGTTAAAAGATGAAGCTTGTCCAGTTACACCAGAATTAGTAGTTGAAATTATTTCTCCTGGTCAAACTTTTGGAGATATGATTGAAAAAGCTAGTTATTATTTACAAGCTGGAATTTCCCTAGTTTGGGTAGTAGATACAATATCTCAAACTATTACAGTTTTTACCTCATCTTCTCTTCCTACTACTTATAGGAATCAGCAAATTATCAGTCATGAATTATTATCAGGTTTGCAAATTACACCTGATGAAATATTTAAAAATGCTGGTTTAATTCGTTAAATTTTATGAACAAAACCCCCCGCATTCCTATTCCTCCAGAAGTGAGAAACTATGTTTATCAAAGGGATAAATATCAGTGTCAAAGCTGCGGTAAAACTTCTCAAGAAACTAACCTCAGCATTGATCATATTATCCCTTTATCTCGTGGTGGAAAAAACGATATTAGCAATTTACAAACTCTCTGTTTAACTTGTAATAAAAGCAAAACAAATAAAATTGATCATCGTTTTCACCGACATTTCGATTTTTGATTTCAGGGAATGTATGAAAAACTTTTCGTGTGGTATTTAACACGTTTAGATCCCCCTAAATCCCCCTTACTAAGGGGGACTTTGATTCTAATTCCCCCCTTAATAAGAGGGACTTTGATTCTAATTCCCCCCTTAATAAGAGGGACTTTGATTCTAATTCCCCCCTTAATAAGAGAGACTTTAATTCTAATTCCCCCCTTTTTAAGGGGGGTAAGGGGGGATCTAAATCTTTAACCAAAAATACAACCACTACGCGCAGGAATGTTAATATCAACATTGTGACCATTCCATTTTATTTCCCCTTTCCCATACAGTAATGTTTGCGGTTGATTTGGTAATTGACTACAATCAAAACTAGCTGCAACCGACTCCTCACCCACATTCACTGCAATTATTAATTCTTCATTACCCAAAATTCGCGCAAATACATACAGCGTTGTTTCTGCATGAATAACTTGATAATTTCCAATCCGCAAAGCTGGGTATTTATGACGTAGAGAAATTAATTGTTTATGAGTATCCAGTATTTCCAAATTCCAATTAGATTCTAATGGAAAACCACGACGACAATCTGGATCTAATGCACCTGGTAAACCAACTTCATCACCATAATACACACTCGGCGCACCGGGGAAAGTTAATAAAAGTAAAGTTGCTAATTCTACAGTTGCAATATCACCATCCGCAATAGTAATTAATCTCGCTGTATCGTGACTTGCTAATAAATTAAGTTGTGTGAGTTGAATTTCCCAAGGATAAAGTTTTAATAAATCCTCTATTTTTTCCGCGTATTCAGCAGCAAACAATGGTGGATAGGTTTCATAATCCCGTCCTTTTACCTGTTCTAAGTCTACGCGATCGCCCGCAGTAAAAGCAATAGTTGGACCCGTAAATAAATAATTCATTACCCCATCAAATTGGTTTCCATCCAACCACTGACGCGAATCTTTCCACACTTCTCCTACAATATAAGCATCAGTATTAATTGCTTTTACTCTTTCTCTAAATTCTTGCCAAAAACCGGGAGTTTTGATTTCAAAAGGTACATCTAAACGCCATCCATCAATACCAAATTTCAGCCAATATTCAGCAATTTCCATAATATATTCCCGCACTTCTGGGTTATCATGGTTAAATACTGGTAAAGAGCGAATTCCTGCCCATCCTACATAATTTGCAGGTGCATCACCTGTGTATGGTGCAAGTGGCCAACCTTGAATTTTAAACCAATCTACCCAAGGTGAATGGGGTCCATTTTCTAAGATGTCGTGAAAGAAGAAAATACCCCGACTCGCATGATTAAAAACACCATCCAGCACAATTTTAATATTACGTTGATGTGCCGCATCTAGCAATTCTTTAAATGCTGCATTTCCTCCCAATAATGGATCAACTTGATAATAATCATGGGTGTGATAGCGGTGATTACAAGCAGATTGAAAAATCGGAGTAAAGTAAATGGCGTTAATTCCTAAACTTTGGATATAGTCTAATTGTTCTAAAATCCCCCACAAATCTCCACCTTTATAACCTTGGAGTGTGGGGGAAGCATCCCAATCTTCCCATTTTGCATCATTCAATAATCGTTTATGGGGTTGTGTACTTTTAGCGAATCTATCGGGGAAGATTTGGTAGAAAACCGCGTGTTTAACCCAGTCTGGTGTGTGAATTTGCATATTTACTAATCAATTATGAAATTGTGAATCTTAAATAAAAAGTGCCGCAGAAACATGGAAAAACTCTCCCAAAGCTTTAGCTTGTGCTTTACTAATGGATCTTTTACCATTTACAATTTCTGAAACAACACCCTTTGAACCTATAATTTCAACTAAATCTGCCTGTTTAAGTCCTCGTGCATCCATCAGATGTAAGAGAATTTCTTGAGGAGATGCTGATTCTAAAGGAAATTGGGAATCTTCATACATTTCTACAAGAATAGATAACAATTCTAATAGAGAAGTTTCCTCTGGAGAAAGTTCTTCTCCCGATTCCATCAATTTCTCAATAGATTCAATGGCGATATTATACTCTGCTTCAGAAGTAATAACTTTAGGTTGGTATTCTTCTAAAAGAGAACCGTAGGTTTTTCTGTCCAGTGTGATAGTCATACTTTAATCACCTTTTGATCAATCAAGGTTTGTACATTTGGGATCTGAGGAGGAGGTAAGAACTCCTTTTCATTAACTTAATTAAGTATCTTTTTGAGATGGTTTTTTAAATAAAGGATCATCTTTCCATTTATTAGTTTCATATTCATCATGGGTGAGAAGATATTTGTAATAAATAATCTGAGCTTTAAAGTTAAAACCGACAATTAAACGATAAGATTTAATATTAAAAACCAAAAAATTTTCTACTTTGTCTACAGAACGATCATAACTTTTACGGATATCCTCTAAGTGTTGCCATTCAGACTCTTTAACAACCTTACACCAGGCTTTAACAGCTTTTTGTATATCTTGAGGAAATTTTTTCGCATCTTCTATCACATTTTGTCTTTTAATTAACCTCATAGACTTTGAATAGATGGAATAATTTTATGTTCACATATTGAGAACATAAAGTCAACAACTACAATCAAAGTAAAATTTCAGCCTGACAAGAGAAGCGGTAGCTGGGAAGGAAGTATCGATGATTTTTACCTGATTGACATTCTCTACTATCATTAATACATTAGTTCTACTTTCCGTACCTAACCCCAAGCTCAAAAATTCTTCCCCAAGATTCTTTGATCCCCCCTTATCAGCTGCCACATAGAGTCCTAAACTGTAGGTGAGAGTTGAAAGGCAGTCTGGAGAAATTTTGTGAAAAAAGTTTTAGCAATCATACTTGGTGGGGGTGCGGGTACTCGGCTGTATCCGCTAACCAAACTCCGCGCTAAACCCGCAGTACCAGTGGCTGGGAAATATCGCTTAATAGATATCCCTGTCAGCAACTGCATCAATTCAGAGATATTTAAAATCTACGTCCTGACACAGTTTAACTCAGCTTCCCTGAATCGTCACATCGCCCGCGCCTACAACTTCAGCGGCTTTAGTGATGGGTTTGTGGAAGTCTTAGCAGCACAGCAAACACCAGAAAACCCCAACTGGTTCCAAGGTACGGCTGATGCTGTGCGTCAGTACATCTGGATGTTACAAGATTGGGATGTAGACGAATTTCTGATTCTATCAGGTGATCACCTTTATCGCATGGATTACCGTCAGTTTATCCAGCGTCACAGGGACACAAATGCGGATATTACCCTTTCTGTCATCCCCATAGATGATCGTCGTGCTTCCGATTTTGGCTTGATGAAAATCGACGACTCCGGTAGAGTAATTGACTTTAGCGAAAAACCCAAAGGTGACGCTTTAGCGCAAATGCGTGTTGATACTACCGTATTGGGTTTAACCAAAGAACAAGCTGAATTACAGCCCTACATCGCTTCGATGGGGATTTATGTCTTTAAAAAAGATGTTTTGATCAAACTGTTGAAAGAATCTTTAGAACGGACTGATTTTGGTAAAGAAATTATACCTGATGCCGCTAAGGATCACAACGTTCAAGCTTTCTTATTTGATGACTACTGGGAAGACATTGGAACAATTGAAGCTTTTTATGAGGCTAATTTAGCCCTGACTCAACAACCAATGCCGCCTTTTAGCTTCTATGATGAAGCAGCACCAATTTATACCCGCGCTCGGTATTTACCTCCCTCTAAATTGTTGAATTGTGATATCACAGAATCAATGATTGGTGAAGGTTGTATTTTGAAAAATTGCCGCATTCAGCATTCAGTTTTGGGAGTGCGATCGCGGATTGAATCAGGCTGTGTAATTGAAGAATCCCTACTCATGGGTGCAGACTATTATCAACCCTCTGTCGAACGCCAATGTAGCCTAGAACAAGGTGACATCCCTGTGGGTATTGGTACAGACACCATCATTCGCAGAGCAATCATTGATAAAAATGCCCGCATTGGTCATGATGTGAAAATTGTCAATAAAGATAATGTCCAAGAAGCCGAACGGGAAAAACAAGGCTTCTACATCCGTAGCGGGATTGTGGTTGTTCTCAAAAATGCTGTAATTCCCGATGGAACAGTTATTTAGTCTGGTAATTGGTAATTGGTAATTGGTGATTGGTAATTGGTAAATCATTACAGCAGGAGTCAGGAGTCAGTAGAGACGTTCCGCCGGAACGTCTGTACAGGAGTCAGAAGTCAGGAGTAAAACTGGCTTTGTGTATAGGTTTCAATTTTGATTCTGTACCTCATTGATCTGCAATCTGCAATCTGCTATATTCTCTATTCCCTGTCACCTGTCACCTATCACCTGTCACCTGTCACCTATTCCCAATGACTAAACTACTTTTGCTGATTGGTCTTCCTGGTAGTGGTAAATCAACATTGGCAAAACGATTACTGACAGAATGCCCCCAGATACAGCTAATTTCTACAGATGCCATCCGGGGGCAGCTTTTTGGTTCCCAAGCAACTCAAGGACATTGGCTTTTGATTTGGCGGGAAATAGAAAGACAATTTCAGCAAGCCACTACCGCAGATATATCCACCATTTTCGATGCCACCAATGCCCAAAGACGACATCGCCGTGAAATCATAGAATTAGCCCGTGAAATCGGTTTCACTCACATTACCGGGCTATGGGTAAAAACTCCAGTTTGGCTGTGTTTGACACGCAATAAAAGGCGCGATCGCCAAGTTCCAGAAGAAGTTATTTTGCGAATGCACCGCCAACTCCGGGATGCTCCCCCCAGTTTGGAAGAAGGACTAGACGAAATCATTTATAAGTAAATCGGGTGGGGTGACAGGTAGGCAGGGGAGCCAGGGAGAAAAGAGTTATGTAATTTTGACTTTTGACTTTTGACTTTTGACTTTTGACTTCCCGAAGGGCGAGTACGGTAATTTCTCTGGCACTATGAGCGACAACCACACTAGATTTTTGATATTGTTTGCTAATTTAATATCAGAATATTGTTGCCTGGCATTATACCTGGCAAACAGCAAATCTCATATCTTAGAAGAAAACATAACCTAAATTTTTACAGGAGGCTGGTAGATGGCTGCAACCGACTTCAAAGACTATTACTCAATTTTAGGAATCAGTAAAACTGCCAGTCCAGAAGAAATTAAACAAGCTTTTCGTAAACTAGCCCGTAAGTATCACCCAGACGTTAACCCCGGTAACAAGCAAGCAGAGGCAAACTTTAAAGAAGTTAATGAAGCTTACGAAGTTCTCTCTGACCCAGATAAACGCAAAAAATATGACCAATACGGTCAATACTGGAAACAGGTCGGTGAAGGTGGCTTCCCTGGTAGTGCTAGTCCTGATATGGGCGGCTTTGATTTCAGCCAATACGGCAGTTTTAATGATTTCCTCAATGAATTATTTGGTGGTGCTGCTCCCCGTACTGGCAGACAAAGTTACTCTTATCGCACCTCCACAGGCAGGCCAGGTGGCAGTTATGGCGGTTTTAATGATTTTGGTTTTCAGGATGTAGGTGCTGGTGCAGTCCAAGATAGTGAAGCTGTAATTAGCTTAACTTTTGCTGAAGCATTCGCAGGGGTTCAAAAACGCTTTAGTTTGGGTAATGAAACTATAGAGGTTCGCATCCCCGCAGGTGCAAAAACTGGTACTCGTTTGCGGGTACGGGGTAAAGGTCAAGTTAACCCGATGACTCAACAACGGGGAGATTTATATTTAAAGATAGAACTACAACCCCATTCTTTTTTCCAAATAGAAGGTGATAATCTCGTTTGTGAAGTGCTAATTACTCCCGATGAGGCTACTTTGGGCGCTGCTATTGATGTACCTACACCGGATGGTAATGTCAATGTTAAGCTACCTGCGGGAGTCCGTTCTGGTCAGTCTCTACGCTTACGTGGTAAGGGTTGGCCTCTAGCTAAGGGTGGACGTGGTGATCAAATGGTGAAGGTAGCGATCGCACCTCCAAAAGACCTCACTCCACAGGAGAGAGAATATTATGAAAAACTCCGGGCTATCCGTACTTATAACCCCCGTAGTCATTTGGCTCAAGTCAAATTATAAGGAGTCAGGAGGCAGGAGACATGGGAGCAGGGGAGCAGGGGAGCAGGGGAGCAGAGGAGCAGAGGAGAAAATTCTTTCCCAGTAACCTGTCACCTGTAACCTGTCACCTGTAACCTGTCACCTGTCACCTGTCACCTGTCACCTTCTATCTTATGCCGTTCTGGACATTAACAGTTTCCGAAAACCTTCTATCATTTCTGGTGTCGCTTGAGTAGTTTCCCATGCTGGACGTGCAACTAAGCGATCGCACCACGCTGTTAATTTAGGATATTCATCTAAGGAAATTCCCGTTTGTGGAATCCACGGTACTATACTTCCCGCTACCACATCAGCTAAAGTTAAGCTATCACTACCGAAATATTCACGCTCATCCAACAGTTTCTCAAAAAATTGTAATGCTGTACTAACTTTAGTTTTAGCTTGTTCTATTGCTTCTGGATTTTTTCCTGGTAAATCAAATATAACGGACATCATCGGTGTCAATGAAGGTAATAATTCATTCACACAAACCATTTCTACCATTTTCACTTTTGCTAAATCTTTTGCATCTTTTGGCAACATTGAGGGTGTGGGATATTTAGCTTCTAAATAATCTAAAATTGCTAAGGATTCAACTACATTAAAACCGTCATCAACCAAAGCGGGAATATGATGAAAAGGGTTAATTGCTAAAAATTCTGGTTTAAACTGTTCTCCATTTAGTTTAACTTCTACCAGTTCAAAATCTAATCCTTTTTCTAGTAATGTAATCCAGACTCGGCGAGAATTGGGAGAAATCGGTGTATGATATAGTGTAATCATGAATAAATCTCACAAGTGTTTACAAGTGTAATTATCGCACTTTTATCTTACAGATTTTACGGTATAGCAATCCTATTTGAGTTATGAACTATTTTTTTTAACGAACCGCTCCAGACACAGAGAACACAGAGATAGAGAAATCAGAGATGTTCACATTTCATTTGTGTTCTTCTATCATTTGAATTGTGCTAGTAATGTCTCTACACTAGCATTGTGATCCAAGAATGAAAATAAATGTCTATAGAGTAATTTTCCATCTTTATCTAATACAAATTGCGCTGGTAAAGGCGCTCCTAATGCTTGTCCTACTTGATAAGTCCGAAAAACATGACAACTAGGATTTATCAATAAAGGCATTTTTAAACCTAAGTCTTTAACTACTATTTCACTTTGGTGTTTATCAGTGCTAGTAATCATTAAAATTTCTATGCCCCGATTGACAAACTCTTCATAATTTTCATTTAAAGCTTTAATATGAGGATAGCAAAATGGGCAATATTGCTTTTCTGTAAAAATCCGCGTAAATGCTAGTAATACTGGTTGTTTACCCCGATAATCTGATAATTTTACTGTTCGATTATTAGTAACATCTGTTAATTTAAAATCTGGCGTTCCTACTCCCAACCTCAACTCATCGAGTGCTGGTTTGGGTAAAAGATTGCGGAAGAATCGCTCATTAAATAAACCTGTAAAATCTGTTGATGTCAACATAAATAATTAAAAATTAAAAGTTAATAATTTAGGAGTCAGGAGTCAGTAGAGACGTTCCGGCGGAACGTCTGTACAGGAGTCAGAGGAGTTAATTCATCCTCCCCATCTCCCTATCTCCCTAGACTGCTGCGAAGTAAACTTTGGACTTCACTGGGTCGGGAACCATTGTTTTTTCTCCAGGTTGCCAACCAGCAGGACAAACTTCGTCGGGGTGAGATTGAACGTGCTGAATAGCTTGTAATGTACGCAATGTTTCTTCAACGCTGCGACCAAAGGCTAAATTGTTGATTGTCGCGTGTTGAATTACACCATCTTTATCAATGATAAACAAACCACGCAAAGCAATACCAGCTGCGGGGTCAAGAACGTTGTAAGCTGCACTAATTTCTTTTTTGATGTCGGAAACTAAGGGATAATTTAAATCACCAACACCACCAGACTTACGATCTGTTTGAATCCAAGCGAGGTGGGAAAATTCACTATCAACGGAAACACCGAGAACTTCTGTGTTAAGTTTTTTGAATTCCTCGTAGCGATCGCTAAATGCTGTGATCTCAGTGGGGCAAAC
>RDYJ01000145.1 GCA_004293145.1 Nostocales cyanobacterium | reverse complement strand
GCGGATTCCTGATTTTAGAAATATTGTGACTTTTGACTCTTGAATGATCATAATATTTGCCCTCATGAATGGCCAGGAATTAAATGGCAACAGTAAGCGTTGACAATAAGGGCGCGGTTTTTCCGGGTCTCAGAATATTTTGCTGAATTTTCATTTTTAATTCCTATTCAATTCAGCATAAACTACATATAGACTGAATGCCATAATCGTGCCATCTATCCTTAGACATAGAAGGTCATAAAAATAGGGATTGATGAGGTGAGAGAGTGAGAGGGCAAAATCACCAATCACCAATCACCAATTAATTACCCCATAGATGTGTTATTTGGGTTCGAGAAAGCGAGTAGCGAAATTTTGCGATCGCGTTGGTGATAATACCCGTGCTTTGAGAATAGCCGCCATCAAAAAGGCATAGGATAAGACACCCACAACCACCAATAGCAAAGCATTAATAGAACCCGTAGCATTCCATAAGGCATGAAGGGCGGAGGCGCTCAAATAACCAACCGTGAGAATTTGCCAACCCATCAAAGGCTTGAGGACAGCCAACCCGATAAAATAGCCCAAATAGCCGCTGTAAGCCATGTGTCCAGCGACAGAACCTAAAATGCGGGGAATTAGTAGCTGTAAACCCACCAGTTGCCCAGCCCCCACTCCTGCTTGTTGGGTAACATTTTGGGTAATTACTGGCACATATTGGCCAAGAGTTTCCAGTAAAGTAAAACCCACAGCAGAAGCAGTTCCCAACAAAATACCATCTAGAGGTTCCCAAACACCTATACGTTCCCGCCAAGGTGATGGTAATGAGTTACCGATGAAATATGCTCCTAATACTGGTAATGCCTTGAGAAATTCCTCCATCAGACCAGCGCCAAAAAACATCCGCACAAGTAATTCTGTGAAAGTAATTGACTCTTGAGATGAGGGTAAACTACCAGGCAAGATAACGCGAAATACAAAGATAAAAAAATCTAATAAAGGACTGAGCAAAATTAGCATTGTACTCAATGCCATAGCGATGAGTACCCACCAGGGCTTTTGTTTACCGCAAAGTTGGTAAACAAAGTAGTAAGCAGCAGAGGCTATATAAGACCCAACTATCAATTGATTTGCTTGGGGATTACCTACGGTACTGAACATCAGCACTACAAAGATAACTGTTAATATTCCCGGTACAAGGTAAGCTTTGCGAGTTAAATCTTTGCCAGTGGAAATAATTGGAAATAGTTGTGTCAAGCTAACCGAGTCATGCTGTGATTGCCCTTGCCCATTTTTGGTAGACGCTATGACAGTACCTTGGTTAGCAGTCATCTCTGTTTTCGGAGAAACGAATTCATATTCAAAAATGAATTCTGGTCCATCAGCACCAAGAGAAATGTGATCTCCCTGGTGTAATTCCTGAGAACCTTGCAAAAGTTGACCATTTAAAAAAGTGCCATTGGCACTGTTTAAATCGCAAATTACCCAGCTGAATCTGCTATCTGGAGATAAAGAGAGGGGACGAACCACTGCATGACGACGAGATACCATCCGGTAAATCATGGCATCCAAGACAACTTGGCAGCTGGGGTCGCGTCCAATGACCATCTCTTGATTGGGAAGCAACGAGTAGCGAGATTCTGACCTAGAAGCTACGACCTTACTAGACACTAGCCGCAGAAATGCTTTATGTCTTGCGTTTTTGCCTGTCATCGAGTTAGTGAGTGTGTCTAAACAAATTCTATGGCTAACGCCAAGCTAGGCTATCAAATGTTTGGGCAGTAAAGTTACCTTAGCCTTGTGAACAGCAGCACCATTGATAAATACACTATAGCTTTACTAACTGCCGCTTTGCTCCAATTAAAAATACAAAATGCCAAATTCACGACCAATTTAGCAACAGATGTCAATTAATGGCAGTTTTAATGACTAAATCAGATTAAATTCTGCTAGTGCCTTGGGGAAGTTTTGGTTTTCATGTCCGGGACGGCTCAATTTAAGCAGTGCAAATCGTTGTAATGGAGTCAATCTTCCCCATACTTGTAAAGTGATGGTAACACCTATTTCTTGTGCTTTTTGTTGCAGAACGGGTGGTATAGTTTGGGAATCTATCCAAGGGGGATGGGGTTCAATTAGTAATGTAGTCGCAGGTGTGCCTGTGATTTTTAAAATTAATTTTTGTAAATACTCTTGATAAGATTGGATTTCTGTTGGGGTCGAACAAGGTAATTCTACTAAGCTAATACGTTGTAATGTGGTCATTTGATTCCAATCTGACAATCTCAGCTTAATACCACAGGTATCTAATTTGCAACGTACCTGCATGGGTATACAACGGAGAGAGTCAACAAAATCTGTTTCAAAATTAAAATATTCTGCCATCAGATTCCATCTCCAGATATGTGAATATACAGATAATTATATTTAATATTCTTTATTTAGAATTGCTGCTCCGAATTATAAAATAACTAATTGATAGGGCAAGGATAGCAATACCTAAGCCGATAATTTCTATACCTTCAGTTACCTTTAGATCAAGAATAATAATTTTTCGAGCAATAGCAATGAGAGAAGTAACAATAACCAATTCAACTTGTAAAACGTGCTTTTTCAGGTATCCGGTGATGTTTTCTAGAATTTCTAAAGCAATTAAGACGTTAAGGAATAACCCAAATACCTTAAATAAATTTTGACTGAAACTCCCTTCTGATGGTGAAAGTATTTCCCTGACTATAAATATTGCCAAGTCTCCTACAGCGGCAAAAATGACAAACAACATGAGTAGAGATAGTAATTTGGATACTACTACCTCTACACTTTCGATGATATGCCTAAAGTTATCATCGCTGGTGGCTGCTATAAAATATTTGATGAGTTTTTTCATCTGGCTGACCCTGTTTAAGTTAACGTGAAAAAATCAAGATAAAAAAATTCCCTAGATAAATCTAGAGGATAAAAAACTCCGTACACTTCCCCCTGTTAAGAGTTAACAGTTCCCGACCTCAACAAAAAATATGGCTTATGCCACGCTACGCGGACAGAAATCAAATCGGATCACTATAGATTTTATGTATATAGTTTATGCTAAAAACCAATATTCATAGAATTTTACCACTGACTGCTGAATTTTTACTGGTAGCTCACCACTGTGAGGACAAAACTTGATAATTTTTAGCAGGAGATTCTAGAGCAATTGGTATTAACTGCACAGCACAAGCTTTTAATTCAGGTTGGAGAGAATCAGGGCAAGATTCTGAATGTGTTAGAGCGTTAGCTTCAGAATTATCAGCCCATAAAGCACCCCAGTGCATTGGTACGAAGACCGTTCCCGGAGTAATAGCTTTAGTTATCTTAGTAGGAAAAATAGCTATACCACGACGTGATTTTACTTTTATAGTTTGTTTATCAACAATACCTAATCGTGTGGCATCACGTGGATGAATTTCTATAAAAGGTTGTGGGTGCATAGTGCGAATTTTATCAATTCTTCCTGTGCGTGTTTGGGTATGCCAATGTCCATACAATCTGCCAGTAGTTAATATAAAAGGATAATCAGGATCAGGTGGTTCAGCTAAACCTTGAGAATAATATGCCCCAAACCTGGCGCGTCCATCTGGGGTATGAAAGCGTAAATCTGTATATAAACGTTTAGTTTCAGAATTACTATCCTGGGAAAATGGCCAATGAGTTGGACCTTGTGAAGCTAAAAATTCATGACTTAAACCAGACATATCACAAGGACGCTGACAAGTTAATTGGACAAATTCAGCATAAACTTCTGCCGAATTATTAAAAGCAAACTTATCAGCAAAACCTAATCTTCTTCCCACCTCCGCGAAAATTTCCCAGTCAGGTTTTGCTTCCCTTGGTGGTTGATGAAAAGCCTGACATAAAGTTACACGACGTTCAGAATTAGTCATAATACCAGTTTTTTCACCCCACTGTGACGCGGGTAATAAAAGGTGAGCATAACTAGCAGTTTCCGTAGGATAATACGCATCTTGATAGATAGTAAAAGGCGATGTTAATAAAGCCTTTTTAGTTCTTTCTAAATCTGGCATACTGACAGCAGGATTAGTTGCAGCAACCCATAATAAATGCACATTTCCAGATTCTAACCCAGTAATCATATCCCAAGCAGTTAAACCAGGAAAAGCAGAAATTCTACCTCTTTCTAAACCCCAATATTTCTCAATTTCTGCCCGATGTTCTGCATTTTTAACTAACCGATAACCAGGTAATAAATGAGCTAAACCTCCGGCTTCTCTGCCTCCCATAGCATTAGGTTGTCCGGTCAAAGAAAAAGGACCAGCACCAGGTTTACCCACTTGTCCCGTCATCAAATGTAAATTAATAATAGTTCTAACTTTTGCCGTACCTTCCGCAGATTGATTCACCCCCATAGACCATAAAGAAAGTAGAGATTTTGCTTTTCCCCAATATTTAGCAGCAGTTTCTAAATCTTGAATACTAATACCACATCGATGCGCTACAACTTCCGGTGAATAATGACGAATTACTTCTGCATAAGCTGGAAAATTGCTAGTACAATCATCCATAAAAGCAGTATCAATATAATTCCATTTCATTAATAAATGAGCGATACCATTTAACAAATCAATATCAGTTCCAGGACGAATAGCTAAATGTAAATCTGCTGCTTCGGCGGTGGGAGTGCGGCGCGGATCAACAACAACCATTTTTACATGACGATTTTTCTTATGATATTTAGCCAAACGATTAAAAATAATTGGATGACATTCTGCGGTATTTGTACCAATCAAAAAAGCACAATCTGTTAATTCCAAATCATCATAACAACAAGGAGGACCATCAGAGCCAAAACTTTGAATGTACCCAGATACCGCACTAGACATACAAAGACGGGAATTAGCATCGAAGTTATTAGTTCCTAAACAACCTTTAAGTAACTTTTGAGCAATATAATAATCTTCAGTTTGAAATTGTCCAGAACCGTACATACAAATAGATTCTGCACCCTGATTAATTAAAGTTTCTTGAATACGTTGGGTAATAATATTAAAAGCCTCATCCCAACTGATGCGTTGAAAATCTTGATTTAAAGATTCTCTAAACAGAGGATAATGCAATCTATTCTTATTTACAGATTCGGTAATAGTTGCACCTTTAACACATACCATTCCTTGACTAGAAGGATGGGATTTATCACCTCTAACTCGCCAAGTTGGAGTTCCATCACTATCTCGATTTGTAGCTTTTCCATGTTGTGCTGGTGGAGAAACTTCTAAACCACAACCAACACCACAATAGGGGCAAAGAGTTTTTGTAAATTCATTCATGATTTTGGGATTTTTTTTATTGCACGCAGAGGCGCAGAGATAGTAGATAATATTTGTAATTTTTTCAGCCCTCAGAATAGAATTCTGGGGCTATACAAACTAAGTCACTCTGTCACTCTGTTATTTTGGGCTAAAGCCCAACTACGAACTGAACTGAGGTAATTATTCTTCAGTTAGTAATGCGGGTTGATGATGAATATTTTCCTGTTCACTTTCATCACCAGAAGCGAATGATCCTTTTGGTTCTTTCAGGAAAAAGGCACACATAAAGGCACAAATCATTGCAGCTATACCCATTGTTGCAAATAGAGTTGATGGGTTGGTTAAACTGTAAATTGTCAGGTAAACTACGCCACCAAAGTTACCGTAAGCACCCACATTTCCTGCTATTTGTCCGGTTGCTTCTTTTTTGATTAGAGGTACTATTCCATAGGTTGCACCACATCCAGCTTGAGCAAAATAAGCAGCAAACATGGTGACAGCTATTGCTAATGGTATTGGCCAATCTTTGTTAATAAAGTGTGCCATTAAATAACCAATTGCTATCCCAGCAGAAATAATTGTCATTGTCCATTTACGAGAACCTAATTTATCAGAAATTAAGCCACCACTAGGACGAGAAACTAAGTTTAAAAATGGATAGGTTGCGGCTATCATTCCAGCAACAACGTGTTCTAAACCAAAGGTTTTTTCAAAAAATGCCGGGAGCATAGAAACTACTGCAAGTTCTGAACCAAAATTAGTAATGTATGTAAATTCTAAAAGTGCCACCTGACCGAAGTTATAACGTTGTTCTGGTGAATAGATTTTGTGTCCTGTCAGTAATTCTTTATTAACTTGATAGGCTTGGTAGCTTTGATAAGCAAATAATCCTAATAATGCAAACCAAGTTAAATACATTTGGCTGAGTGTGAGGAAATGAATGTTTTTTTGTTCTAATCTCCAAGCTAATAAACCTAAAGCGAATATTAAGCCGAAGTTAGAAACAATCATTGCCCAAAAACTTTTGATTGATGTTACTTCTAAAGATCCGTTTTTCTGGGGTTTTTTGTATTCCTTACCAGGAGGTGTATTTTTAACGCTGTTATAGTAAATTACGCCGTAAATTGCAGTGATAATTCCTGTTAATGCAATGGTTAAACGCCAGTTAGATGCTCCGCCGTCTAAAAAGCTAGTAGAAACTGCGATAATTGGTAGAGCAAATTCTGCTCCAAATGCACCAAAATTACCCCAACCACCATAAATTCCTTGGGCAATTCCCATTTCTTTAGGAGGAAACCATTCGGAAACCATACGAATACCAACAACAAATCCAGAACCGACAATTCCCATTAATAACCGACTAATTACTAATTGATTGAAGTCTTGGGAAAGTGATGTTGCTAAACAGGGAATAGCGGCAAACATCAATAATATTGAGTATGTTATTCTTGGTCCAAATTTATCTAATAACATCCCAATAATTATCCGAGCAGGAATTGTTAATGCTAGGTTACAAATTCCTAATGTTTTAACTTGTTCTGGTGCTAAATGTAATTCTTTGCCGATAGTTGTAGCGAAGGGGGCAAAGTTAAACCAACAGACGAAGGTGAGGAAGAATGCAAACCAAGTCTGATGTAAAATTCGATAGCGTCCTTGCAGGGAAAATAATCCTTTTAACATTTGCTTTTCTTTATTTAGCTGAGAATTTGCATGAATGAATTGAGGAACAATTAGATAATTGTCCAAATTGATGATTTATCGAACGCGGATAAACGCAGATAAACGCGGATGATTATTATGTCTAGTGTTGGGTTTTAAGCAATTACTGGTTCTCGCAATTTTGCCCCAAACTGGGTAATTAGTATTTCTCTCAATATGGGTTGTAAATCTTCACAAGGAACGCTTTTTTGAACGCAAGTTCCTAATACTGCATCTTTACCAACTTTACCACCCATGTAAATGTCAACTCCTTCTAAGGTTTGGCCATTTTTACGGACTTTTGTTCCCATTAAACCGATGTCTGCTACTTGGGGTTGTCCGCAGGAATTAGGGCATCCTGTCCAGTGAATGCGGACGGGTTGTGATAAGATTAATTCGGATTCTAGGGCTTTAGTCATGGCTAATCCCCGATTTTTGGTTTCTATTAATGCAAAGTTACAAAATTGTGCGCCGGTGCAAGATACTAAACTTCTCATTAATAACCCAGGGTTAACACCAAATTTATTTAATAATGGTTCGGCGAGAAATGTGTTTAATGCTGAATCAGAAATGTTAGGAATGATGGCGTTTTGTTCTACTGTAAACCTAATTTCTCCACTGCCATAAACTTCTGCTAACCGGGCAAGTTCAAACATATCATCTGCATATAATCTGCCTACAGGAATGTTTAAACCTACATAATTTAATCCTGGTTGTTTTTGGGGATAAATACCAATATGATCCCGTTTTTCCCATGCAATTTCATCTTTTGGTGCTGCGGTAATAAATGTTTTTCCCCAGCGGTTTTCTACTTCTGTGCGAAATTTTTCTACGCCCCATTCATCAATTAACCACATTAACCGGGCTTTTTGACGGTTAGCACGTAAACCATGATCTCGGAAAATCTCGACAATGGCTTTACATAAACTAACTACTTCTTCAGGTTTTACCCACGCATTCAGGGGAATTGCAGCTTCACAACGTTTACCAGAGAAAAAACCACCAACGAGAACATTAAAACCAAATCCTTCTTTAAACGCAGGTACCAAGGCTAAATCATTAATCTCTGCGTGAACTGAATTATCCCGTCCACCGGTAATTGCAATGTTAAATTTACGGGGAAGATTGCTAAATTCAGGATTACCTTCACCATTATTTGTGAGCATATCTTGAATTTGCTGCACCAGTTCCCTGGTATCATAAAACTCATTGGCATCTAACCCAGCTACAGGATCACCTGTAATATTACGGATATTATCCATACCGGATTGAATGGTCGTCAAACCAACTGTGTGAAATTGATTAAAGATATCAGGAATATCTTCAATTTTGATCCCGCGCAGTTGTATATTCTGTCTAGTAGTGATATCTGCGCTGCCGTCGTCACCGTAACGCTGTATCACTTCTGCTAAAACTGACAATTGACTGCTGGTGAGGATACCGTTAGGTATACGCATCCGCATCATGAATTTACCGGGAGTGACTGGACGAAAAAATACACCTAACCATTTTAGGCGATGGTTGAGGTCGTTTTCGTCCATTGCTTCCCAACCAATTTGGGCAAATTCGCTGATTTGGTCTTTAACTGCAAGTCCGTCTTTTTCGGCTTTGAATTTCTCGAATTTATTGAGTTTTTCAGTGGTAGTTGCTGTTTCTGTCATGGGCTTTTTTTAGGGAACAGGACTTAATTAATGGTGTATCCGTGTTCTTATCGTTGTTGTACCTGCCACTTTGGGGAAATAACTGTTAGTAGTTTCCTGGTTGGTGGTTGTAACAATTTCGTTATTGATAAGTTAGGGCAGTTTTTTATAACAATTCGTATAGTAGGTTACGAAATTTTCCTAATTATGCAGAAACCAGATATGCTAGTTGCAGTTTTTGCATCTTAGCTTTGTCTATATGAGTAAAAGCGATGTGAACAAAAAAATTGATCTTATATCTTGACTATGTCTTCTCTTATTTACATGATAGTTGGTAATGGTTAGGTGAGATGATGTGAACAGATACAGAGTTATTAATGGTGGGTATTGTTGGGTTTCCTTGTGTCAACCCAACCTACGAACTACTACTTTTTAATACCTTTAATAAATTCTGTTCTTGCATCAATAATGGAAGGCATTAAAACACAATTTACTAACAAATCTATATCTAAATATGGCAATAATTCACTTTGATTAATTTGCTCATAATTATCATTTTTGAGATGATATAAAGATAAGTGATTATTTTCCCAAAACCAAACTTCGG
>RDYJ01000042.1 GCA_004293145.1 Nostocales cyanobacterium | reverse complement strand
AAAGCATAAATTGAATTAACGCTCTTTCTAAAGCAGCACCCGCACCTATCAAACTCACAAACCGACTTTGGGCAATTTTTACCGCTCTTTCAAAATTCAGAATACCTAATTTTTCCCCAATTTCCCAATGTGGTAAAATCTGCGGGTTTTCCGGTTTATATTCATCTCCCCATCTTCTCACTTCTGGGTTATCATCTTCACTTGCACCGATGGGAGTAGAATCACTGGGTAAGTTAGGAAGTGCTAAAAGTAAATCTTGAATTTGCGCTTTTAACTCTTTTTCCTGGGGTTCTAATCCGCTTAATGTGGTTTTGAGGCTGTTTCCTTCATCCTTTAAAGCGAGAATTTCAGGATCTTGAGGATTAACACCCGATTTTACCTTTTGTCCGACCAGTTTACCAATTTCATTACTACGGGCTTGTAATTCGTTGCGTTTTCCTTCTAGTTCCCGTTGTTTTTGGCTCAAATCTAATATAGGCTGAATGTCATATTTACCACTACGAGTATTCAGCTTTTCTTGTACCAGTTGGGGGTTTTCTCTAATTTGTTTAATATCCAGCATTTTTGGTTGTCGTTAATTTTGTCAATTGTACTTGATGGTGGTGATTAAGAGGTTGTTTCAAAAGTTTTTTATTGTCATCAAAGACACGGTTTGATAGCGAAGCGTGGCGTAGCCATTCCCCCCAACCCCCCTTGAAAAGGGGGGCTAAATTCTTTAAAGTCCCCCTTTTTAAGGAGGATTTAGGGGGATCTGAAAATATTTGATACATGATGAGAGACTTTTAAAACATCCTCTAAGCGTAGGGGTTTAGTATTGCTAAACCATTTTTTGCATCATCAATCATATCTATTATTAACACCAGTTTTATACAAGAACCATACAAAATCAGCAAATTAATCAAAATCCCTTTTTCATCCGCGTTTATCTGCGTTCATCTGCGTTCAATTCTTAGTATCTAATTCCAGGCAACTTTATGATAAATTGGTATAAGAATAAGGAGGTTTTCAGCAATGATGACATCTGAACCAGTAATTTTAAATATCAAAGATGTGGGTTTAAGTGATGAACAATTTTTTCACCTCTGTCAAATTAACGAAGATTGGAAACTTGAAGAAACTGCTAAAAGAGAATTAATAATTCTGCCTCCAGTGGGTGCAATTAGTGGTAATAGAGAATCAGAGTTTAATGCTGATGTTGTGATTTGGAATCGTCAAACTAAGCTAGGAAAAGTCTTTAGTTCTTCCACTATTTTCACTTTACCTAATGGTGGTAAACGTTCTCCTGATGTCGCTTGGGTAGCTAATGAACGTTGGGATGCTTTAAGCATTGAAGAACAGGAAAAATTCCCTAAAATCTGTCCTGATTTTGTTATAGAATTGCGTTCTTGTACTGATTCTTTAACTCAATTACGGGAGAAAATGCAGGAATATCTTAATAGCGGTTTAAGGTTAGGTTGGTTAATTGATCCGCAAAATCAACAAGTAGAAATTTATCGTCAAAATCAACAAGTAGCAATAATATCATTACCAACAACTTTATCAGGAGAAGATGTTTTACCAGGATTTATTTTGGAATTACCTCTTTTCAATGATTGATAATAGCAATTCTACCAATTACCAATTACCCATTACCAAACTACTTGGTAATGCGATTGAGCAGAAACAGTGAAGCTACAAGCCCTGCAAAATGCGCTGATATAGTATTTGTATTAGCCTGAACTACTAGCATATCTAAACCGCTAATAATCCGAGTGGGGTCAAATAATTGGGTAGTTACAGCTTGTGGAGATATTGACCTAGCTACCAGTGTACCGACAATGGCCTGCGCTCCCAAAAGTGTCACCAGAATTCCTCCCAAGTTCACCCATAGTCCCAATCTTAATAATTGCACGCTTTCTAGTTTACGGGGACGATTGGCAGGATTGGAGGAATCTAGTTGTTTACCAATTCTGGTGTAACGATAGGCTAAGTACATCCCCACACCTAAAACAACTAGCCCGCAAACAGCCAAAAATACGCCAAATCCAGTTCCAGGATTGTTGTTGGGACTACCGGCTCTTTGACTAAAAAATGCGAATAATAATACTATTATCCCAGAAATTACACCCAGTACAAGTTGAATCCAGAAACTAATCCAACCTGCGAGGCGAAATATTTGGGCGATCGCTCGGATATTAGAGGATGGGGTTTCAAAATTTTGCGTCATAAAACTAAAAATTAAACATATTGGGTAATTGGTAATGGGTCATGGGTAATTGGTAATTGGTAATTAATTCGTAATTACTCAATTTATACTGTCACCTGTCACCTGTCACCTGTTCCCTTCACTTCCAGAATAATTGATAATGAATAAGTCAGATCAAGTCAAACAGTAACAATTAATTATGGATACTGCTATTGTTCCATCTACTTTCCTGCTAACTTTGTTGTTATCCGTAGGTCTATTTTTCTTTATTCGCGCTTCTACTAAAGACCGCACAGCAAGAGAAAAGCTAGTATCTGAACAGGATGAAGCTAGTTTGATGACCCAACTCAAGGATTATTTTTGCTCCCGATCCTATAGAGTTATAGCTGTAGATCAAGAAAAGAACCAAGTCACTTTTGAAGGGTTTGTTAGACCTAGCTGGTTTTTAGCTGTCTTTTTGACTGTTTTAGCAGCCGTTGGTTTTGCTTGCCTGTCTCTAGTTTTATCTCAACTTTTTTCTAGTCAAAGTCCATTTTTGCTGGCTTTGGTTCTGTTATCTCCCTTGAGTGGTATATTTTATTGGCAAAAAGCTGGGAGAATTGAGAAAGTGTCACTCAAAATGGAAGCAATCCCAAATGAACAACACTCCTCAAGTATAATTACTGTTGTTGCCCATCGAGATGAACTCGCTGAGTTAAAGAGGGCGTTACAGTTAAAGATGCTTGATTGAACCTTGATTCCTATACCAAGGTTCAGAGAATCGCGTCCTGATGATGAAGTGCAAACTTCTGACCGACTTTTGAGGAAAGGAAACAGTAGGGAGGAGGCAAAACAAATCTGATGTTGGCAGTTTTGCTGATGATTTCTGTCATTGTTTAAATCTAAATCTGCTGACAGATAAACTTGGCAATTAAAGCCAATAAAATCGAAGCAAGGCTCTTTTTAATGTGCTTGATTTTGTTGCTACTCCCTCCTGCATCAGCAAGCCCTAGATATCAATTCAGGCAATTTTTAGGCTGCAAAAGAGTTGATCATCTAATTTGGGTAAGCTCTACTGGCAGTTCAGCTACAAACTTAAAAAAATTTGAATTTTTGCATAAACTGATCAATTTTGCCAGTTAATTAATGTCAGAGTCAGAAGTAAGAAGTCATATTCAATGCGTAAGAGGATCATTCTAGATGTTAACGAGCAGCCACCGCCACTAATTCTTGGCCAGCAGGAGCTTCCAACACTCTCAGGCTGGGAAATAAGAAATGATTTTCTTCTACGTATTGAGCGCCAAACAGACCTTTTTCCGCCCAAAAATAACGGTCTGTGGTGTGTTCGTTCCGTTTTACAAGTAGCAAGGCAGGAGGCAAGATTCCTTCAGCTTGAATGAATTTTCTCGCTGCTGTCACAGGTTTATCTTCGCCACTTTCGATGCTGTATTGAGGCACGTGTTCTAAAATCCGTCGTCCTTCCTGACGACGACGACTTTTCCGTTTACGTCTCCTTGCCAACCTATTGTCCTCCTCTTTCAAGCTATAAGATTGTAGTCATAGCTACAAAACCCGTCGTAATTATATAAGTTATATTTGAAAAAATCAATGGTTTTTAACCTTTTGATACAACTGAAGTCATCTGTTTGCACTTTAGAGAAATTATCAGTATTCATGTAGTGAGTACAGTACAGTATAAATAACTAGATAGTTAAAGATAGACAAAAAATTAGTAGATTAGATAAGCATTTCAGCCTCCTGTCTCTAGCTCTGCATTTTTTAGGAGTAAAAATATCATTCACCGGAATAAAGCATTGATGAGAAGATTTAGTTAAGCTGGATCATGAGATCATAAAAAATTTAGCACCTTTTCTATTTTTCCCTCCTAGTCTATAACCCTGAGCAAGAGCTAAAAAATGTTAATGTCTGCCAGTTCTGATTTTATTGCTTTGTGCCGAGAGCAAATATCTTTGTTAACCCAAGGACTGGGAGCGTCTTTGAGTGTTGTCTATTTAACACAAGAATTAGTAGACAGCCCCACAGGTGAGGCGCAATTGATTCCTGTAGTGGTTTACCCAGAGACAGCAAGATTACAGCACGGAGAGCAATTTGCTCAGGGGACAGTCAACAAACAAATCAAATTTGGTAATTTTTTGGCGTTACCAGAAGGAGGAAAGTTATTGACAGCAGGATCAACTTCCAAGTCTTCAACCCAGGAGTCAGAACGTACAAATACAGCCTCACCGAATTTAGAAGATGAATATATCTTCAGTGGCAACCAAATTGTGTTACCTCTGATTTATGAAGGTGTGATGATGGGGTTATTAGTGACCGGGAGGGAAGATCGAGCTTGGAATGAAGGGGAGGAAAGGGAAATTCAGCGCATAGCCAAAACTCTAGCGATCGCTTGCATTTTAGATCAGCGTCGGGCTTGGTTACAGCAGCAGCTACATCAACAGCAAATTCTCCAAGAACAACAACGAGATTTACTAGATAATCTTTTGCACCAATTTCGCAACCCCTTAACTGCTATTCGCACTTTTGGGAAATTGCTGTTTAAGCGACTACGACCAACAGATCCTAACCGAGATGTGGCGACCAGTATAGTCCGGGAAAGCGATCGCCTCAAAGAACTGCTGCAACAGTTTGATCAAGTCATTGACTTAACAGATGCAGATTTAACACCCATTCCCCTGCCAGAATCTCAGGTAGTTGTGGAAGCATCTGTACAGAAAGAAGCCAAACCACTGTTATTATTGCCAGGAACAGGGGAAAATGTGACTGATTGCCATTTAATAGATTTATTAGCACCATTATTAATATCGGCTCAAGCTATTGCCCAAGAACGCAATCTGCAATTAATAGCAGATATTTCTGAAAATTTACCGTTAGTCAGAGCTAATATTAAAGCCTTAACAGAAGTTTTCAGTAATATTATTGATAACGCTTTGAAATATACCCCTGCTGGTGGGAAAATTTGGATTCAATCAGAACAGAAAAAAGTAAATTTTCAAGGCATTGCCATTAGTGATACTGGTCCTGGTATTCCCACAGAAGATTTACAGCGTTTGGGAGAAAGACATTACCGGGGTGTACAAGCACAAACAGAAATTCCCGGTACAGGTTTAGGAATTGCGATCGCTAAACAATTGATAGCACAAATGCAGGGAGAAATTGAAGTCTTCAGCCCTGCATTTAATTCCAAGATTACCTCACTTCAACATCCCGGAGCTACATTTATTATTTGGTTGCCTGAAGTTAAAGATTCGTAATTGGTAATTCAATTTTGGATTTTGGATCTTGGATTTTGGATTTTGTTAACTCCAATCTAAAATCTAAAATCTAAAATCTAAAATCTAAAATTTTTCTCCCCAGTCCCTAATCCCCAGTCACTATGGCAGCGAAATTAACAGATTTTCATTGATGATCATTTCTAAATCTGTATTGGGTTCAATGGCAATTAAATCCACACTACTCTTACCAAAGAAAAGACCAATCAGCGCCCCAATACCAGCACCTCCGAGAACTTCTTCTGTGGCAATAGCGCGATCGCCTGTCACCGCAGATACCGCTGCTGCTGCACCAGCACCCAACACGGTATTTTTAATAATTGAACTGGTGCTAGTTCCTTTTCTCACAGTTTCAACTTTGGTAATCACACCAGAATTAGCATCAATTTTATATTGTTGACCATTTGTCAAAACCAATTTCTCAGCTACAAATTGAGAACCACCTTTAGCCGGCTTGAGATTACCAATCACCTGACTACCAGCAGGAATCACTACAGTACCATCTTGGGTAATAACATTTTGTGATGTTGTCAAAGTTAAAGGTGCAGTTTCATCCTTAGTCACGAGAATTTTTTCTGCCTTTTCATACTTGACAGGAATCACAGTTCCTTTGGGAATAGTTACAGTTGTGACTGGTGGTGGAGTAGTTTGCAGAGAGACAATATAAGGTGAGTTAATTGCTGCAACTTGGTTAGAACTCACCAAAGCTTGATAAATAAAAGCCGCTACCTGCGCTCTGGTAGCAGTAACACCAGGATTGAGAAACTTAACATTAGGATAGTTGACGACAATTTCTCTCTCAGTTGCCGCAGCAATAGGAGTACGGGCATAACCGGAGATACTGCCAGAATCGTTGTAATATTGCAAGGTGCTTTCAATATTGCCACCAGCAGCATATTCCAAACCGTTAGCCAGAGAAACTAAAACTTGTTCCCGAGGAATCGCTTGATTGGGTTTAAAGACATTACCAGGATATCCCGATAGAAAACCAATGGTGTAAGCTTGTCTAATGGCGCTGTATGCCCAATAATTACTGGGTACATCGTTAAAGTTGATTGGTTGCCTTTGTGCAGACTTGCTAAAAGCTTTGTTGATCATCGCCGCAAACTGAGCGCGTGTCACTGGTTCTTCTGGACGAAATGTACCATCAGGAAATCCCGCAATTACACCCCGTTGTGATAATTGTTGAATAAATTGTGATGCCCAGTAATTAGATGAAACATCAGAAAAACTTGTTTGAGCTAAGGTTGGAGCTAATGTCATTAAAGGTGCTACAGTACCAACTGTGACACTTAAAGCCATGAATAAGGCTGTTTTTGATTGCAAGCGATTTAAAGTAAACATTGATTTTACTCCTGTAAAAATTATTTGTTCTTTTTGTTAACTACTCTGTTAACTACCTAGACAATTTTGACATTAAACAGTTCCTGTGTTCTTTTAATTTGTTATTTCAATAGTTTTACCTGTAGTTTTTCTCTCACTGTTGCAAATGAATTTAATCTTATGATATAGCAATAGATACCTTACTTCTCAACCTTACTTCTCAAATAATAAATCCCCTACCTCTCACCGAAGTTGGGGATCTGAGAACAAATATTTGTAATAAAAGTCACGACTTCAATTAAGTTAAGTCTAGTTACGAGTTAGTACCAAACTAGACCTAAGTGTGATATCTAAATCATCTTCTGGTCGCAAAACAAAGACATCAAGTTGTTTTTTCCGCAACAGTATACTAGCTAAAGCGCCAGCCGCTGCACCACCAACTGGCTCTAAAACTTCAATCTTCTTGTTACCTGTCAGTAGGGAAATCACACTGGCAGCACCAGCACCAATGGCAGCATCAGTTAATATCCTGCCAGTATCGCTGCCCTTAGAAATTCTTTCGGTTTGGCTGATTGTTTGAGAATTAGCATTAATCTGTTGCCGTCTCCCAGAGGAAAATACTAATTCTTGTGCTACAAAACGTACACCTTTTTTATTGTTACTGCTATTAAGATTAACTGGTTCTAGCCTTCCTACAACCTCAGTATTAGCAGGAATCAAAACATTTCTGTTGCTGTCGATAACATCGTTAGCTATTCTTAAAGTTAGAGGTAATCTTTCTCCTGGACTAAGAATTACCTTCTCTTTTTCGTAAGTCACAGGCAAGGTAACATTTGCCGGAATAGTAATTGTTCGAGATTGATTAATATTGAATTGTGCTTGAGCAGGGGTAAAGGTAAATAAGGGTGTCACTGCACCTGTGGTAATAGCTATTGCCATCAGTGCAGCAGTTCTAGATTGCCAACGCATAAGATTACTCATATATGATTTTTCCAATGATGTGTGCTAGGTGTGATGACGTGGCTTTACTAGGATAGTTTCTTCGGCTTTAGATAAAGATTCTGATCGTTGGTTATTAATTCAAAAATGTAGCCAGGGAATTAAATCAGTAAAAACCATAGCTTAGTTTAGGCGATCGCCATCACCTACGGCTAGTTACCAAAGGTAAGTCCTATGGGTAATTGGTAATAAATTGGTAATAGGTGAGAAAATCCTAGTTTTAATCCTGTTCATCCTTTAATCCTGGAAATCCTGTTCGCGGAGCGTGGCGTATGACTCCTACGTCGTCACGCAAGCTATAGCCATTTCTGACAATTTCCCAAACAAAAACCCGCCCAAGGGCGGGTTAAAATTTGTAGGTTTGATAAAACACCTACTATGCGACTAAATCATCACTCAATTTAGAAGCTGAAGGTAGTACGTATAGTACCAACGTAAATTGTGTCGTTGTTATCGTTGTGTTCAGGATTAAAAATTACCAACACACCAGGAGTAATCATAATGTTGTCGGAAATCTTCATCTTGTACAGACCTTCTAAGTGATATGAAGTATCGTCTTCTTTAGTAACACCACCGCTACCACCAGTAATTTTGGGTGGTTGACCAAATATTAAACCCAAAGTGTTACCTTCTCTACCGAAGTCTTTCAGACCAAGGGTAGCAGCCCAGTAAAACAGATCAGCATCTGCATTACTAACTTCGCTTTGCGCGGTCGTGTAACCAACCCAACCGCCAAGAGTTAATTTAGAACTGGGTTGGAAGGTCGCTTGTAAACCATAGTTGTCGGATGTGGTAGCCACATTACCAAAAGGTCTACGGGCAGTATTAGTAGATGCGAAACCGCTGCCTGTGCTGCCAAAAAGGTTTACTGAACCACCCCTTTGATAAGTCCGAGCGTAGGCTAAACCTACATTAAAGGCTTTATTGGGCTTGAAGGCTAACTGACCAAAAATGGTGCTGTTACCATCAAAAATTCCGTTTTTATCTGTAGGTATATTAGGACCAAAATCAGCCCCGCTTGATAATTCACCACTAGGAGCAAGATAAGCTGCACTCAATGTAAACTTACCACCAGGGTTCACTTCCACCGTTAAACCAGCACCATCAGCACCTTGGCGATAGATAGGGCTGAAGCGTCCGTAACGTGAGATAGCGCCTGAACCACTGCTCTTAAAGTCTGGGTTGAAAACATCAACGTTCTCGTTCAACTCAGCACCTGTAGCATCAATTTTGACGCGGATTTTTTCACCAAAGTTGAAAGCGTAGTTGATTTTATCAATCTCAACGTTGTTGTTTCCAGTATCAGTGTCAAAACCTAAACGGGTCATGTTAGTACCTGTGGTAGAAGCAGCACCACCTGAAGCACTATATGATGTGAAATTGCCAGCATTCAATCGAATTTGCAACTTGTCTGTACCCATGAAGCTGCTTTCCAAGGTCAAGCGCACACGGTCAGAGAAAGTTGTGTTGTCTGCCAAGTCTCCACCACCTGCTTTGTCACCACCAAAAGCATTAGACAGAGCAAAAATCGCCTCACCTTTCAACTTAGTGGTGGTGGAGAATTGATTAGCTTCCAACTCAGCAGTGCGAGCTTCTAAAGCATCAACGCGACCGCGCAGAGTTGCCAATTCAGCAGAAAATTCTTCTTGTAAACGCTGTAAGGTAGCCAAATCTTGCTTATTTACCAAATCAGCGGTAGCTGTAGCAATCAATTCATTAACTCGGTCTAAGCACGCATTCAAACCAGCAGCAAATTCATACCGGGTCAAAGCACGATTACCACGGTATGTACCGTTAGGATAACCAGCAATACAACCGTAACGCTCAACTAAAGACTGCAAAGCTTGAAACGCCCAGTCTGTGGGTTGCACGTCAGAAAATTGGGAAACGGATGTTACTTGACCAAGGTTATTAGCTTCTTGGGACAAACTAGCAACGCTGGTTGCTTGTTCTTGGTTAACTTCAGCAGCTATAGCACTATTAGCAGACAGAAAAGTGGCTGCAATAGCTGGACTAACTTTTAGAACATTCCAAAATTGTTTTGTCATGTTTTTACTCTCACACACACCTAAAAAAATCTAAGGTTATGATAAGTTCCCTTGATAGTTCAGGGAATTTACACATATAATTCTCAGTAATGACTATACATTATTTATCCCAGTTAGCACAACCCCATATTCATATTTTGTTCTAAATCCTGGTTAATTGGGGTGATAAATTCAGAACAATACTGCGTTTATGGCGTGATATTTTTCCTTCTTCTTCAAATTGCTGCAATACCCTGGTAACTGTGACTCTAGTTGTGTTCAGCACTTCCGATATATCCTGATGAGTGATATTTAAATCAATTAATTTACCCTGTTCTAAATCACGACCAAATTTTTCGCTTAACCACACTAAAAATTGCCACAATTTTAATGAGGTGGGTTTTCGATGTAATATGCTTAAAAGTTCTTCCGCTTGTTGGATGTGACATAACAAAGCATTGATGTCTTCATGCCACAGATGAGGTGGTATAATTGTTGCCTCTACACTTGTCAAACATTCAATTTGGTAGGGTTTGACTTTTGATAAAGGATAACCAACTATATCCCCTAAACCCCAATAACCCAGTGTGATTGATGTACCTTCCTCGCTCCATGTCAGGCTACGCACTATACCACGCTCAATTCGCCACAATACATCATTTCGGGCGGGAATAATTGACCGACGAGTGAATAAATGTTGGCTTAAATTTTGGCTTTGAGGAAATATTAGAGTTTCAGTTGTAGAAAACTTCATTTTTGGATTAGATTGGTGAAGAAAGTTGGCATTTTTGAACTACTAATGTAATGTGTAAATTTTATTGTAAATAGCTAGTAATTTACGTTGAGAGGCGTTCCATCGGAACGTCTCTATCAGGTTATTTATACAATGCTTAATTATTTTCATACATAAAATTAGCAAGGCTGGAAAAGTTGCCAAAGGTTAAGACCAGAGGATAGATATAACCTCTTAGTGCAATAGATTAAAGATCAACAGATATTTTAGATAGAAAATATGTTTAAACTATCTTTGACTACCTTAATACTTAAAGTTTAAGAAAAGGTAAGCTTTTAGTGAAATGTATGTTATTTAACTTATTATTAATTCAACTAGGCAAAAAGTAACAGTTATCAATCCAAACTATCCAGTAAACAGACTGATAACTGATAACTGATACTAGCGTTGACCTGTAACAATGTATGCTACTCGTTGACCAATATTAGTGGCGTGATCTGCCATTCGTTCTAAACAGCGAATTGCTAAAGTTAACAGTAGAATTGGCTCTATCACACCTGGTACATCTCGCTGGTGCGCCAGAATGGAATACAAATTATCATAAGCGTTATCTACTTCATCATCTAGAAACTTAATCCTTCTACCATTCACTTCATCTAAATCAGCCAAAGCAACTAAGCTAGTTGCTAACATTGCTTGGGCATGGTGAGACATCAGCGCAATCTCTGTCAAAGAAGGATGAGGCGGATAAGGAAAGATTTTAATGGCAATTTCCGCTAAATCCTTAGCGTAATCTCCAATACGCTCTAAATCTCGTACTAGCTGCATAAAAGCGCTCAAACACCGTAAATCTTGAGCAGTAGGTGTTTGCAGTGTCATGATTGATGTGCAATCAGATTCTATTTGTCTATAAAAGCGGTCAATTTTCTTATCTAATCGGGGAAGTTCCTCAGCAGCTATTAAATCGCGGGCAAATAATGCTTGGTGGCTAAGGCGGAATGATTGTTCTACTAAAGCTCCCATACGCAATACATCGCGTTCTAACCGCCTAATATTGCGTTCTGGTTCTGGTTTTTCGGAGTTGGGATGATAAAAAACAGCTTTCACACTTTTAATCTCAAAATTTAATATTTTTTTTAACTATAGTCTTCACTTAGCGGGTTTGCAATGACTTCAGGGAGGTGAATTTGTATCCAAGCGCCACCAGTTTCAGGATGGTTCATGGCCTTGATGACTCCACCGTGGGCGATAATTATTTGACGGACAATGGCTAAACCCAAACCACTGCCAGTAATTGCCATTGTTTCACTACCTTCAGAACGTGACTCATGGTGTCTGGCTTTGTCTCCCCGATAAAATCTCTCAAAGACATGGGGTAAATCTGTGTCTGCAAAACCAGTCCCAGAATCAATGATATTAATTTCCAATAGTTGAGATTGGCAATCGCTTATGGTAAACTGATTTGCAGAAATGACGTTAACTTCAACGTGAATGCTGGTATCAGGAAGGCTGTATTTGATACAATTATCTAATAAATTGAGAAATACCTGGTACATTTGGGATTTATCCCCTTCAATGCTAATGCTTTCTGGTCCAGCATAAGAAATTTGAAGATTTTGATATTGTGCTAATGGTTCTAATGTTTCCCACACCGATACTATCAGCGATCGCACTTCCACCGCTTCTAGATGTAATTGCATAGTGGAATTAGTTTCCATTTGCGTCAGTTCTAACCAGCTTTGCACCAAATTAATTAGTCGATCAACTTCCTGCATTAACCGCTTCACCCAACGATCTAAGGGAGGATCTAAGCGTGTTTGTAGAGTTTCTGCTACCAGCCGAATAGAAGTTAAGGGAGTTCTTAGTTCATGAGCCAGGTCAGAAAAAGAGCGATCACGCTGCTGATTCATATCTAACAGTTGTTGGCGATTTTCCAAGAATACACCAACTTGACCTGCTGGTAAAGGCACACTATTAGCCTCTAAAGCCAAAGGTTTTAACTCTAACATGGCTTTAGCATTTTCACGGGAAGGGTGAAAAATCCATTCTCGCACTTGGGGCTTTTGCCAATCACGAGTTTGCTCAATTAATTGATCAAGCTCATAGGACCTGACTAACTCTAACAACAAGCGTACCTGTCCTGGTTGCCACCTTTGCAGATGCAAAATTTCCCGTGCCTGTTGATTACACCATAGTAGTTGATTTTCCTCATCTACTTGCAAATATCCCAATGGTGCAGAATCTAACAGTTCTTTGTAGGTTTGCAGTGACATCTGCAAATCCTGCTGCTGTTGCTTCACCATTGACATTTCCTGTCTGAAGCGGGACAACAGAGGCAAACCTATTTGATCAGAGTGGGAGTTTAAAGGTGGCAGAACTCGCCGTAAATAGCTGTTGAGTTGAACCTTTTGCCAAAGCCAAAAACCAAGGCCGACTGCTAAACCCAGAATAAATCCCAATAAAAACATTTGAGTCGTTAGTTGCTATATGGTTACTCAAAACTAACAACTATATCTACCAGTTAGCCAAATCTATAGCCAAAACCTCTCACAGTCACAATATACTCTGGATGGCTGGGGTCTTGTTCCAACTTTTCCCGTAACCAGCGAATATGGACATCAACAGTTTTGCTATCACCGACAAAATCTGGACCCCAGACTTGATCTAACAGTTGCTCCCGTGACCATACTCGACGAGCATAACTCATAAATAGTTCCAGTAACCGGAATTCTTTCGGTGATAAATTTACCTCTTTTCCCCGTACCAGCACTCGGCACTCTTGAGCATTTAAGCTCACATCTTTATACTTTAATACTGGTATCTGGGGCAAAATACTTAAACGTTGACGACGGAGTAAAGCGCGACATCTCGCCACCATTTCTCGCATACTAAATGGTTTAGTCAGGTAGTCATCTGCTCCTACTTCTAAACCAAGTACCCGGTCAGTTTCACTACCTTTAGCACTGAGCATCAAAATTGGTACTGAGTTACCTTGATGACGCATAAGTCGGCAAATATCCAGTCCATTGATTTGCGGTAGCATTAAATCCAAGACTACTAAATCAAAAGATAATTCCCCTGCATTGGATTGGCAATTCTTGAGACATTCTACAGCGGCTCGTCCATCAGCAGCGGTAATGACCTCATAACCTTCTTCTTCCAAAGCCACAACTAGCATTTCCCGGATGAGTTCTTCATCTTCCACTACTAGAATGCGGCTAGTTTGTCCTATATCCGCTTTGGCAGAATATTTAGTTAATTCGGTGGTATACATTGATAGCACAAAGTTTTAAGACTGAACTTGTATTGATAATTCCTTAGCTGCGCTTCATCCACATTGATTGCAGAGGATCTAGTTTAGGCAGATTGTATTGAATATAACAAATTGAGTATATTATAAATCACATTTACTGCCAGCGGACAAGTATTTTCGGTGACTTATGATATTTATCCCAAATAAGTGAAATTTTACCTTGACAATCACAAATTGCTTGGGTACTATTTTAGTACAAAAATACTATATTGGTATTGAGTTAGGAGTTCAGAAGGTGTGTATTTCTATGTCAGTACAGGGTATATTTTTTACATAGCTTAAACACTACTTTTTCGAGGAATTAAAATTATGACCACAGGTGCAATTAAAGACAGTAAACAACAATTAGTACAAGCATTTCAACAAATTCGTGCCGATAGGAAAACACTAGAATCAAAAATAGCCACAAAACAAGAGGAAGCTGAAAAAGCTAAAAACCAAGAAATTCTAGCTGCTGCTTCTAACTATACCGTTGATAGTATTGTTAAAGGTTTAGCAGATTTACAGTTAGAATTTGGCAGTATTGTGAATGCGCTGTCTGAAAAATTAGCTCAAGAAAATTCTAAATTAGATCAACTAAATCAAGCAATAGAAATTGAAACACAACGATGGCAAGAGTTACAGCAAATTAGAATTGTAGCCGATACTTTAGATATTTTTACTCAAGAACATCAAGAAAAGTTAAGGGTTTTAGAACAAGATACTGCGAATACAAAAGAAGCACTAGAAAAAGAACTTACTCAAAAACGTAAAGAATGGCAAAAAGAGCAAGCTGATTTTGCAGAAAAATTACAAATTTACAATGAATTACTAGCTAAAGAACGTCAGCAGGAACAAGAAGAATATCAATATAAGCTAGAAACTACTCGCAAACTTAATACCGATGCTTATCAGGCAAGAAAACGTCAAATCGAACTAGAAATACAAGAAAATTCCCAGGAAAAAAATAAAGATTGGACAGAGCGAGAGAAAATGATTACAGAACGTCAACCTTTATTGATTGAATATCAGCAAAAAGTCGCTGCATTTCCGGCTGAGTTGGAAGAAGCCGTGAAAAAATCACGGGAAGATACTATTAAAGAAACTAGCCAAAAAGCGAAATTTGAAGCCGATTTATTTGATAAAGAATGGGAATCTAATAAACAGAGTTATGAAGCTAAGATCCAATCCTTAGAAGAAACAATTCAGAAACAATTAGAACAAATTGAAGGTATTTCTACTCAACTACAAACTGTACTTAAACAAGCGCAAGATTTGGCAATGAGAGCCTTTGATAGTAGCAATTCTAAATGATGGAGTTGCATTTTTTGGATCATTAATGTGGGCAAAATGCCCACTTTACAAGAAAATTAGATGAGATGAATCGCGTTGTAGATATTTTGGGAAGAATTCAGGAGTCAGGAGTGTCAGGAAGTAGTAATTATAAAGAAGGAAGGAGATCAAGAACATTTTTCTTTTATGTTCCCTGTTCCCTACTATATCAAATATTCTGTATCCTGAATCATTACATATTTTGAAGTTTGTCAGAGGTAAATAATGCCAGCTAAAAAACCAAATGAAAAGAATACAAAAGCTGAAATTCTCCAAGCTTATGAAGAGTTAGCTACAGAACAGACAGCTTTAAAATTACAACTTGAACAAGCCCAAAAAGAAACTCCATCTGCACCTCCAGAAAAACCTAAAGCCACACCTAAACCAGAACCTAAACCAGAACCTAAAGTAGCTATGACTCAGCCTACAAGTATTCAGCAAAAAATGAATAATACCATTGAAAGCTTGACTCAAATTCAGCTAGGTTTTGGTAGTGCTGCAAATGAATTATCAGAACAGCTAAGTAAAAAAGCTTCCGAGTTATCAGAAATTCGGACTTCTGTAACAAGTGAAATTCAACAATTAGCCCAACTGCATAATTTAGAGATATCGGCAGACATTTTAGACACGCTCATTCAATCTTACGATGATAATGAAAAAGCTTATCAGGAAGAGTATCACGAACGCTATGAAGTTTTATCTCAAGAAATATTAGAACTGAGAAATGCTGGGAAAAAAGAACAAGAAGAACATCAACTAACAATTAAAGAACGCAATGATAATCTCAATAGAACTCGTCAACGAGATGCGGCTGAATATAAATATGATTTAGAACTTCAGCGTAAGTTAGCTAGTGATGAATATGCACAACAGGAAAAGTTATTATCTAAAGAATTGACAGAATTGCAGCAACAAACGGAAAAACAGTGGAGTGAAAGAGAAAAAGCCATTTCCGAACGCGAAAAGGAATTTGAAGAATTGAAAACTAAGGTCGAAGCTTTTCCAAAAGAAAAAGAAGCTGCAATTAAAAAAGCCGCTGAAGAAGGTAAGGGAATTGCAACTTATCAGGCTAAAGTAAAATCAGATTTATATGCTATAGAAGTAGAAGGACAAAAACGTTTTTATGAACAGAGATTGCAATCTTTGGAACAAACGATTAATAATCAAGAAACACGACTGCAAAACCTCTCTAAACAGTTAGAATCTGCACTTAAACAAGTTCAGGATTTGGCTGTTAAAGCAATTGAAGGAACTGCAAACGTCAATTCCTATCAGGCTATTAAAGAGATTGCTTTAGAACAGGCTAAAAGTCAGGTAAAAAACAAATAAATAGCTATAGGTTAGGGAAGTCAGGAGAGAAAACTTAGCTCTTGCTTCTGACTCCTATAGAGACGTTCCACCGGAACGTCTCTACTCCTAATTTATTTTATTCTGTTTTCGGTTTTCCAAATCCTGAAGGTGGTTGTTGTCTTTTCTTTTTAGCTGTGTTGTTGGTTTTGCCTTTTTGGGAATTTTGGTTAGAACTTGGTTCTTGCTTAGACATGAGATGTACCTTGTAAAACTTAGTAGTGTTTTTACCTACATCAGAAAGATAAACCATTCCAGAAATTGATTATGTCTAACTGATGTGAGCAACTTATACCGTTTCTTTATGAAACTGCGCTAAATCTCTTTAGCTCTTTCTTTGTGTACTTTGTGTCCTTTGCGGTTAGTTATATAATTCGGCGCATCTTTATACAGAATTGGTATTAGGCGAAACTAGAAAAATCGAGATGAGGTGGAATATCTTGAATACGTCCTGGTCCAATGGCTCGCAATGCTTCATTGAGGATAATATCTCCAGTATACAAGGCTTTACCAACAATTACACCTGTGACACCTTGGGGTGCTAAAGATAATAAACTTAACAAATCAGTAACAGAACTCACACCACCAGAAGCGATCACAGGGATAGAAATTGCAGCTGCAAGTTCTCGTAATGCGTCTAAATTTGGTCCTTGCATTGTTCCATCACGGTTGATGTCGGTGTAGATGATAGCTGCTGCACCTAATTCTTGCATTTGGGTAGCGAGTTGAGTGGCTAAAACTTCAGAAGTTTCTAACCAACCGCGAGTTGCAACTAAACCATTACGGGCATCTATGCCAACTATAATCTGTTGGGGAAATTCTTGACAAAGTTCTTGGACTAGCTGGGGTTGTTCAACTGCGACAGTTCCGAGAATTGCCCAATTTATGCCCAGATTAAATAATTGTGCCACACTGGAGCGATCGCGCAAACCCCCACCAACTTCAATGGGGATGGAAAGATGATTTCTAATAGCTTCAATTGCTGCTAGATTAACTATTTTACCAGCTTTTGCCCCATCTAAATCAACTAAGTGTAATCTTGTCGCACCTTGTTCTTCCCACATTTTCGCAACTTCAACGGGGTTTTCATTAAATACTTGCGATTGTGCATAGTCTCCTTTATATAGTCGTACACAACGACCTTCTAGTAAATCAATTGCTGGTATTACTTCCATAATTTTTTAGTTGTCATTAGTCATTAGTCATTAGTCATTAGTCATTAGTCCCCAGTCCCCAGTCCCTATTCCCTATTCCCTATTCCCTAAAGTTTGTACTGCTTGGCGAAAACCTAAAACCAGTAAAATATTAGAAAGGGTTAAAAAGACTTCTGCGCCTCCATGTAACCAGTCTATATTTGCTAATTGTTCTCCATAAGCAACTTTGGCATAAATTCCGGCGGGGATAGTAACGCCGACAAATACCAAAGTGCCGTAAAATCCATATAGAGCTAAACGTGGCATTTGTGGACTGCGGCTGAGAAACCACAAGAAACCCAAATAGGGAAATAAAGAAAGGGCAAATAGGGTTTCTTTTGATATCATGGCTCTGATTTGATAGTTTTTGTGTCAACTGTGGTGACAGGCTTGGTAGAACGCCAAATCCATACTGCTGCCGCCATCATGGTAAAATTACCCACTAATGTCATAGTAGCTTGAAGAGTGACTAACCATTCTAAAGATTCGGAGTTGTCGAAATAATGCCATGTGCAAGCACACATAGCACTGATTAAAGCTGGTAACATAGCAAAGGACAATCCCCACCAACTACGGTTTTTTGTCAGTTCACCATAAATCCAGATTAACCAAATGGCGGCTATCCATTCAATGACACTAGAAACATGAATTATCCAGGTAGGAATTGAAAGTGCGTGCATAATAGTCAGTTGTCAGTTGTCAGTTGTAGATAACCAGTTAAAAAAATTGGTAATCCAAAATCTAAAATCTCAGGACTTACGCAAAATACCTCTAAAACCCTCTTTCCTTTGTGTACTTTGCGTACTTTGCGGTTCATTCTTCCATAATCACTGCATAAGTTTAAAATCTAAAATCCAAAATTGTGAAGATGCGAGTTTTATTGTCTGGGTATTACGGTAAGGGTAATGGTGGTGATGAAGCTTTATTAGCCACACTTCTGCAAATGTTACCACCTGATGTCACCCCTGTGGTACTTTCTGGAAATCCTGAAGAAACGAATCGGCGTTATGGTGTGGAAAGTTACAACCGCATGGCATTTTTACAGGTTTTTCAGGCTTTGAGTTCTTGTGATGCGTTCATCTGGGGTGGTGGAAGTTTAATACAGGATGTAACTAGCAGCATTAGCCCTTTTTATTATGGGGGATTAATGGCGATCGCTCAAGTCATGGGTTTGAAAACTATCGCTTGGGGACAGGGTATTGGTCCTTTATTACGTCCCCAAACTCGATTTTTAGCAAGGCGGAATTTTGCTGGTTGTATTCAAGTAAGTGTACGCGATCGCGCTAGTTCTGCTTTATTATCAGATTGGAGTATACCTCATATCCTGGCACCTGATCCCGTTTGGGCATTAGCGTCAAAGCCAGTTGCAGAATTAGCAGATTTACCAAAACCGAGAATTGCAGTTACTCTGAGAAATCATTCCCAACTCACAGAAACTAGATTAACAAATTTAACTCGTGCTTTGGTGGATTTACAAACAGCTACCCAAGCATTCATTTTAATATTACCATTTCAAAAAAGCGAAGATTTAGGAATTGCGGAAAAGATGCAATCGCAATTAAAAGATGTTAGTAAAATTATCTGTGCAGAAGATCCGCAAATTTTAAAAGGTGCGTTTCGGGGTGTAGATATGGTAATAGGAATGCGTTTACATAGTTTAATTATGGCAGCTAGTGAAGGTTGTCGTTGTTTTGCTTTGAGTTATGACCCCAAGATCAACTGTTTGATGGAAGATTTATCTATACCAGGATGGGATTTAAATAATTTACCAGATGATACTAATGTAATTAGTCAAGCTTGGATTAATTATTATCAAAAAAGTGAATCTTTGTCATCTGAGAAAATCCAATCTTTGATAGATGGGGCTTTTTTGCATCGGGAATTGTTGCAGGAAGCCTTAACTGATCAGTAGGTAGGCGTTGAAAATTGTCGTTATGGCATGGCAAGAGGGAAGAGACTGTCAGCGATTTTACAATTTGTTACATACCTTGGTTTTTGCTCCCCGACTGACTTAACAGGTTGAAAAAATAAGAACCCAGACTTAACAATCCCCGCGTCTTCAGACGCGGGAAGTGTCAATTTATCCTATTTAGAACTACCAAAAAAATTGCAATTAGCCTTTTTCTGTTGACGTTTTAGCCAATAACCTGTGCCTAAAGCTCCAATCATGAGAGTTCCCAGGATATTAGATGGTTCTGACACTGGTGTTGGTCTAACAATGCTGTCAATCCAAGGTAGATAACTAGAAACAATCATCCCACCTCCACCAGTACCAAAAGTACCAGGTGTTTGATCGGGAAATGTAAATCCAAAAGTATTGACACCTGCTAAGAAAAACTTCCCATTTTTGTTAATAAAGCTCGGACCACCAGAATCCCCACCACCTATATTTGCTTCTACATGGTTACCGAGTGTTAGACCTCCAAATAAGTTAGTAGAAGCATTAGGTCCATCAAAATCGAAAAGGAACATTTCATCTTTTCCGCTACCTTCGTCATCTAGCTCAAACAAGTCTGCATTGTTATCACCCACACGCTTGATATTACGGCTGGCAGTTCTGGGAATGAACCCATTAACACCATCACCAGTTGTTCCATAACCGACCATAGTTAATGTCTGACCAGGGAAAATAGGCTCTCGGTAAAGCTCATATATAGGAACTCCTGTAGGTAAATCTGCCTCCAGGGTGATAATAGCAAGGTCGTCATTAATTGTCGGATTGCCAAAACCAGTAAAATCAGGGTGGATGTTGAGGGCAGCTGCGGTGATAATGTGGGAAAAGTTACTGCCGTAGTTGAGATTAAACCTAACGTTGTTAGGTGAAAAATAAATAGTTCCATCATCATTAGCATCAAGACAATGAGCAGCACTGAGAATATGTCTGGGGCTAATTGCTGCACCAGAGCAGAGGAAACCTCTTCCATTGCCTAAATTCATGAATAGACTACCTACTCCAGCAAAGGGAGAAGTGGTAGTATTGGGATCAACCCGGTTAATCGGTGAATCTGGGGGATTTCCATTAGGATCTCCCGCAACAATTAATGGATCTAGGACGGATGTGTTAGTGCTTGGTAATTTTTGGTATTCGATTTGGGAATTCGATATATTGGGTGAAAATGCTACTGCACTTGCAGACCAGTTGAGAGCAGTAGTCATAGCCACACCGAGTGAAGCCAGGGTTTTATATATAAGTCCTCTGGGTGTGGGGAAAACAGAGTTAGATGGCGTTAATGGCTTCAAAGTGTTGTGAAAAAAATGGATTTGCATTTTTCCAATGTCTCTTACTAAGTTGATTTGGAAACACAGCGCCCATATTTTCAGCCTCCCTGTCACCCTAGCTTGTTCAGATCGGAGCATAGGATATTTGCGTCATCTGAAGCAATTGCATCAATGACTACATCAACATAATATGCAGCTGATTAAAACTTGAGGGTTTTACTATTGGAGGAACATCAAACTTTACCCTACGGACTTAACCCTTGTTTGCAGAATAAATAGTCAATAGTATCAATGATTGCCTTTGTACATAATTGCATACGTACTATATATACTACTTGACGTAGTAAATGCAGCAAACTTAGTGATACTAGCCCTACCCTTTGTTGAGAAAACTTTTTGACCTAACAAGATCAATATTTGCACTTTCAGTTAAATTACGCAAGTGTTTTTACGGAAATTTTATATAAAATTTTTTAATGTTTAAGAACGCATAGAAGTTTCAGCTAGTACCTCATAGTAATTTCTCTATCAGTGATACTACAGAAAGAAAATGAGTAAGATAGATTACAAGTTTTACGTCTTACTGATAGACATCGTTACTTCCCACTACAAAGCCTGTCTGACAGGAATCTGAATACAGAAAGTTGTTCCCTTTCCTAATTCTGATTCACAACAAAGTGAGCCTTTATGTTTTTCGACGATAATTTTATAACTAATTGATAATCCTAAACCTGTACCTTTACCAATAGGTTTGGTGGTGAAGAAAGGATCAAATATTTGTGATCTTACCTTTTCATTCATCCCAGAACCATTATCAGAAATATTGATTTTCACAGTTTCAGAATTTACCATTTCAGTTTTAATCAAAATCTGAGGAATCAAATTTGTCTCTGGATCATTTTTATTAAGATTATGCTCAGAGTGAGATACCAGCACATCTATGGCATTACTGATCAGATTCATAAATACTTGATTGAGTTGTCCAGGATAGCATTCAACTAAAGGTAAATCAGTATAATCTTTAATCACTAATATTTCGGGATAATCTGAATTTGCTTTTAACCGATGCTGTAAAATTACTAAAGTGCTTTCAATCCCTTCATGCAGGTTAACAGATTTCATTTCCGCTTGATCTAACCGGGAAAAGTTCCGTAAATTTAGCACTATTTGATTAATGCGATCGCTCCCTATTTTCATGGAATTCAATAGCTTTGGTAAATCTTCATATACAAACTCCAAGTCAATTTTTTGCATATATGCTTGAATATGAGCATCTGGTTGAAAATCTCTTTGCCGAAACAGTTCTATCAGGTTTAATAAATCTTGCGTATAAACTTCGGCATGATCAATATTGCCAGAAATAAAACTGAGAGGATTATTAATTTCATGGGCAATACCAGCTACAAGTTTTCCTAAACTTGACATCTTTTCAGTTTGAATTAATTGTGATTGGGTCACTTGTAACTCTTGCAAAGTTTCTTCTAATTCTGCGGTTCTGACTGCTACTTTATGTTCTAAATTGGCGTAAGCATCATCAAGAGCATTAGCCATTCTATTAAATATTTTGGCCATTCTTCCTAGTTCGTCCCTACCCTGATCATTAATCCTAACTGTAGATCCAGGATGTAACGCAGCTTGATTCATTACCTGGGAAAGTTGATCAATTCTCGTGCCTACTAACTTGTCAAATAATAAACATATAAGAATGATCATGACAATTGTTAAACCTATAAATGTATATATAATAGACTGCATCATCACAGCTTGATGGGTGCGTAAATCTTTGGTGGGTACATAAATCATCAATGTACTGATAATGTCTCCAACTGGCCAATTAAAACCGTTAATTATACCATATTTATCTCTAATTGCTTGAGGCGCATCTTCTGGTCTACCATGACATTTTAAGCAGGTTGTTTCCATTTTAATTGGTTTTGCCACATAAAATAATTCTGTATTTTGATTGTTTATATATCCAGTTTTTCTACTAATGTTGGGATTTTTCTGAAAATAGTTGATCACCTTAGTCTCCAATTCATCTGCTTGATTAACCGGATTTAAAGGATTTAAAGCAGGTTGTTTATAAATATATTCAGGTAGTTGTTGATTAAAAATTTCAAAAATCTTGCGCGTAGCAAAAGCATTAGACTGAGCCTCAAAAACCATTTCTTGAGTGTGTTTTTCTACCGCAGGAGATAGTTGTTGAAGGACATAATCCCGGCTGGCTTGTCCAAAATTTAAGACTAATTCACTGCGATGTTTGGCTTCCTCTTCAAAGGCGTTGGATTGAATAATATTTAAATTTCCTACGCCCACAGCCATGACAATTATTAATGATATAATTACCGCGATTGTGAACTTCAGCTTAATAGAAATTTTGGGGGGAGATTTGGCAAGAGGTGTAAATACCTGAGTGGGCAATTCGTCAACTTTTTTGTACCGCATTGTTTTTGGAAAAAGAATATATAGCCACAATTTTTAAGAAAAGATAAAAGAGGTTTTAGGTGGGCTATACCCACCGTCCTCAAATTTTCGCCTATCAAAGAGAAATACTCAGTAGATCGGCGTTAAAAATTGTCGTGATGACAAGGCAGCTATGCTGGAGGGAAGAGGTTTTGAGGCAACTTTACGTTTTGTTACATACTTCTGTTTTTTTGCGCCTTTCTACTTAATTTATTCTGAATACAACGGTAACATATCTGACAAAATGTCAATACAGTTAGGAAATTAAGACAAACTAACAATTCCTGACCATTGCACTTTTTTCTCTTTTTCTCGTCGATAAGAAAAGAAATGCTCTGGAGTTTGATAGGTACAGTAGGGAGCGATCGCAATTTGTTCTACATTAATTCCCAATTGCTGCAACTGTAAAGCATTGATTCGACGCACATCCAAACGCACCTTTCCTGGTTCTGTATCCGGTAATAAGGGGGAATCAGGTAAATTGTGTAACGCAGCAACTATTTTTTTATCGTCATGATGTGGTATAATGGTGCTGCCAATTTTGGCAGCAACTTCCAGAGAAACTTGGTAAACTTGACCAGCGATGGCCGGACCCATTGCAATTCGCAAATCTTGTAATTTGCTGCCTTGGGATTGCATTCTCTGAATAGCTTCGGGGACAATCTTCGCTGCTGTACCCCGCCAACCTGCGTGTAAAGCCGCTACCTGCCCGATTTTTACATCGCCAATCAAGACAGGTGTACAATCAGCAGAAGCTACCCACACTGCCTGTAAAGGTTGCTCACTGATTAAACCATCTGCCAAAGCCAACTCATCATCACTGTGGTTTAAATGTTCATCCACCTCTTGGGGAGTCAAAACAGTATTACCATGAACCTGTTTTAAACGATAAGCAGCAGCCTGTGGTTGCAGTACCTTTGTTAACTCCTGTGGTGGCCGCGGCCAAAACTGTTGAGTAAAAAAACCATGAGGCCAAAGTCCCAAAAGATTACAAGTCAGGTAAGGTAGACCTTCCCAATTGTGCCAGTGCCAAGTGTGCATCTTGAACCAAACCTAAACAAAAAATTCACAATCGCCAATCAATGCTAACTTGAACAACGGGATTTAGGGGAATAACTGTGGAATTTGATCGGCAAATTTTAGAAAGTTCCTTACACTTAGAACGTAAGCATCCATACTTACGATTTTCTCTCCACATTTTTGACAGTCTCCCCTCGACAAATCAAACAGTGTGGGACTTGCTCAAGCAAGGAGCAGAACCAGGATGTGTAGTTATTGCCACCCAACAAACCGCAGGTAGGGGACAATGGGGAAGACAATGGTTATCTCCTACGGGTGGTCTATACCTTTCGGTGGCGATCGCTTCTCAACTAGAAGTCACCAATAGTTATCAACTAACCTTAGCTAGTGCTTGGGGTATTGCGTCAAAATTACGAAAGTGTGGCATAAGTGTGGGAATAAAATGGCCTAATGATTTAGTATTAGAAGGTTGCAAACTAGGCGGCATTTTAACGGAAACTAAAGTCCATAAAGGAGAAATTACCCAAGCAGTGATTGGTGTCGGTATTAACTGGCGCAACGCAGTACCAGAGACGGGGATCAACCTAAAATCATGGCAAGCTAACCAGAATTCTCAAGGAATTTTTGGTCTAGAAATGCTCACAGCCGCTGTTTTATTGGGCATAGAATCCGGTCTAGAGTGTCTCCATCACGAAGGAATAAGCATCCTGTTGTCTCATTATCTTGATTTACTTACAAACCTGGGTGATCAGGTGTATGTAAATAATCTTTTAGGCACTGTAATCGGGGTGACACCCCAAGGAAATCTCCGCTTAAAAATGGCTGAAGATGATAGCAAGGAACTGATAAAAACAGAAATTTCTGTCGAACCCGGTACAATCAGTTTGGGTTACTCTAAAACTTCTGTTTAACTTTTGTTCATATACCCGACCGCTGACTGCTAAAAGCTTTTTTGGCATCATCTCTTTAAACTTATTACACACAACTGAGAGAAAAAATGACGCAGCCCGATAAATCTGCCCATAATCGCTTAAAGAAGCGGACTCAAGGTTTAAAAAATAAACGCTTTGCTTCTACATTACCAGCCCAAAGTCTTGGTTGGTTGAGCAGCGTTAGCCTTCTGAGTGGTGGTTTTGTGATTGCTCAAACGGAATCATCAGTAGATAATATTGTTCCCACCTTTGAAAGCTCCCAGCCAACAAAAGTTGTAACAGAACCAGCAAAAAAAGAAAATCCTGCCCCAGAAGCAGTACAATCACAGCCAGATTTTGCTGAACGGCGAGTCAGACTCAAAAAGAGACTCCTCAAGGAAGAAGTTAGCCAAACGGTAGCACCAGTTAGAACTTCTCAACCTGTTGTCATCATGAGAACTTCTCAACCGCAAGCGGAAATTTCTCAACCGGAAGTACGTGTGAGAATCTCCAAACCAAAGGTGGACAATTCCCAAGCTGAAAAACCCAAAACTCCTGCTAGTTCCGCAGCTGAAAAACCCACAGAAGTGGCTAAACCAGCAAATAACTCTCAGGATAGTGGCAGCACGACGGCAAGAAAAACTAAAGATTACAATAACACTTACATTGATCCCACAGAATACAGCGGGACTGCAACTAGCAACTATGAAGCACCCAGTTCTGTAGTTGTCACAGAACGCTCTAGCGGTTGTGAAGCAGTTTTCTCTAAAAAAGAAATTGCTGCTGGTGCTTGTGGTAAGAAAGCAATTGAAAGTCCCCGTGTAGCTGATTCACCCAAAAAATCAGCACCCAGTTGGATCAAAAAAAGTGAAACCGCTAGTTTAGATAAAGCGCCCACAGCATCGCCAGTAGCCACTAAATCTAGCCCAGAACCCCGGAGTGTAGTTAGGGCTGTTGCTGCTGCTGTCAATAATAATCAGAGTTGGCGTACTCCCCAAGCTGATCCTAGCAGTCATACAAAAACCGCCTATCGTCCTCATCGGTTTATCCCTCAACCTAGCGAGTTTTCCTCAAGTACAACGGTGAGTGCTACACCTATTGCCCCCAGTTTTGGGAGTTTACCTGCACCAATGGCAGAAGGTAACGTTGCACCCCGTCCTAGTAATGTCTCCTACGACTTCGCGCTGGCTTCGGTTTTACCACAAATTCCTTACAGTAATGCTGTTGCCTATCGGGGCGGTTCTGGTGGAGTGATGTTCCCCGTGTCTTTTGCTGCACCCATTACTTCTGTATTTGGTTGGCGGATTCATCCCATTACCGGTGATCGCCGTTTCCACGCGGGTACAGATATTGGTGCGCCTACAGGAACACCAATTTTGTCCGCTGCTAAGGGTCAAGTTGAGACTGCTGACTGGATGGGTGGTTATGGTTTAGCTGTAACTATTAATCACACTTCTGCTCAACAAACTCTCTATGGTCATATGTCGGAAATCCTGGTGCGTCCCGGTCAGTGGGTAGAACCAGGAACTGTAATTGGCCGAGTTGGTAGCACTGGTAACTCTACTGGTCCTCACCTCCATTTTGAAGTCCGTCATCTGACAGCTAACGGCTGGGTTGCTGTTGACCCTGGTGTACAGCTACAAGCTGGACTCAGTAACTTGTTGTATAGCAGACGTACAGCACAGGCACAGTAGGGAGCAGGGGAGCAGGGGAGCAGAGGAGCAGGGGAGCAGAGGAGCAGAGGAGCAGGGGAGCAGGGGGAGAATATTAACTTTTGCCTCTTGCCTTTTGCCTCTTGCCTTTTGCCTCTTGCCTTTTGCCTTTTGCCTCCTGCCTCCTGCCTCCTATAAATACCCGTGTTCTACTAAGAATGCGGGTGTAATATCCTCTTGATGATGGGTTTTTCCGGGAGAGATGAATTTTTCAACGTATTTACCGAGGATATCTGCTTCTAGATTTACCCAGCTACCAGGGACTAAATGACTCAGGTTTGTTTCCGAGTATGTGAGGGGAATGACTGCTGCTGTAAACTGGGAGTGTTCGGGTTGATATGTGGCTACAGTCAGACTAATACCATTGATGGCAATGCTACCTTTGGGGACGATATAGCGAGCGATCGCATCGGGTGCAGCAAAGGTCATTTCCCAAGAGGTGGCTGTTTGTGCTGATGAAATTAATTCTCCCATGCCGTCTACATGACCCATGACAAAATGACCTCCTACTTTACCACCCACTCGCAGCGACGTTTCTAGGTTGACATATCTGGCCTGTGTTTCTTCTCTAGCTAAAGTGGTACGACGCAGGGTTTCTGGTGAAGCGGTGGCAATAAAGCCGTCTTTTAAAATCTCTTCGACTGTCAAACATACACCATCTACTGCTACACTGTCGCCATAAGCTAAATCCTGCATAATGGCATCTGAGTGGCTGACAAAAGAAATCTGCCAAGAATCGTTTGATAAGGGTTTGATTGTACCTAATCCTTGAATTAATCCTGTAAACATGGTTTTTTTGCCAAACTAACTCTATTTATTGCTTAATTTTGGCTGAAATCAACTAAATAATTCCGACCAAAAATGTAAAACTTTTGCAGATAATTTCTGTCCATTTTTTTTGGTGGATCAACAGTCACACATTAACATCAATCTCAAGGCATACTTGGGTAAGACGATTATTCTTTTGGGAGAGCATTTTGATTTACTCTGGTGTTCACTACAAGTTCGGAGTTTAATAGAAGCAATTTTAGAGAAGAAAAGCCCTATGTTTACTTCTGTTTTAGAAAAACCCAACCAAGGGTATTATTTGCCACATAACACTCAAGCAATTAAAGGATTTTTGAGGGTTAGCCAATGATTGAAATGAGAGTCGCTGGTATAGCATTAGATGCCATAACCCGCAGTCCGATTGTACTCTTGAAAGATAGTTCAGATCGTCGGGCTTTGCCAATTTATATCGGTCAGGATCAGGCTAGGGCAATTATGGGTGCTATGGAGCATCAAAAACCACCTAGACCTTTAACTCATGATTTGATGGTGAATATTTTGGAAGCATGGAATATGACCTTAGAAAAGGTAATTATCCATTCTTTGCAAAAGGATACTTTCTATGCTGCTTTAATTGTACAGCAAGGCGAGGTAAAAAAAGAAATTGATGCCCGTCCTAGTGATGCGATCGCTATTGCTTTACGGACAAATGCACCTATTTGGGTGATGGAAGAAGTAGTAGCAGATGCTTCTATTCCCGTTGACCGTGATGCTGATGAAGCTGAACAAGAAGCCTTCCGGGAATTTATTTCTAATCTTCGTCCTGAAGATTTAATTAAGCGATTTGGTAATGGTGATAGTTAAATAGGGGACTGGTGACTGGGGACTGGTGACTGGGGACTGGGTACTGGTGACTGGGAAGAATGCCAAATTACTAATTACTAATCACCAATCACCAATCACCAATCACCAATCACCAATCACCAATCACCCATTATGAAATATCGCCGTTTTGGTAAAACAAATTTACACCTTTCGGTTTTTTCTTTGGGTACAATGCGTTATTTAAATAACGTAGAAACTGCCCAAAAAACTATTGAAAAAGCTTTATCTTTGGGAATTAATCACATAGAAACCGCTAGGGGTTATGGTCAAAGTGAGGAGTATTTAGGTACAGCGATAAAAAGCGGTTTGTCTGTACCACGCAATCAATTATATATCACTTCTAAAATTCCCCCCTGTGCTGATGCTGACACCATGCGTCGGTACATAGATGAATCTTTAAAACGTTTAAATTTAGATTATTTAGATTGTTTGGGTATTCATGGATTAAATACCAGGGAACATCTGCAATGGGTAGAAGCTAAAAACGGTTGTATGCAAGCTGTACAAGAAGCGGTAAATGATGGCAGAGTTAAACATATTGGTTTTTCTACTCATGGTGCTTTAGAGATTATTTTGGCAGCAATTAATACAGGTTTTTTTGAATTTGTTAATCTTCATTATTATTATTTTTTCCAACGTAATAATTCAGCTATTCAAGCAGCTACAGAAAAAGATATGGGTGTGTTTATAATTTCTCCTGCTGATAAAGGAGGAAGACTTTATACACCACCGAATAAATTAAAGGAACTTTGTCAACCATTTACACCTTTAGAATTAAATTATCGGTTTTTGTTGAGTGATAAACGGATTACAACTTTAAGTGTAGGTGCTGCAACTCCAGAAGAATTAATTGCACCTTTAGCAGTTGCTGATAATGTTGGTGAGTTAACAGCAGCAGAAATTCAGGTTTTTGAAAGATTAGAAAATCAGCAAAATCAGGTTTTAGGAACTGATAAATGTAGTCAATGTTATGCTTGTTTACCTTGTCCTGAAAATATCAATATTCCTGAAGTTTTAAGATTAAGAAATTTAGCAGTTGCTTATGATATGAATGATTATGGAAAATATCGTTATGCAATGTTTGAAAATGCAGGTCATTGGTTTCCAGGAATGAAGGGAAATCGTTGTACAGAATGCGGAGATTGTTTACCGAAATGTCCTGAAAATTTAGATATTCCAGCTTTGTTAAATGATACCCATGAAAGATTAAATGGGAAAGCTGGGAGAAGGTTGTGGGG